>JBDRBF010000011.1:0-18967 GCA_043822925.1 bacterium
GCGGGCTTTCTGGGCCGGCGGGTTCTGGAAAGAAGAAGGAAATAAAATTAAAAGAGTTCAATGAAAATCCCAGTATAAGTCTAATTGACGCTGATGAAAAAGCGCTTTGTCTTTTGTTTAATAAGTTAACTGAAATAACAATTCCAGATGGACTGAAAAAACTTAAGAATCTTGATCTTTCAGGTAATCCTGATTTAACAGCTATTAATGGGTTGGAGAAGTTAACGAGTCTCAGGCTACTTAATCTTAAAGATGTTAACACAGGAAAAATAGATGGCCTTGTTGAGACGATACAAAATTTAGACCTATTTCAAGTTGAAGGTGATCCAGGAGTTTATAGAAAAAAAATAGCCTAAAATTAGGGAGGCGACGGCACAATAAACATGCAGTCGCCTCCCTAATTTTAGGCTTAGTTAATGGCATATGATTTATGCATCTATATTTTGATGAATAATTCGAATTGTTTTTTCAGTTACTACGATGAAATTTTCTGCAATTTGGTGCATATGTTTTTTTAATACATTTTTAAGAGTATTGATTTTATTGAGTGGTTGTTCATCTTCTAGCCGTAAGAGAATAATTCCTCGATGAGGTAGTTGTTGCCTAAATATCATATCACCAAAATCTTTATCGTTGGTGATGAGTATTCGATTTTCAGAGAATGCTTTTTGTAAAACCTGTGTATCAGAGTATCCGTGAAGTTTTTCTGAAATAGATAAAGCGTCGTACCCGTTTTCTTCTAACCACCGGGCGACACTTGGTCCAGTACATTCATCAATAAGAAATTTCATGATTGTTCATTGTTGATAGGTAAAAAAGTTGAGCTATCGAGGGTTTTTGTTGCAAAGATGAGGCAGGCTGTAATATCTTCGCGTTCAATGTTTGGATATTCTTTTTTTATATCGTCCATTGTTTGTCCATGTGCGAGTAGGCCAAGAATAAATTGAACAGTTAAGCGCGTTCCCTTGATGACCGGTTTGCCTACCATGACGTTTGGATTAATGGTGATTCTGCGTAGGAGATTTTTTTTGTCCATATTTTCCCTTTTATTTTATATGAAAGTGTTTAATTATTTTTATCATTATTATAGTTTGTTGTCCAATGAGGGCTTATTAGCTTGTTAACAAAAGATTCCTAGGCTTTGCATAGAGCTTTGCTGGGCAATACTATGATAGAGCAGGAATGTTTCGAAAATTTAGGATAATCTTACTTAATAACAAAGTTAATCAGGCGATCTGGGACGAAGGTAATTTTGATGATATTTTTACCTTGTAGGAGTTTAAGCGTTTTTGGTACGATTTTAAAAAGCGATGAAAGCGTTTATAAGAGGCTTCGTTTGTTTTGGTTCCTGCTGGTAAAATATTTGTTGGGTCTGCAACAAAATCCCACAACCTATTAAGACAGTTTTTTATACCCTTAATAGAATCAGATTGCCATACTGTGGACATTGTGTATTTACCTAGTCTGGTATTCCAGTTAGTGGCGACCCCCTGGTGCCGTAATGTTTGAGTACGTAACTTGCTAGATATATTGGTATTTGTTTATTGTTAACGGTGTTTGTAGCATAGCTGCCGGTAAATACGCCAGTTTTTGTTTTAGAATAAGTTAGAACATATCATACCGGCAAAGCATACTGTTGAAAATGGTTAGAAATCTGTTTTAGGCTTTAATCTCGATTGTTAATGCGCCAAAAACATTATTTTCTGGTTTTTTATATAAGCGAGTGAGAAGAGATGGTGAAGAATGGTTTTGTGGCGCGTCAAGTTCTTGTACGCCAGGGCTCTGTGTTTTAGGCTTTATTTTTATGCTGCCGGCGCTTAAAGCAGATCTTACGGCGCAGGTCGGTAGTTTAACAAAATCGTTGACGGTGTTGAAGGGTAAGTATGTTTTGTTGGCCGAGATGCTTGGGCAGGTGCGTGGGAAATTGGGCGCGGGTGGGCTGGACAAGCTTAGATTATTTACAGAAAAAGAGTCTGAAAAAGCAGCGGCCATAATTAAAGATTTTAAGGAACGTTTAAACGGCGGGCGACCAGGCGTATTGCATCCGGAAGATATTGGTGCGCTGGATGAAGGTGTAAGTTTAGAGCATGTCGTGTTAAATGTGTTTGAAGAAATAGGGGATAAAATAGAGAGGCTTGATTTGAGTGGGTATAAAATAAAAAAAATAGATGTAACGACGTTAAAAAAACTTAAAAGTCTGTGTTTAGGGAACTGTGGCTTGGAAGAAATAAAAGGCTTGGATACGTTGGAAAATTTAGTAGAAGTTAATCTTAGATATAATAAGTTAAAACAAATCCCATGGCCAGCAGGCTTAAAGAAATCGGAGAGTTTTTATTTAGGTATTGATCTTCGATATAATCCTGATTTTGATAAAAAAACTGTACCTATACATTTTGATGAAAGTGTGTATTCAGGGATATATATACCTACGAAATTTCATAAGAAATTGATGCGTATAGTTATGAATTTTTTTGGTTTTGGAAAGTGAATAATTTATCGAAATAAACGGTAGATAATTGATTTAAAAATTATAGAGGCGATTGCATGTTTATTGTGCAGTCGCCTCTATAATGGTCTTACGACAAACTCCCAGGCTTTGCATAAGGCTTTGCTGGGCAGTACTATGATAGAGCAGGAATGTTTCGAAAATTTAGGATAATCTTACTTAATAACAAAGTTAATCAGGCGATCTGGGACGAAGATAACTTTGACGATATCTTTACCTTCAAGCCATTTGCCCGCAAGTTCTTGTGCTTGCGTTTGTATCTCTTGTTGGCGGGAGCCTTTAGCAGAAGCAAGTGTGCCGCGCAATTTACCGTTAATTTGTATCGCTATTTCAATCTCGTTAACTTGTGCCAGTTGTTCATCGTATACCGGCCATGTGCAATCTTTTAATTGTTTTCCGACAAATTTTTCAAGCAACTCACTTGCTAAGTGTGGTGCCATTACTGAAACGACGGTCAAAAAGCTTGTGAGTATTTCTTTGTCTAGTTTAAGATCTTCTGAGTGCAGGTCGTTCAAATATTCCATGATCGCTGAAACAGCAGTATTTACTTTGTAGGCATCTAAGCGTTTTTGGTAGGATTTTAAAAAGCGATGAAAGCGTTTATAAGAGGCTTCGTTTGCTTTGGTTCCCGCTGGTAAAATATTTGTTGGGTCTGCAACAAAATCCCACAACCTATTAAGACAGTTTTTTATACCCTTAATAGAATCAGATTGCCATTCAGAATCAAGCTCTGGTGGCCCCATAAAGAGCATGTACATACGTAGTGTGTCTGAGCCATATTCTTTAATAATATCGTCTGGGTTTACAACGTTGCCTTTAGATTTTGACATCTTTTCTACACGGCCTGTTTTTTCAGACTTCATACAGACCATGCCTTGATTAAAGAGCTTTTTAAATGGTTCGTCGAATGGCAAGAAACCGAGATCATGCAACACTTTGACGTAAAAACGTGCATATAATAAATGCAAAATAGCATGTTCTATGCCGCCGACATACAGATCTACGGGCATCCAGTGTGCGATTTCTTTTGGATCAAATGCTTTGTCATGTAAATTTGGATTTGGATAGCGCAAAAAGTACCATGAAGAACCAGCCCACTGAGGCATGGTGTTTGTTTCACGTTTTGCATTTACTCCACACTGTGGACATTGTGTGTTTACCCAGTCTGGTATTCCAGCCAGTGGTGACTCACCTGTACCTGTAGGTTGATATTCTTGGACATCTGGCAGGCGTACGGGCAAATCTTTTTCAGGTACTGGAACTATGCCACAGATAGGGCAATGAATAAGGGGGATTGGTTCTCCCCAGTAACGCTGGCGAGAAAAGATCCAGTCGCGTAGTTTGTAAGTTGTTTCTGATTTTGCTTTGCCTGCTGCTTGTAAGAAATTTACGATGGCTTGAGTTCCCGCCGCTTTTGCTTCTAGTTTATCAAATTGCTGCGAATTAATAAGTGTTCCGTCGCCATCAAAAGCTTGTGTTAATTGGCCTGATTTTTTATCGATATGAATGAGGTCATCGTTATCTGGTTTAATTACTTGAATTATAGGCAGGGTATATTTTTGTGCGAAATCAAAGTCGCGTTGGTCATGGGCTGGAACGGCCATGATGGCACCGGTGCCGTAATGTTTGAGTACATAACTTGCTAGATATATTGGGATTTGTTTATTGTTAACGGGGTTTGTAGCATAGCTACCGGTAAATACGCCAGTTTTTGTTTTAGCTGTGTCTGAGAGTCTATCAAATTCGCTCATGTGGGCTATTTGTTCTTGATATTCAAGAATAGCTGCTTTTTGATCTGGCTTGGTAATCTGTTCGACTATTTCGTGATCTGGGGCCACAACCATAAATGTTGCGCCAAAAAGCGTGTCTGGGCGTGTGGTAAAGACAGGTATGTCTAGGCCGCTATCTGTGGTAAAAATAACGCGAGCCCCAACGCTTTTGCCGATCCAGTTTTGTTGCATGAGTTTAACTTTTTCAGCCCACTCAAGTTTTTCCAGGCCAGTTAGGAGCTTTTCAGCATATTTTGTGATGCGCAAAACCCATTGGCGAACATTTTTTTGTGAAACTTGTGAGCCACATCTATCGCAGCCTCCGGCTACGACTTCTTCGTTAGCCAGGCCTGTTAGACATTTTGGACACCAGTTTATAGGCATGTTGTCTTCGTAGGCTAGTCCCGCTTTGAACATTTGTAAAAAAATCCATTGGGTCCATTTGTAATATTCTGGGTCAGTTGTATTAATTTCTTTATCCCAGTCGTATATTGCGCCAAGCATGTCTAATTGTTTTTTGAAAGCATCTATGTTTTTGGCAGTGCATTCTTTTGGATGCTGGTTTTGTTGTATCGCATAGTTTTCTGCTGGTAGGCCGAAAGCGTCCCAGCCCATAGGGTGCAAGACGTTGTAACCTTCGAGCAATTTTATGCGTGAGTATACGTCTGAAAAGGTATAACCCTTTAAGTGTCCGACGTGCAGGCCTGCGCCTGAAGGATAGGGAAACATATCTAAGCAGTAGTATTTTTTGCCGGTGATTGTGTCTTTTGTTTTAAAATAAGGGTTTTCTTTCCAATTTTTGCGCCACTTGGCTTCTACTGACTTAAAATCGTAACTCATGATTTGTTTCTTCCTATTTTTCTAAACAACCTGTTTCTTGTCGTTCTGGATGGTCTGGAGGCTCGCCTACAAACTTGTCGCGCCGTAGCCTTGGCGTAGATGGATTATTTTAACGCGTGTGCGGTGCAAAGTCGAGAGCGTAAACTCATCGAATACTATATGTATTTTTACGTGTATGTCTAATTGCATGTTTGATTGCTCGATAATTTTATTCGCATTGACAAATATAAAATATTGACTTCGCATCTTTTAATTTTGTAGCTTGAGAGTAGGAACTGGGGAATTAATTATCAAGGGGGAGAAGGGTATGAAGTGTAATATGAGTGCTTTTCGTCGTCATATATCTATTTTTATATTTGTTCTTGTGTCAGTTTTTGCTGGCGCTTTTCAGACGCATGCATCGTCTGGGGTGCAAAAAGCAAAGGGTGAGGTCGATTGGACAATCTTAATTTATGCTCAAGCAAATAATTCTTTGAGTACTTTTGCTTATAAAAATTTTAATGATATGGCTACCGCAGGTTCTAATAAAGATGTAAATGTTGTTGTTCAGTGGTACAAAGCGGGTGAACCGGGAACATTTCGGTATAGAATAGAAAACGGCAGATTAGAACTTGATGAGTGCCTTAAAGCGCCGACTGATGGAAATAAATCTGAAGATCTTGTTGGGGCTATGCGATGGGCTGTTTCCAAATATCCAGCAAAAAAATATTGTTTAGTTTTATGGAACCATGGGATCGGTATTTTGGATCCCGCATGGGGTAATTCTGTAATGATGGTTAGTCCGCGCTTTATTGACAATAATCCACGCATACAAATAGCTGGTGTTACAGAAGCTGATACAGGTATATTAGCTGATGATAATATGTTTGATATAAGTATTAATGCGACTCGCAATACAAGTAATTTAGGTGGCGCGTTTAGCGATACCGATTTATATCGTAGTAATACTGAGTTATATAGCGTTGCAGAGCACCGTGGGATATTATTTAATGAGCGCAGCAGAACATATATGAACAATCAAAGTCTTTCTAAGGCACTTTCAATAATTAAAACAGATGTTTTAAAAAATAAGAAGATAGATGTTTTAGGCATGGATGCTTGTTTGATGGCAATGGTTGAAGTTGGGTATCAAGTAAAAGATTATGCTCAGTATATGGTTGCGTCTCAAGAGGTTGAACTTGCCTATGGTTGGAACTATAAAATGTTGTTACAAGCATTTGGTATAAATAAGTTGACGCCTCTTGAAGTTGCGCAATCAATTGTACTTGTATATGAAGAATTGTATAAAAAACAAATACAATTTTATACGCAATCAGCTATGAAATTGGAAAATTCAAATTTGCTTAAGATTTCTATTGATAATGTTGCGCGCGATATTTTATCCTGTTGCGATCTTGATTTTAATGGTTTTACTCAAGTGGTAAAAATGGCACGTAATAAATGTGTTTCTTTTAGTACGCCGACGTATATTGACGCGCATTCGTTTTTCCATGAGCTTGATTCTTTAATAGTATCGCTTTATGAGAAATCTCAATCAAGTAAGAATCTTGGTAAAACAAAAACAGCAACAGATAAATTGAAAATTTCGTTAAAAACAGCTCAGGATGTTATAGAAGATACGGTTGTCGCACAGGTGTCTGGTAAATATTACTTGAAAGCTAAAGGGCTTTCGATTTACTATCCATCTAAGGCTATTAGCAAATCGTATGCTTCGACTGATTTTGCAAGAGACTCTGTTTGGTATAGCTTTTTGCAACAAGCTGTTTATTGGTAAAAAATTTTCTCTCTCCCCTGTAGTGCGAGCAATTGTTCTCGTTGAACAATCGCTCGCATTGCAATTTTGTTAAAAAAAACTCGAGTAATCAGGACGTTCAAACTGAAGCCCAAGGAAAGATACACAAAAAACGACTATTAAGAGCATTATCCTAAAGGAGCCATTTGTGTAAATTTTTTTATCTTCTTGTTTTTTTGACTGTTTGATTACCCAATCTATAAGAACTTTAGCCGTGTTGACCTGGTTGTTTTTGGTTGCACCCAAAAGGGCCATAATCAGACTATTATGAGTTAGTAGATCTTTATTTTCTTTAAGAATAGTTTTTGCTTCTTTATCTAGCCCTTTTTTTGCCGCAAGAATGAGCTTTTTATCTGTATCGTTAATGGGTAGAGTTTCTAGTTTTAAGTTTATCAATGTTTCTTTGATTTCTTTGTCGCGGTCTTTTATTTGGGGCAAAATGTTTTTGAATTTTTCTATGTCAGAGTCGCAGATAATTTCTTGGTTTTCTTTATTAAAGTTTGGCCAACAAGAGGGGTTATAAGAATTTGGGTGGCTTGTGTTAAAATTACATCCAGAGATGTATGGGCTTGTGTTGCCCAATTGTTTTGTAAGTAGGCCAAAAGATTTTTGCATGGCCTGTACGTTTCCCAGTAAACTTGCCAAGAATGAGAAACAGATGGCTGAGAGAATAAGTTTCTTTGTTTGCATAGCGGATCCATTCTTTTTGAGGCATTATAATTTTTGTTTATGATCTAAGTTTTTTTCTAGATATAGAACTCTTCTTGTTTCTCTAGTAAAAAATTCACAAAAACATCGAACGTACTTTCTTGATTGTTCATCGCGGCTATATAGATTGCTTTGATAAGGTAATCTGTTTTGATTTGCTCGAAATTTTTATTGAGAACGTGTTTTATTAGATCATCTTGTTTTGTTTGTGTTAAAAAAATGAGCGTATATCCAATTTTGTCTGTTTTAGGGCTGTAGTCTGTGTATTTTATTTTTTCTTCTATACATAAATCCAAGAATTTTTTTATTTGATCTTCTAATTTATAGCTCAAGCGGGCTCTACATAAAGATTCAAGCCCAAGGCGCGTTAAATTAGTTGTTTGCTTTTTCAAGAGCTCAAGTTTCCCTCTTTGAGCTGAAAAAATGATGGATCTTTCTAGATCGCAATAACCGGGATGAATTTCTTGTTTTTTCGATTTGAGTTTCAAGAATTGATCAATAAGCTTGAGAGGTAAGTAATCATGAGTAAACGGCTTGAGCATGCTGTATGTATTTTGAGTTGTACCTATGATGAGTGCACATGTGAGAGCTATGAGTATTCGTTTTTTTGTTTGCATAGTGACCCTTTTATGTTTCAGTTTTGTTTATTTGAGATTTGTATTTGAGATGCTTCAAATATCGTAAACTTTTTTCTTGGGTTTCTTCTTTTTTAGTTTCTCCATTTCTTTTGATATTAGGATGTCAAAAACTTTGAGTGTCTCTTGGTTATTTATTTCGATTGCGCGTCCTTTTGCCTCATGAAATCCTGTAAATGTAATTTGTTCTAATAGTTCTTTATCTTCAAATATAGCTTCTATAGTTTTTTGGTCCTCGTTTTCTATTGCTTCAAGTAATAGATTGTTTAGGGCGTCTTCAGATGTGTCATATTTTGGGTTATTTTGTTTAAGAAGCTGTTTTAATTTTTCGAGTTTTAATTCATTTACGAGTTTAATTGTTTCAATATTTTGATTGTTTTGGTTTGTTGATGCGTATTTAAGAACAATTGATAAGAAGTTGGGGCCATAAAAATTTTGGTAAATAGCTAGTTGAGTTTGTGCTCGTTCAGGGTTTTGGTTGATTGAAAATAAGATTTTTGCTCGTATGGTAGCAGGGAAGCTTGTTGGATAATCTGCTGGGTCTGCTCGCGTGAAGTTTTTCTTGGTGTTATAAGCGTTTGGGACTTGTTTTCTAAGTTTTGTAAGCCAATTATATGTTCTTTGCATGGCGTGCATGTTTACCAGCGAGCAGGCAAAAAACGAGAAGCAGACGGTCAGTAGTACGCGTTTTTTTGTTTGCATAGTAAGCCCTTTGTTTTTCGATTTATTGATTTTTGAGATCTTTATTTATTACAATTGCATACAAGATTATAGTCTTTTTTTATAGCAAAAAAAGGGGATATTGTGCGTATTAAAATAAGTAAGTGTGTTTGTAATAGTTATGTGCTTTTAATTATCTGTATTTGTGTATGTTTGTTTCAGGTTAGCACTGTAAGCGCTGTTGCTGAGTGGACTATTTTAAATTACATAGAAGCAGATAATAATATAGAGAGATTTGGCTTGAGTAATATTTCTGTCATGCAAAAAGTAGGTTCGACAGATAACGTAAATATTTTGGCGCAGGTGGATGATGCACATTTTATAAAAACATGGCGCTATAAGATTGTAAAAAATGGGATAGCTGAAAATGTGTCGTTAAATCAAGAAATGGGTCTTAATCCAGAACAAGAACTTACGAGTAGTATGACTCAGTGGGTGTTGCCAAATTATCCAGCTAAACGGTTAATGTTGATACTTTGGAATCATGGTAACGGTATTTTGGATGAGCCTAGTGACAAAGTAAAACTTTTTAAGAGAAAGAAAGAGCGATTATCTAAAACACAAAACATTGTTCAAAAAGATATTAAAGATTCTGGTTTTAAGCGCGGGATTTTGTACGATTATCATAATGATACGTTTTTGAATAATCAGGAACTTGATAGGGCGTTAAGTGTTATTGTTGCACAAAATAATGGAAAAAAAATAGACGTTATAGGCATGGATGCTTGTTTGATGGCGATGCTTGAAGTTGCATATCAAATAAAAGATTACGCTTGTTATTTTGTTGGATCTGAAAATGTAGAGCGTGTTCCTGGTTGGAATTATGCTGATTTTCTTTCAACGTTGGTTGCAAAACCTACAATGGGTGCGCAAGCGCTTGTTCGAGAGATTGTTGCCTCTTTTGCTCAGTTGAATAGGAATGTTAATTTTTTTACTCAGTCTGCTATTAATCTTGATAAAATAGAGCTTGTAAAAAACGATGTAGACCTTGTTTTACAAGCTCTTGATGCATGTAAAACACTCGCACCAAGTGAGATTCAGAATGTCGTTGTATCTGCGCGCCGTGACACTCCAGCTTTTTATAAGGGTAATTATATTGATTTGGGCTGTTTCTATAAAAATTTGCTGCGAGCTTTGTCGAGTGTTACTACGTTAAATGCGAGAGATGGACAAAAAAATAGAGGGCATGTTGCAGATACGCCATATAATCGTGCACGCTCAAATCTCCAGATTATTCTTAAAGAGGCTATAAAAAATATACGGGCGGCTGTTCTTGTTTGTATGAATGGAAGTGTTTTTAAAGCTGCGCAGGGGCTTTCTATTTATTTCCCAAAATCATCTATTCATCCATCGTATGCGCTTACTAAGTTCGCTCAAGAGACGCAGTGGCTGAATTTTATAACAAATTACAAGGCTGCTCAGGACAAAGACTTGGATAAAAAAAATGTTCGCGAGAAGTTTCAGGGTTAATCATCCATTGGTCTATAATTTCTAAAACAGGTTCTCTGGAGCTATCAGGGTTTTGCGTTTGTGTGTAATCGTTATAGAGCGCGCATATTATGCCATCTGTATACAAGCATGTTGGGAGTGTGTTAAAAGCTTTTAGCGCTTGGTGATTTTGTTCTATTATATTATTACATTTTGATTGGTATGATAGGGGTTCTTGGAAGTCTATACCTATAATTACATGGCTTTTATTTTCTGCTTTTAGATAATTTTGAACATTGGGATAAAAATAGAAATTTATAGCGTTATTTTTAGTGCTTTTTGCGTTGAACCAGTTTGTGAATTGGAACCATGTAAAAAGGGTGAATAAAATATCTTTTTGCTGCTTTTTTGTAAATTCTTCTTTTTCGCATTCGTTTAATACTTTTATTTTTTGGATTATGGTATTTAAAGCGTATTTATTGTTGGTATTGGCAATGTTCCATTTACCACAAAGATTTAAAAATTTTGTTGTATTTTCATATGCTGTATCTATTAAATTAATGCGTTTAATTGGAATATTGTTTTTTAGTATTTTTTCTATAATTCTTGCTTCGGCAAATAAATTTTGCGACGCGAAAAAAGTTATGGTGATGGGCTCACTGTTAGAGAAGAGTTCTTTTGTTTTTTCGGTGACTTTTTCTTCGAAGAAGCTTCTGTGGTTCGAGTAGTATCCGAATTTTTCACCTAAAAAATTTTTATATATTTCAAAGTGTTCTATATGTAGCTCTGGTTTGCGATTTAGGGGGCAATTCCATTGCATGCATTCTTGGATTAAAAAAAATGGATTTTCTTGTGTTTCTGTCATGAGCTCGTTAAATAAGTGCTTTAAGTTTTTTTGATTGGAAGTTTTTGTGTCATGTCGGATGTGTTGTGTTCTTTTAATATTTTGAGTCCATAGTTTTTTTGTAAAAGCTTCTTGTTGAGCAAGAAAGTATGTTTGCTCGATTTCTTTTATTTTATTTTCGGGTATTTTCCCATTAAGAGCTTTAACCTCAAAGCCTATATTTTTAGTGTGTTGATTATGTATTTTTTGTTCTGGGTTTATTTGTAAAACCGGAAGCATAGGGGATATCTTAGGGGTGCTTGCAAAGTATGTAAATGTAAAAAAAATGGCGATTAATTTTTGCATGATTTTTCCCCAAAAAAATTAAGTGCATGTTACGCTTTTAATTTATATTTAAAGAGCAATCTCTTGATTTGTCTAGTTTCAAATATTTATAGTAACGTTAAAAGTTACAACGATAAGGGGTCAATCAAGAGGAGAATAGCTATGAAGTGGAATGATAATAAGCGTATTTTTATGTTTCTTATTTTGAATTTGTTTACAATTTTTTTGTTTGCTCATAAGAGAAAAATTGAGGCTGAGTGGACTATTATAACGTATATGCAAGTGGATAATAATTTAGCGCCATACGCAGGGTATAGTATTAATAGCATGCAACAAGCTGGTTCAATCGATCAGGTCAATGTTCTTCTTCAGTTGGATCAGCCAGCAAATAAAAAAACATGGCGTTATAGGATGGAAAAGGGGCGCAAGATTGATGTTGGATCTTTGAATCAAGAGATGGGTCTGAATCCTGAAAAAGAGCTTGTTGCGTGTATGCGGTGGGCTAAAGAGAATTATCCAGCCAAGCATTATATGCTTATTTTATCAAGTCATGGTGGGGGTGTAGACGATGATAGGTCTAGATCATGGTTTAATGTTCCTGAAGTTCCGCTACAAGCAAGTGATGAGCGTGGGATTTTGTATGATGATTCTCAAAATACATTTTTGAATAACCAGGGGCTGGCTAGAGCTATGGTGGGTATAAAAAAAGTATTGGGAAAAAAACTTGATATTTTGGGCATGGATGCTTGTTTGATGGCAATGGTTGAAATAGCATATCAAGTAAAAGGTAGCGTTGATTATCTGGTTGCATCTGAAAACATTGAAAGCGCTAAGGGTTGGGATTATGCGGGCTTTATGTTGCCGCTTGTTGCGCAACCAATTTTATTTGCTCCTGATGTGTTGGCCCAAAGTATTGTTGTTGCGTACAGTGATTTTTATGGTGTATCTCGTTCAGATGATTACGATCCTAAGTTTACGTTATCGGCGATTGATATTAATAAAATTATTGTTTTAACCGGTAGTTTAGATGCTGTTATAAAACAGATTGGTGTATGCGAGAAAACAAATAAAGCAGCTATTGCGCGCATGATAAAATATGCACGCCAGAAAGTATTAGAGTTGTATGTTCCTGATTATATAGATCTTGATTCTTTTTATGTTGCTCTTCAAGATAGAATACGAAAAATTATTATGAATCAAAAGATATCTGTGATAAAAGACAAAAACGAACAAATAAAAGTGGTAAAAGATGCTGCAGAGTTAAAGAAACTTGATGCATTACTTGTCACTGCTCGTAAAGTTTTAGATAACGCAGTTTTAGCGAGTCTTTCTGGGCCTACTTATAAAGATGTTCAAGGGATATCAATTTATTATCCAAAGTCTAATATTCACCCAAGTTACAAGAAGACAACGTTTGCTCAAAAAACGGGTTGGTATACGTTTTTACAAAATAGTAAGAAGTAAGTATTTTTCGAAAGAAAAAAATATGATGTTAAGTGTGATGTTAGGTGAAAAAAAGTTACCTTTTGTTTTGCGTGCGCTTGTTTTATCTGTGTTCGTATCAGGGTTATTTGCGGATTCTATATTTGCAACGGGTAAAACAGATATAAAAGATAATAAAATAATAGTAAGCGCAGATAAAGCGACAAAAGCAAACGCAGCTTGGACTATTGTCGTGTATATCCAGTCGGATAACGATTTGTATTATTATTCTACGTATAATATTAATGACATGCAAAAAGTTGGTTCAACGAGTAATGTGAATATTATTGTTCAGTGGGATCAGCCGAGAAATAATAAAACATGGCGTTATAAAATATTAAAGGGTGGGCGAATAGATGTTGGTTCTTTAAGTCAGGAGATGGGTTTAAATCCGGGACAAGAAATTGTTTCTTGTATGCAGTGGGTAAAAAATAATTATCCAGCAGATCGCTATATGTTAGATTTGTGGAATCATGGCTCAGGGATTGAAGATCTTGCTCGCCTTGGGCTTTCTTCTCTTGAGCAGGGTGTGATGTATGGCATGATGCGTGGGATATTATATGATTACTCAGAAAATACATATTTAAATAATCAAGCCCTTGCGAGTTCTATGGCACAAGTCAAAACAATATTAGGTAGAAATCTTGATGTTCTTGGTATGGATGCTTGTTTAATGGCGATGGTTGAGATTGCCTATCAGGTGAGAGATAGTGTTAATTATTTGGTTGGGTCAGAAAATTTTGAACCGGTAGAAGGCTGGAATTATTCTGGCTTTTTAAGTCCACTTGTTGCCAGTCCTGTAACAACAACTCCGGCAATACTTGCGCAAAATATTGTGTCTTCTTATGCGACTTTTTATACCGGAAAAGTTTCTGATTATACTCAGTCAGCAATAGATGTAACTAAAATTAATAGTATAGCAACATCTCTAGATCAGGTTGTTTTATTGTTGAATCAGTGTAAGAGTAATCAGCGGCAAAAGACAATCGATATGATTAGATATGCGCGACAGAGTTCTTCAAAGTTTTATTACGATGTCTATATCGATTTAGATATGTTTTATGGAGCTCTTTTGGTAAAAACGAGAACATATTTACTCGATAGAAAACTTGCTCTTTCATATAAAAAATCGTTAATTAGTTTAAATACACAGATAGGGCTTGCGCGTAGTATATTGCGGGGGGCTATTATTGCTAATCGTGTTGGCAATGCGTATAGTAAAGCAAAAGGGCTATCTATCTATTATCCAACCCATTCTATTGATGCGAGTTATCCACTTACTAATTTTGCTCAGAATACGAATTGGTACACGTTTTTACAAAATAATTTATAAAATTTTATTGAGAATTTTTTGTTGGGAGAGAACGTATACGTGTTAAAGCTGAAAAGTTAAGATACAGTTCTGGGCTGCTTATTTGGTTAGGTTTATTTTTGTTGGGAAATAGCAGTATGTAAAAGTCAGAGCTTTTGATTATTAAGCAAGTAGGAACTGATTTTCATGCAGTTTCAGAAACTGATCAAAATAAAGATGCTATTTATGACATATTAATGAAATACCAGTGGCCAATGTGCACAGCAAAGCTTTCTAAGATTTCTTTAAAAGAAAAAAAACAACTTTTTAAATTACAAGAAGATGGTGAAGAGCAGTTTATTCAAGAAAAAATTAGAGAGCTGTTGGATGGGGCAGATTATCATGTAGTTTTTGTCCCAACAGTAATATACGAGCTTTATTGTCTTGGTGACGAGATGCTTTTTAATGAGACAAAATATGGTGCTACTGGCATTGGTTAAGCTACAGCGAAGTTGATTGATGCTCCTATTGTAGATGGCGGTGGAGGAATTATAGAACAAACTAAAGATGAGGTGCTACAAAGTTTTATTGATATTAATGATGATGCACGCACAAAAACATGTTTTTATCATATTAATCAAAAGTTATGGGAGTATTTGCAAAAGCAGGATCAAGATCTTTCTTCGGTAAAATTAGCGACGCTTTTTGCGGATAAAAACGAGGCAAAAAGAATAATTTCAGTTTTAATTTCTCAGGCTAAAAAATTAGACCGTGAAAAACGGTATGCTTATGTCGAAATTCTTCATAATGCGTACATACCTGAACAAAAAGAAACGTACGATCAGCAGTATGGCGTTGATGACGTAATTGGTTACTTATCAGCTCCATCAGCCAGATCTTTGTTTTTTGATATTTTGCAGAAAGAATTGGATGCGAAAAAAAACAATAAAGCATTGCTTTACCGTGGTATTAAAACGCATCAAGCGCCTGTTATGATTAAAGAATCAAAAGAAAGAACGGTTTTAGAGCGGCCCGTACTTGATAAACCAGTAAGATTTACGGGGTCAGAGAAATCTCTGGAATATTTAAAGATCAAGACTCTTGCGCGTTTCCGTTATTTGTAAGCGCTGAGCGTGGTTATATTGTTGCGCTTGATAAAAAAAGATTTTCATCTCGTGAGCTTTCAAAATTATTTTTTATTTCGCCTTTAACAACATGTGCGGCGTTGCTTAGCTTTTTTAATCTATGGCATTTACGGTGGATGTTATGACCGTTCTGGCCTTATTTATCAGCAGGGAGATGTTGCGCAACCCTTGGCTAGATTGTCTCGTTATCTTTCACAAAATACAGCTATCTTATCTAAGCAATGGGTTCCAGAGCGGGGAGCCAAAGAAATAAGCGGAGAACAGGCTCAAGCTGATTTTTTTATAACGCTATATGCTGTTCAAAAATGGAAAGATTTAGTCAAAGCAAAAAAATAAAAAAAGGCGCTTGTGGTACCTGAAAAAAAAGAAGAATTACAAGAAGAGCCATCGCAAGAAAAATCATTACAACAAGGACAAGTACAGCAGGAAACTAAAAAAAACGGAGGCTAATTTTTTCTGGGTTTTTATAGCGTTAGGCGATGTCGACTTTTGGGGCTATTTTTTGTTTTAGTGATTTAAAAATTGAGAGAGGCAGGGGCGTAAAACTCCTGCCTCTTTCTTTTAAGCATATGAAGAGGGGAAACTCTTGTTTTTGGTCAAAAGGGGGTGTTAGTTTTGGTTGGGTTATTAATTGTTTAGGGTTTTGTGGATTTTTACGGAGAGGGTTTACTCAAAGAGACAGGAGAGTTACAAAAGAAAAAGTTAGAAGAAGATAAGAAAAAACAGGTAAAAATAAAAATCACGAGCTTGTCCGACGCTATTAGTCTTTTGTCTGACCGGTTAAAAATGCTGGCTAAAAAAATGGCAGAAGTAAAAAAGAGCCTAGGTTAAAAATAAACGGGATGGATTTTGTAGGGGGGGGATAAAACTCTAGCCGCTCTTTTTGGGGTATATTGCCACAAGGCAAGAAATATGCTTACATGTGCATGTGAAACCAGTAGACTTGATCCCGAAATAAATTTGGGATGATAGGTCGCAAGATCTCAACAATTGTGTTACGCAAATAATAATATAATTTTAAAAAGGGGAGAAATATATGGCTACCCGTTGTGCCAAGCAAAGTCAAAAGACTTCTGAGGCAAAAATAATAAAACCAGTAAAAATAGATGAAATAATCTTGGTTGTTCCAAAGTCTGATTTATTCAAAAAAGAAATAGTACAGGGCTTGAGTGCGATTAGTAATTTTGCTGAGTATGTGCAGGTAATAGAAAAACATAAAAAGTTTATAGCGCGTTCAGAAGCTGAGCTTGATTTAACGTATAAACAAATTATTCCGTATCTTGTTTTTAGCTTTCAGGATAAATATTTCTTAATGCAGCGCCAAAGTACAGCAAGCGAAACACGTTTAAAAAGTAAATACTCATTTGGTATCGGTGGACATATTAGAGAAGAAGATATAACTGGTTCAGATATGATGGGCTGGGCTGCGCGGGAATTTGCTGAAGAAGTTGAATATTCAGGTTCTTATACTATAATCCCGCTGGGTCTGTTGAATGATGAGCGAGATGCTGTTGGGCAAGTGCATACGGGGTTTGTATTTTTGCTTAAGGGTAACTCTGATGCTATTTCTGTGAAATCTGAGTTAAAAACGGGCGAATTGCTAACGCTTGAAGAATGTAAGAATTATTATGATGGCATGGAAACCTGGTCGCAGTATATTTTTGATTTTTTAACAAATAATAGAACAAAATTTTAAATAAACTTAATTAAAGGGTCTTACGTGAAAAATCTTCTTACTCAAGAGTTAAAGCGGTTACTACAAGAAAAAGCGCTTGATATCAGAATAGATTCTGTCCGTGCAACAACAGCAAGCAAATCTGGTCATCCGACTACGTGTCTGTCTGCGGCTGATATTATTGCAACGTTGTTTTTTCATGAAATGAGATATGATTTTAAGAATCCAAAAGCAGCTAATAACGATAGGTTTATTTTGTCCAAGGGGCATGCGGTACCGGTTGTGTATGCAGCATACAAAGCGCTTGGGGTAATAACAGACCAAGATTTATTATCTTTACGTAATATAGATTCGATTTTTGAAGGGCATCCTACGCCACGCTTTGTATATAACGAAGCAGCAACTGGTTCTTTGGGCCAAGGCTTAGGCATAGGCGTAGGCATGGCGCTTAATGCTCGGCATGAGAAATTGGATTATCATACATATGTTATGATGGGCGACGGCGAAATAAGCGAGGGCTCTATTTGGGAAGCTGCAGATTTGGCTGCGCATTATAAATTAGATAATCTTATTGGAATTGTTGATTGTAACCGTTTGGGTCAAACAGGCAGCGTAGCGCATGACCATGATGTGCAAGGTTATGCAAATAAGTTTACGGCTTTTGGTTGGCGCGTGCATGTTATTGATGGACACGATTTTGATGAAATATTTGCGGCTTTTGATGCTATAACACACACCAAAGATACGCCCACTATGATTATTGCTAAAACATATAAGGGCTATGGGCTTAAAAGTATTCAGGATAAAGTTGGGTATCATGGCAAGCCATTTACACAAGACGAGCTTGGTGGCGTTATTGCTGATTTACAAGAATTTTTTGGTTTAAAATGGGAGCCTGAAAATAATAAGCCCGCAAAAATTACGTATGAAAAAATACAAGAAAATAAACAAGTAATTACGCTTGATCTAACTCAAGATAAAAATACGGGTTTATTTGATAAGAATAAAAAAATGGCTACTCGCAAAGCCTATGGGTATGCGCTTGCTGCATTAGGGCATGCAAGTAAAGATGTTTTTGCGCTTGATGCAGACGTAAAAAATTCGACGTACACAGAGATCTTTGAAAAAGAATTTCCTGAACGTACTATTCAGTGTTTTATTGCTGAACAAAATATGGTGAGCGTTGCAACTGGTTTGCAGGCGCGGGGCAAGATAGCGTTTGCGGCGACTTTTGGTGCTTTTTTAACGCGCGCACATGATCAGATTAGAATGGCTGGTATTGGGCGAAATGCTCTTAGATTGTGTGGGTCTCATTGTGGGGTTTCGATTGGCGAAGATGGCCCATCTCAGATGGCACTTGAAGATATAAGCATGATGCGGGCTATCCCGGATTCGATTGTGTTATATCCAAGCGACGCTGTCTGTGCATATAAACTCACAGAGCTTATGGCTAATTATCACGCGGGTATCTCTTTTTTAAGAACAACACGTGCCGAGTTGCCGGTGATTTACGATAAAAACGAAGATTTTGTTATAGGTGGCTGCAAAGTACTTAAACAAAGTAAGCAAGATAAAGCATGCATAGTTGCAGCCGGTATCACGTTATATGAAGCGCTTAAAGCATACGAAATACTTAAGGCTCAAGATATAACTGTTTCTGTTATAGACTTATATTCAGTAAAACCCCTAGATACTCAAACATTGAGATTAGTTGCCGAAGCTTCTGGTAATAAGATAATAACAGTAGAAGACCATTATCCAGAAGGCGGCATCGGCGAGGCTGTTAAGAGTGCTTTGGCTAACGAGGC
>JBDRBF010000012.1:0-2873 GCA_043822925.1 bacterium
CGCCCAAAAGCACAGATTTACCTGGCCTATTTTTGACCAACTGAGCAATAGCTCCTGGCTGATCCCCTGAGGGCTGAAACGGTAATGATAGTTTAAAAGGGCTTTTTTCTGTTTTTTTCATGTTTTAATACTAGCACAAAATTGGCTTAAATCTAAACGCCTCCTAAAAACCAGTTTAAACTCAATAAAAAGCAAAAAAAGCCCCTGTTTTTACAAACCAATCAAAAATAAGCACTTTTTACATTAAAAATCAATTAAAATTGACGCATAGCACTATTGTGATAATATTTATCTATGCCAAATATTCAAATATTAAGTATTAAGCTTTAAATAAACAATCGAGACACGCAAAAATGTAGGTTATAACGTTACTAATGGGGGAACCATTATGAATAATATATTTAAACTAGTTTTAGGCATACTAATCGCATCTTTTGTCATCTGTACCACACATGCCATTAAATATCCAGAAATCCCAAATCCAATAACGCAAAGCCTAGAAGAAATTAACAAAGCCAATTCATATATTTTAATAACTTCTCTTGCAACATATATTCCCAGTACTACTCAAACACTAATCACAAATATAATACTAGACAGCCTATTCTCTATTGCCCAAAACTATATCCGAAAAATTAATGCTAAATTAAATAGAACTATACATAATTTTGGCTCGGGCATATCCCAAAAAATTACAACCCCACGCTTACTCATAAAAAGATTATTTTTTATTTTGATCTTTGGGATATTCACCATAACTATTATTAAAAGCATAAACCCAGATACACCCTTAAGTTTCATTCAAAATTTACCCAATGCTATTCTTACCATCATAGGACTACTAGCAGGTGAAAATCGTGGAATGCTTCTTACACCAACTCTCCCATCTATCATCACAAAAGAAATTGGATTTAATGCTCTCTTAAAAAAACTAACCATACCAAACAAGCTCGATTGCTCTAATTTTGCTTGTTTTTTCATGAGTCTTTTTCCATGGATCATCATTGAGGCCATCAATAAAACAATCACGCGTCCTATTAAAACAATCATAGGTGTAAATAAAAGCCTTGATATGTACGAACAATTAACGAACAACTTGTTTGATAAATTAATTCCAACAAAAAATAATAATTAAATAAAACGCAGGTTTTATAAGTTAATAAAAAAGACCCCGAAAATTTCGGAGTCTTTTTTTATACACAAATTTAATACAAGCAAATTTAACTGACGCGTTTAAATCGAAAAACTTACTATTGTTGCTTAAGCACAAACTGGCCACAGCCGCCTTCAATATCAAGCCCTTTGCTGCGGCGTACAGACGTAAAAATATCTTTATCACGCAAGTACATAGCAAATTCGTTAATAACTTTTTCGCTTGGAGCTTGACCAGGTAACGTTGCAGTTGGATTGTACGGAATAAGATTCACTTTAACTTTTAAACCAGCAATAAGCTTATGTAATTGTTTTGCCTGAACAAGTGAGTCGTTAACGCCTGCAAGAAGCAAATATTCGATAAATATATAATCACGTTTTTTAAGCGTTATTTTTTTTAATTCAGCAATAAGATTTTCCAGCGGGAACTTAGTATTAGCCGGCATGTATTTTATACGAAGTTCGTTGGTTGGGAAATGCACTGAAACAGCAAGTAAAACTTGTGTCTTATTTATAAAGTCAGCTATACCAGGGCCAACGCCAGCAGTAGAGACTGAAATTTTAGCCGGAGAAAGCGCCATACACTTAGGGTGCGTAAAAATATTAATCGCTTTTTCAACTGATTCTTTATTTAAAAACGGCTCGCCCATACCCATAAACACGATATTAGTGATGCGCTGTACATATTCATGCTCTTGCGCATAACGCAAAATAACCAAAACTTGTCCAACAATTTCTGACGTCGTTAACTTACGTACAAAACCAACTTCAGAACCAGTTGCACAAAATTTGCATGCCATTGGACAACCAATCATGCAGGAAAGACAAATAGTTGCACGTTCGCCATCAACCATAAGAATTGATTCTATCAGGTTATTATCGCGCGTTTTTAACAAAAACTTATATGATTCATCAGTTTTGCTTTGAGCAACATCATGAATCACAGGAAGATCTAATAAAAATTCTCTATCAAGTATGGCTCTCAAGTCTTGAGGAACATTGAGCATTAGTTTTGTATCAGAAACAAGATTCTTATAAAACCAATTGCACAATTGTTGTGCCCGAAATTTAGGTTGATTAACATCTATAAGCGCTTGCTCTAATTCTGGATACGTAAGATCGAACAGATTGATCTTTTTGCTTGCCATAAGTTTTCCCGGTAATTTTGCGGCCCCATTTTTTAAAAAATATTAAAACAAAAAGAGCGCTTTTAAAAGCGCTCTTTGATTGATTAAACTTTCTTGGCTTGCCGGTCATTTCCTTCAGAAATGACTGGCGGGGCTGACGGGACTCGAACCCGCGACCTTCCGCGTGACAGACGGACGCTCTAACCAAACTGAGCTACAGCCCCAATGTTTTTTCATGTAGTAGTGTTATTTTGCCAAATTTACCCATTTTTGCAAGTAAAACGCACATATAAACAAAAACAAATTTCAAAACAATCAAAAACAAAACGACCCTAAAATGCCTCAAGCACCTGTTTTACGATGTTTTGAGCATCTATTTGTACAAAAGCCAATAAATCTTCAGGTGACCCAGAACGCGCTAGTTTGCTCACAGCCAAGCTTTTTATCATTATCGCCTCGTTAGCCAAAGCACTCTTAACAGCCTCGCCGATGCCGCCTTCTGGATAATGGTCTTCTACTGTTATTATCTTATTACCAGAAGCTTCGGCAACTAATCTCAATGTTTGAGTATCTAGGGGTTTTACTGAATATAAG
>JBDRBF010000013.1:0-32569 GCA_043822925.1 bacterium
CGTGACGGAACTATAACAAAAATCGCGACAAAAAACTTAGTTGTCGGCGATCTTGTTATCTTAACTGCTGGAGCACGCGTACCTGCAGATATTCGCTTAATAGAGGTTATCGACTGTACTATTGACGAAGCATTACTAACCGGCGAAGCTGTGCCCGTAAAAAAAACCGTACAGACAATAACAAAAACTTGCCCCATTGGTGACCGAACAAATATGGCATATGCAGGCACGTATGTGCTTAATGGCAAGGCCTACGGCCTGGTTGTCGCCACCGGAATAAATACAGAACTTGGAAAAATTGCGCAGCTCGTCTCAAACACTCAAGAACAAGAGACGCCGCTACAAAAGCAAATGACGCGTTTTAGCTGGTTTTTAACACTATTGCTCACCAGTATGATCGCCATAGTAATGCTTATTGGTTTAATCAAAAAAATAGCATTCTTAGAAATTATTACTATTGCAATTGCTCTAGCTGTTGCAGCAATCCCAGAAGGTCTAGTTATAGCCGTAACAACTATATTAGCCATCGGCATGCACCGCATGCTCAAACAAAAAGCGCTTGTACGGCACTTGGTTGCAGCCGAAACACTCGGCAGCATTTCTATTATTTGTACAGACAAAACAGGAACACTTACTGAAGGGCATATGCAAGTAACACGCATTATCACGCATAATTACGACACAAATATCTCAGGAAAATGGGATGACAAAAACCAGGAATTACAGGAGATTTTAATAGCAGGTATTTGTAATAACGATGCATACTTTGTAAAAGACAAAATAGTTGGAAACAGTACAGAGCAGGCACTTTTGCGCATGGCTCAAGAAGCAAAACTCGATATACCTGAAATACAAAAAAAATATACACGTGAACAAGAAATCCCATTTTGTTCCGACAAAAAATATATGGCAACCGTACACAAAACAAACACAATTAATAACGCAGATAACAACAAATGGCTTATCGTAAAAGGTGCCCCTGAAGAAATTTTGCCATTATGCAACGGCAATACAGAACGATTTAAAACTATTCTTCATGCTATGGCCCAAGATGGACTGCGCATACTCGCTATTGCTCACAAAAAAGCGCAAAACATAAACTTAAACGACACCAAAGATCTTAATAATTTAGAGCTTTTGGGTTTATTCGGCATACAAGATCCACTCAGACCAGAAGCTATTAAAACAATAGAAGAATTAAAACAAGCAGGCATACGCACCATAATTATTACAGGCGATCACAAAGAGACAGCCATTAATATCGCACAACAAGTTGGACTTGCAACAGAACCAAAAAATATTATGACCGGAGAAGAACTAGACAACATATCTGACCAAGAGTTACATAATAAAATTCAAGATATATGTATTTTTGCCCGAGTAGAACCGGCACACAAAATTAAAATAGTCCAAGCATGGCAAAAACTTGGACACTCAGTAGCCATGACAGGCGATGGAGTTAACGATGCACCAGCGCTCAAAGCTTCTGATATAGGCGTAGCGCTTGGCTCCGGATCCGACGTAACACATGAAGTTGCAGACATGGTTCTACTCGATAATAATTTAGCGACCATAACCAGTGCAGTAAACGAAGGCCGCGTTATTTTTGATAATATTAGAAAAGTTATTGTTTATTTACTCGCCTGTAGCTTCAATGAGATTATTCTTATTGGCGGGGCAATGCTCTGTGGCCTGCCGTTGCCGTTACTTGCTGCACAAATTTTATGGATAAATCTTGTAACTCACGGTTTTCCAAACTTGGCGCTCATTATAGAAAAAGGAGAACCAAACATCATGCATGAATCTCCACGAAAAAAAACAGAATCTATTATAAACAACGAAATGAAAACACTTATTTTTATTATCGGGATAGCTACTGAAATTGGACTCTTTTTACTTTATGCCATACTATTTTACTATAATCTGTATGACATCAAAACGTTACGTACTATTATTTTTACATCGATTACGGTTAATTCATTATTTTATGTTTTTTCCATTCGCAGTATGCGCACGTCTATCTTCAAAACCAACCCTTTTTCAAATATCTGGTTACTTATCGCAGTCGCTTTTAGCCTCTGTATACAACTTGTTGCGGTGTACGTCCCCCAGATGCAAATACTCTTCCAAACCGTCCCGCTCGGGCTACAAGAATGGCTTATTATTTTTGCACTGGCGCTAGCCAAGCTATGTATGATCGAAATTACAAAAGAATATTTCATGAAAAAAAAGTACAAAAAAGCACTCATATAAAATAAAGCATTTTGTAAATACTTTCTCGCCTTATAACAGATCTTTCATGTTTTCTTGCAACTACTTTGACGCTCTTACGCTTAATTGACATTATTTTTTTAACCATCTTTTTATCCTCAGTGATTTACTCTGACCAAAATTTCCTAAAATCAAAAGGCATTTTACTAAGGGCATAAAACAAAAAGCTAAATTTCTTATCCTAATATTAAATCACCTGAATTAAATTAGCCGTTGCCTTTTTTTGCCCATCAGGATTTATAATAGTAATCGTCTTCTTGCCTGCTTTTGCAAATTTAGTAGAGAGCGTTAACGTTACAGACGTTGGACTAGCGTATTTGACACTCTTAACTGTAACACCACCACTTACCGTCGCACGAATACGTTTAGAAAAACCAAGACCCGGGTCAAAAAAACCAGAACCACTTACACTTTTCCCCTGAATTGAAACAGTCACAGATGTTTTACCACGCGCAATTTTTGCAGGCATTGCTTTAATCGGCGTAGCTGGAAGTGGCGCTTTGAGTTGCGCAACACGTACACCCCACGTATTAGTACTCGCACAATATTCCTGAATCGTCCACATGGTCATATCATCTGTTGGGTCAACACACGTATATGAATAATCACCCCATCGGCGAGCAGTTATCCCGCCACCGGTATCTCCTGGTGGATTATACGCACTGGCTGTTTGCGTTATATAACGCGGCGCCTGCAAAGACCCTAACGAATTTGTTCGTAATCTCCCAGCTGTTACCGCATCTACACGATGCGTACTTCCAGCAACAGAACACCCTATAGCCATATGTCCTTGGCCAGAGGTCATAATACTTGGCATCCAATAATTAAGTGCCGTAAGCTGATTATCTGCTGTCCGAGAGTAAAGCGTTCCTGATTGCAATAATCGTGGCAACGTTTGTGATATATCTATCTGATACCAACGGCATCCATTACGCGTTATAGTTACATTTTCTGAACCAGAGCCGAGATTATTAACACCAATATTGTGCACCGTCCATAAACTCGAACCTCTAATATGTGCACACATTAAACGATCGTCTATGCAATCAAGCAACCCATTACGCGTATCTTGATTTCCCAGATGATTCACATTAATTGGAAACGCAGTATCAGGAACCGTTAATTTAAACGGCCCAGAAAGCTTTGGCACACCGCCAGGAGTAGCAATTTTATAAAACACTAATAAACCAAAATAAAAATAATCTACGGCTATAAAATACCCCGTAGTTGCACTTTTATTAAGATTATCAACCCCTTGTAAAACATACGGTCCAACGATATTCTCAAAATTAACCAAAATACTAAATCGTGTATACACAATAGGACCAGTCCCAAGCAAAGAACTTTTTTTGACAACATACGCGTCTTCATACTGCTCCTGCCAGTCTACCCCAGTCGGTTCTGACTGAAACGTTTTGCCGCCAATATAAAGAGCATTTGCATCTATACCAAGTGTTGGATAATCTGCAAAGACGCCAGAACGCGCCTGAATATAAAAAAAACGCCACACTGTTTGAGCAGTTATCGTAGAACTATTACTTACAGCAAGTAAAATTCTATTGCTTGGCTTTTCATCAAAATTAATTGCTGTTAAATACCAACGCTTTGATAAACGGTCATATCTAATACGCGTATCACACGCTTGCCCACTTGGATTAACCGGCAGAAAAAAATCATCAGGATTAATATTAAGCACCCCATCAGGCTGCCCCGTTATTTTATTAAAACTACGCAAAAGCCCATTAATAAAAACAATAAATTGTGTTGGGCCAACCACCCCCATAGAATCTGGAGGAAAATACCCGCTATCATTAAATGTCCCCCCAGTAAACTGCACCCCCAAAGCCTGTGGTGCACGAGTACCGAAATCTATAGCACGCGTTTCCTGAACTATTTTGGTAATATCTGGATACTGAGCAACTTTTGGGGAATCTGTATTATGTGGCAAAAATCGACGATTCAAATCTACCACTGAATATTTTTTTATTTTTGGTAAAACGGGCCCCCTTTTTTGCTGTAACTGGCGAGAAAGAGCCATCAAATCTTCTGTTTTAACACTCACAGCCTCAGAACCAACGCACGCCTGGCCAACATACTCTTTTATACCAGCCAAACTATTATTGTAATTTTGTTCAACAAAATTTTGATCGACAGCCCATAAAGACCCAAAACAACCACACATTAGGCCAAAAACACCTATCTGAAAACACCCAAAAAGCCTAAAAACTCCTGAATTTCGCATAAAATCCCCGCTTTTATAAAAAAGCCCATAAAAACACAAAAATACTCGTTTAACACTCAATTTAATAAAATTTGTGACGAAATATGTGTATAAACACAGTTATATATCGTCAAAAGCAGGTAAAACAAGAGTTTTGTTGTTTTAAAGTATTTGACTGACTGCAATAAACCTGTTACAATAAATAATTCAGTTAACAAATTACTTGCAATAAATTACTTGGGGGTCTTGTTTTATTTACCGAATTTATTATTCATTGGGGGAACTTATGAAAAAGAATTTATTATTCTCAAAATTATTATTTATCCTGGTCGCAGGAACTATATTTACCGGAGAACTAAACGCTATGCACCATAGCCGATCGAACATTGAAACAGAAATCGATAAAAAATCTCAAAGCTCACCACAAACGCCCGTACTCAAAAAAACACAGGCACAATTGCTTACAGAGCTACGACAAGAACGCATAAACATGATGAATCAAGAGAATGAAAACATCACAAAGAGAAACAAACATACAATCAATGAAATTATAAACAAAGAATTATGGGAAGACCTCATAAACTTACTATTACATGAAAACAATAAAATCGCACAATTAAGCGCACGTAATCTCAGCGTGATTCTTAAAGTTTTTGCCTCAAAAAAAAAATTTAAATCTATAATCAATATTCTAAATGCCATCAATCCATACAAAAGAAATAGCAAAATAAACGTGAATATACTTCAAGAGATAATAGCACAAGCAATTATCTTGGCCCTAAACAAGTACGAAACATTATATGAAGATCACTCAATACAAACAGTGACTATCTTATTTGAGACAACAGTCACTACACTGTTACCTTATAGAGAAGAAACTTTTTTCTTGTTCAAAACATTAGCTCAAATTTTTCCACTTATTGCGGATGATAAAACAGCAACAATAAAACTCTTAAAAATTATAAAAACAGAACAAAAAAAAGACTCTTCGCCAACAAACGATAGAAATTTATTTTGTCTTATAACGTATGTAATTCGAACTGCAACAGAAAACATAAAGACCTCTTTACTAACATGTTTATTAAAAAACATTGCACAATGCTTTCCTGACGAATTTAATCATATTTTAACAAAAGCAATCGATGAAACAATCGACAAAAAAAACCTCAAAGCATTATTTCTGGCCATGAAAGATCTTGATTCAACACTCACAACTGAAGCAATAGCAAACGCGATCGAGATGGAAAAAAAAAGTAATAGTCCAAATAGTATAAAAGATGAAAAAATAGCCCTAATAAAAAAATTCGAAAAACAAATTAGCGAATAAGATTAAGGGGTGGCAAAATATGCCCCCCTTAACACAAAAACTTCTATAAAATTTATATAAATCTAAATGGGGGGAACTTATGAAAAAGAATTTATTATTCTCAATTCCATCACTCACACTACTTGCATTAATATTCTGTGCTACTAAAACAAGCGATTTATCAGCCATGCACGTTAGTTTTTCTTGCTGCAACACGGTAAATCAAATCGAAGAAGAAATGAACCCCATAGCCACTGGATTACTAAGTCAGTTACAAGAAAAACACCCAAACAAACAACAAGTAACGTTTCAAATAAAAATACTATTACAGCAACACCGTGATAATTCTTTTAAATTTAACAAATTCGATATCACAAAAAGCCTACCACTCGTCATTGAAAAACTTGTATTTAATGAAAAATGGAAGAGCATTTTATTTTTACTCACCCACAACGAACAATTAATCGCAAATACATGTATTGACACATTAAGTATTATTCTAAAAAATCATGCAACTACCAATAGTAACGAACTCACTGAGATACTTTTCTTTTTAGCTCAAAACAAAAAAAATAATAAAATTTCAACTAATACTTACACCCATATACTCTCAAAAGCACTTAAATATGCCGCAAAAGACCACGTTTTAAATACAGAACAAAATAACAAAAGAGCTTTTAAATTCTTAACCAAGCCAAAAGAATGTATTGTTCTCAAGAATTTATACCCACAAATCAAAAGTTCCATAGATATGACCACAGAACCAGGACAAACACTTTTTTACAACATTTTAAGCGAAGCTCTATTTAAAGCGAGCAGTAACAAACTGGTTTTTGATGAATTATTTGACTATATTTTTAAGCAAGAAGGCAAAAACACGGTTTTACGAACCCTTATTTCAAAACTCTTTAGTGAAATATACAAAAAAGACAACAGCTACAAAGAAGAGTACGAGCTTTTCGTCAATAAATCCTACCAATATTGGAACAACCCAAAGAGCTTATAAACGCTCGCCCGTTATTTTTTTTAAATTCTTGTTTTTCATCGCCCCATTTTTCTATTCTTGGACGTTAAACAACTCAAACAATAAAAAACAATATAGTGTTCAAGAAACGTTACTTAACGGGATTATTTATGAAAAACAAGTTTTTATCTTCAGGCTTATTTATCACACTCTGTGTCTGCTTTGCCGGACTCGGCAACTTCTCAAAAATACAGGCAGAAAGATGGACCCTTAGCGGATACCTTCGCAAAAGGAAAAACAATCGCATCAGCCCTGCTCCAGCAGAAAACATAAAAACAGAAAATCGAAGCACAGAAAAAAAAGAACAAGCCGAACAGCTCCTACAAAAGCTTGCAACAGAAAAACTCGATCTAGAAACAACAAAAAAATACATACAAAAAATACTATCAGAAGAAAGCTCCAGACGCGTACACGCTCTAGGAAGCTTTAACGCCCTTATGGAAGCCGATAATTTCTCAGGCATTCTCTATTTGCTCGACCTTCCAGCAACATTTGATTTCGGTAGCAAAATATCAGACCTGTGCCATAAAAAATTAAACCTAAGCATAAAAACACTTGTCGATAATAACCCAAAAAAGCTCAAACAACTGATTGCCTTTTTTACTCAAAGCAGAAAAGAAGGCAAACTTTCACAAGAAACTTATATCACAATCTTAGTATCAGCTCTTTTAGAAACAGCAAAAAACAACAAAGAAATCAATGCTTTTTTAAAAAAAACAACGACGACACTCGATACCCTGTATGATGAAGTCTCCGACTCCATCAATAAAACATTTAACAATGCAAGCGCACTCCAAGAAAAACTGGCACATGAACTCTGGGTAGCAGCTAAACCCACAACATCATCAAGCGACTTATATCAGCTAAAAAAACTACCAACTCTCCTCGCAAATGTTGCCATAGACATGACAAAAAAAGAGTCAAACGATGAACTAAAAGAATTTCTTGAATTTGTCATCACATCCCCTGTTATACACAATTTTTTTTACAACATCGTACACGATGCTTTTATAAAGACCGCTGATAATAAAAGAGCCATAGATTTCCTCTGTAGCACCCTTTATCCAATGACCCAAAAGAACAATATGGGCAATAATGGAACAAATGAACTTTTCAATATGTTCGTAACCATACTTAAAGACCTGAGCAAGAAAAAAGACATACAAAAACTTGAAATCATTCTTGAATCAATAGTCGCACATCAAATAGATAAACCCATTCTTAAGCTTCTCGAAAAAGCTCCTTTTCTAAACAAAAAACTCATAAAAAAGCTAAAAAACGCCCAAGCAATACGGGAGAAACAAGAAAAAGCGGCTGTTGAATATTTTTCTTGAGCAAATAACGTCCACTAAAGAAGAGGAGATGAAATTTAAATTTCGTCTCCTCTTTTGTTTTTTTGCAATCTCCTTGTTTTTTGATTCCCATTTTTTCTATCCTAATTTCACCCCGTATTGCGACGGGTAAAAATCGTGGCCTAAACTAAAGAAAGGAGACTATGTAATGGGAAAGAAGCTCAAGCTCATCGGAGCTTTCGTTCTTTCGGCCTTTTTAATGTCAGACGCGCTCATGTTTGCAGACTCCCCCGCTCTGGCCAGCCCTCCACTAAATAATCCAGAGAATATTGACACCACGCTCGCTATAAATGACACACAAAACACACTACTGGCTCGCGGTGGTGGAGGCTCTTCACGCGGATCCTCAAGCCGCAGGACCCCAAGCCGTAGCTCAAGTAGATCAAGTCGCTCACCAAGCCGTAGCTCAAGTCGCGGAGCATCACGCAGCTCAAGTCGCAGATCTTCAAGCAGAAGCACCTCTAAATCTTCTTCCAGAAGCGCAGGCAGAGCTGCAGGAAAAAGCAGAGCTGGACGTGCAGGTAGAGCAGGCAAAGCTGGACGTGCAGGTAGAGCAGGCAGAGCTGGCAGAGCTGCAGGAAAAGGCAGAGCTGGACGTGCAGGCAAAGCTGGCAGAGCAGGCAGAGCAGGCAGAGCTGGACGTGCAGGTAGAGCCGGTAGAGCCGGTGGTAGACGAGGCACACGCTCCGGATTCAGACGCGGCGGACGTTATAGACGCGGTGGACGCGGCGGACGTTACGGCCGTGGTGGACGTTATAGACATGGTGGTTACTACGGACGTGGTGGCTGGGGCTATCGCTATGGATATGGATGGAGTCCATACGCAGGAGCATTCATGGGCTTCTCTCTCGGCTTTGGCCTTGGACTCGGCTTTGGACTTTATGTCGGCGCACCATATGCAGCATTCTTTGCTCCAGCAGATCTTGGATTCTGGGGATACAGACATCACTTCGGATTTGGTGCGTACTTCTATCCAGGCTTTGGATGCTGGTACAACCCAGGACTATTATCATGGTACTATCCATGGTCACGCTGCTGGTACTACCCTGATCACAGCTTCTGGTATTACCCAAGTTTTGGCGTAACAATGTATGTTCCAGCAGAACGTAAAGAAGTTGTCTTTGTCGAAAACGAATCAGATGCACCTGTATATCAAGCCGTCTATCAACGCGTTAAAGTTGAAGATGAAGATACATACTATCTATACCGCGTAACAGAACCTCGCGTTGTCGTCAAAAAAACAATCAAAATAAATCTTCCAAAAGACGAAGATGAGTATGTAGTTCTAGTAGACAAAGACGAAGAGAATCTTAAAGAATTCAGAACACAAGATGAAGAAGGTCAAGATCAAGAAAACAAAGTAGAGCTCATCAAGAAATATAAACCCGAAAATCTTGATAAAGAAGTCACCGTCGCAGAACCAACAGATGAAGAAAAAACAGAATTCGAAGAAGAAACAGCAAAACGCAAAGAAGATGCAGACAAATACAAAGACTTCGAAGAAAACCTAGACAAACAAGAAACCAAAGACGAAATGGCAAAAGCAGACAAACGTGCAGAACAAGAAGCAGCAAAAGAAGATAAAGATGGCACAGCAGCAGACAAAGAAGTCACAAAAAAAGCTGCAAAAAAGCAAGAGCCTAGAACGACTAAAAAACGTGGCGCATCGGGGAGGATAACACGTGAAAAAGATGCCGTCGTCGCTGGTTAAAAGACAATAAAAATAGTTTCATAACTATTGTAGGGCCGGGAACAAAACCGGCCCTTTTTATTATACCATACAAAACCAATTTCTTCCTTCACGCTGCACAGTCCTCGTGCGGACGCACGAAGCTCCTGCCAGGCCGGGGTTTCAACCCAGGACAACAACACTCTTTACTTATTATCGCGAATTTAATTACTCTTTTTTGTGGTGTATAATAGACAAATAACCGGATTAACCCCGATCAACGCTATAAACACAGGGAGTAAATCATGCTCTTAACGCAGTACCTAGAACAAAACGCACAAAATTTTCCAAATAACCCTGCACTCACTATGCGTATGGGCTACAGAACCGTAACATTAACGTATGGACAAGTTTACAAACACGCACAAAAAGTCGCACTTTTTTTAGAAAAACATAACGTAAATTTGGGAGACAAAGTTTTACTGCTCGCACCAAACTCACCATACTGGATTTGTGTTTTTTGGGGATGCCTACTGCGTGGGGCAATACTCGTACCCTTAAATATCCAAAGCACAGGCGAACTGGTTAATAGTATTATTAAACACACAAACCCAAAACTCTTTTTCTCGCACAGTTTATTCAAACACACTAACACTATAGATATGAATACAGTACCTACATATAAAATCGAATTACTTCCAGAATTAATACAAGAATTTAAAATCTCAGATTTTAGATCTATAACATGTTCAGAAAACGACTTAATAGAAATTTTGTACACATCAGGTACAACCGGCACACCTAAGGGCGTCATGCTTACACACAAAAATCTTGATACAAATTTACAAGATTTACGGCCACTTATACCATTTAGTGGCCCGTCAGAACGCCTACTTTCTATTTTACCGTTAAGCCACATACTCGAACAACTAGGTGGCTTCTTAGTCCCCTACTCAGTCGGCGCACATATTATTTATACCCATTCTTTTAGCGCTATACGGCCACTCTTACAACAATATAAAATCACCCGCATGTTTACCGTTCCAGAATTCTTAAAAGTTTTTATGACCAAAATAGAAGACACAGCGCAACAACAAAACAAACTCAAACTTTTGCACAAAATGCAAAAACTCTCTCTTAAGCTTGGCCAAAAATGGCTCGCACGAATACTATTCAAAAAAATACATAAACAATTTGGCGGACACCTTAAGACTTTTATTTGCGGCGGCGCACCCCTAGACCCGATACTTGAAAAAAAATGGAACGCGCTGGGCATAGAAGTCATGCAAGGCTATGGCCTGACCGAAACGTCACCCGTTATTTCAACAAATTCGTACGAGGGACACAAATTGTGCTCAGTTGGCAAAGTTATGCCAAGCGTTAGCTTACGCCTGGATACAGACGGCAATATATTAGTAAAAGGCCCATCGATATTTACTGGCTACTACAAAAACGATGAAAAAACCCAAGAAGCGTTTACTCCAGACGGCTACTTTAAAACCGGTGATATTGGAGAACTTGATACTGATGGTTTTTTATTTTTGCGCGGCCGAAAAACGTACATGATACTCGGGCCCGGTGGCCAAAATGTACACCCAGAAGATTTAGAACAAGAACTCAACAAGCAACCAGATATTATAGATAGCTGTGTCCTGGGGCTAGAAAAACCTGATGGAAACATGGAGATACACGCGGTACTTTTGTGCCAAAAAAATCCAGACACAAACACAATCTTATGTAACGGCCAAAAAATTATCGACAGCGCTAATTCACAACTTACGTCATACCAACAAATCGCAAGCTGGTCTCTCTGGCCAGATGACGACTTTCCACGGTCAGCAACACGCAAAGTAAAAAAGAACGAAGTTCTGACGCATATTAAACAACACAAAGAAACACTCGCACAAACTCAACAAACGCCAACATCTAACATAACACCAATCACGCGTATTTTAGCACAATTAACCGGCAATCCAATATCACGTATAACCCCAGAAACAAAAGTAGTTCCCGAGCTTGGCCTAGATTCGTTATTGCGCATAGAATTAATCATGCGCATAGAAGAAGAACTACGCACAACAATAGAAGAATCAAAAATCACATCGCAAACAACAGTATCAGATCTAGAAGACTTATTAAAAGAAAACAATCCAGTACAAACATATCCCGCACTAAAAAAATGGCCACGCTGGCGCATAATTTCTATGCTGCGCATGGTCATACAAATACCTGTGTTTTTATTTCTCAAAATATTTGTAAAACTAAAAGTTACAGGCCAAGAAAACCTGCAAAACATCTCAGGACCAGTAATTTTCATGCCCAATCACATTAGTTATCTAGACCCCGCAGTCGTCACTATGGCGCTACCATTTGCCATACGCTACAAACTAGCACAAGCCGCAGCACACGATGTTTTGTATAACTATCACAAAATACTTGTCACACTTGCTGAACTTATTTTTAACTCATTTTCTTTCCCCCGCACCGAGCATGAAAATATTAAACAAGGGTTAGATCACATGGGACAATTAGTCGATAAAGATTATTCGATATTAATTTTTCCTGAAGGCAAAATAAGCGAAAACCTCAAACTTTTACCCCTCAAGCGCGGAGCCGGCTTAGTCGCGATTGAAATGGGAATTCCAGTTATCCCGGTTAAAATTACCGGCGCCAACATTGTACTACCATGTGGAAAACATATTCCATGCAAACGCAGTAAAGTTACAATTATTTTTGGAAAACCATTGATTTTTAGTAAGTCAGAAACCTACATTCAAGCAACAGAAAAAATTGCAAAAGCTATGAACGAGTTGTAACCTAAATTTATGCATGAAAAATAATACACGAGTAGTAAGTTGGTCATGTTACCAGAGGAGAAACTGCTATGTTCAAGGCAAATCGCTCTCTTGGAAAAATTGCACTTCTGTTACTTGTTGGAGGTATTTTTATAACATCGCACGGTTATGGGATGAAACAAGAAATAAACAATCCAGAAGAAATCGAACAAGAAACAACTACAAATGACGGGCAAACAAAATATAAATTTGAAGACTGGACTGACAAAGATGCTAATCTTCTAAAAAGTAAATTTGAATACAGAGAATTAATGAAATACATATACCATCACCTAGATGAAGATTTTCCAAATCAGGATACAACCGAATGGTGTAAACAACAGGCAAATAAAACCAATTTCATAGGCCTCTATTTTAAATCAAGAATCTTCTATAACGAACTAGGAAAAAAACACCCTTTCACACCTATTGAATTCAAAAAAGAAGCTATATCTATCATTAATTCGCTAGCACAAACAGCTCTAAACACCGGCATTTATCTACGCGTAAACAATTCCAATTCAGATAACATAGATAGAATTCTCAAACAAGAGACCAACGCCTATAATATAATTCGATTAAAATTTCAATACTGGTTTAAATCTCACTTAGAAAAGCTTGAAAAGAAAGCACCATTTGAATCTTGCCTAAAAGAATGCAAAAAAAATTCATTCGCCTGGGCAGAAAAATTAACTCACGACTCCCTTATTCCATTTATCTGGGTTCCCTATATCAAATTTAAAACAAGCATAACATGGGGAATAACATTTGAAAAAATTATCCCAAAAGAAGAAATTGACAGAGTCAGAAACAAAGCCACTAAGAAATTAGCCATAAAAAATGCGCTAGAGTTACTAATTCTTATTTTCGAGAAATATGAAAAATGTAAAAATTGGTCTGAATTCTTCGAGTTACACCTTTTCGATGAAACAATAAAGACCATCTACCAAGAAATCTCAGCAGAACCCTATGATGAAGCAATAAGTAGAGAAGTTATAAAAAAAGAACTAATAAAATTAAACGAAAAATAATAATAAGATTCTAAACAACTTAAACCACACTCACTCAACACACCAGCCCACGACACAAAATCGTGGGCTGGTTCACTTTTAACCAATAATTGTTCAATCTATAAATGGGTTAAACGGCAAGATACATAATGGGGGCAGGCCACAGAATGAGAGAGTCGTTTTATTTTCAACGCCAGAATCCCCATCGCCGGGGCTTTCTCCTCCAGAAACATTGTCGCCTAAACTTTCGTCATCCCCGTTAAACTCACTTACCCGATGCAAGCCCCTCTCTTTTTCTTGTGGCTCTTCAAAATCTTCCAACACACCCGTATTTTATTCATACTCCTCAAATTTACAGTTTTCCCACATTTTTTTATGCCGTTCTTTTATCTGTCCAACAACTTCTCGTCCCTTCCTACGCACCATAAGCCTACACAGATCAAGAGGACATTTTTTCGTCTTATCGTTAACAAAAAAAGGATCCCCCAAGTAATCTAGATACTCATCATAAACTCTAAGACGGTTATTCAAAAGCTCAAGAACATGCTCAATATCTATATAATAAGAAGATTTTTCATCAAAAACCTCTGGGCTCGCTGCAAAAAGATTCCCCGATTCTTTTTTTAAACAATAATCCAAAAAACATATTATAAATGGCGTAAAACCAGAGAACCAACAATAAAAGTCCTGATCCCTCTTTTTTTCTTTGTCTTTATGAAAAAACAAATTTTCTGATAATTTAAATTTTCCGATCAATTCACCGACTATCATCATTAATTCATACCCGGCCCCTAAAAAACAGCTTCCAATATCTTTAAAATTAAGATTATCAGATTTAGGCAAACTCCAAAAAAACTCATTCTTCACCTGCTCGAATTCATGAATATAACGATCGTCACCAATAATTTTAAAACCATATTTGAGCAACGAAATAACCGTTACAATCTCATTCAAACAAAAAAGCCCTAGATCCTTACGCTTTTCTTTAGGTGACAAAAGACGACTGCCTCCCAAAGGCCAGCTTTTACCTGTATTCAAAACTAAATCTCGCTGAATCACCCCGTCTTGCTCGATTATTCTCTCTAGGTTTTGGTTGAGATCGTCTCGCTTAATGCCAGCATTTATTGTGAGCTTCTTAGCGCCGTAAGAAGACTGAACAGGAACAAAAACAAACACTATTAACAAGATCAAAAAAAAACGTACTGTAGGGATCATAAAAATCACCCCATTAAAAAATCATCATCGCCTGTATTCGCCTCTTCTAAATCCGCCTCACCTAAATCTAACGCATTTACCCGATGCAAGACATGCCCGACTACTTCTGGCTCTTCTTCATCAACTTCTTCAAACGCCAGCTCACAAACTTTTTTATGTCTCAATTTTATTTGCTCAATAACCTGTTTACCATCTTCAAATACCCTTTCAATTGGAACAGAACGAGAGAGCAAACTATTATTACGCTGATGGAACACTGACTCACTACACAACCTACAATACAATTGCACGTGCTCCTCAAAAATCTGAATAATTTCCTTTATATCAATATAATCTGGGTCTTCTTCATCAAAAACTTTAGGCCTATCATGAAAAAAAGCCCCTGAAACAGCGTTAAAACAAAACTCCAAAAAATATATAATAAATGGGACATACCCGCTTATCCAACAATAAAATTCATTAATCGTTACCATTTTTTCTGGCTTTTGACAAAGCACTTTTTCAGTCAATTTTAAATTATGCACTAGCTCTAAAACAAGCCCCCTTAACGCTTCTTCAACGTCCAGAAACGGACAAAAAGACTGCATAACATCCAATTTTAAAATTTCTGACAAATGCTTTACTCGAACGCAAGAAGGATCACTATTAAAAACCTGCCAGCCATAATCTAACAACAAAAGCACACTATTAATTTCATGTTGCAACTCGATTATATCGTTTTGTGATAATTTTTTTGGAGCTTTTTTTATTTCCAATAAAGAAGACTGTTTGCTAAAACCTAAATCTTTAATAACAGGCGGCCTAACGGGTGTTTTCCCAAATGGAATCTCGATTTTTTTAATCCCATAAGAACATGGATACAACATGATAAGGCTCATAAAAAAAATCAAGAAAGCACGCCCCCGAACCTTCATACTCGTTCTCCCCAAACAAACCTATTAGAAATAATAGAGATATTTGATTACAGGTATACAGAAGGGGGAATAAAAAAATCAAGTATTTATGTGGGATGGGATTAAAGCATGGGGTTTTAACCCCGTGCTAAATCAAGCATCAGGCGATTACGTCTGAGAAGCAGATAACCGGGGTTCATCTGTCTTTAGCTATAGGCTTCTGACAAGACAAGAACCCCGGTCTAATATCCGTATATATTAATTTATATATTAAAAATCGATATGTTTTGGATAACGAGGGAACGGAATAACGTCACGTATATTTTCCATGCCAGTCACAAACAAAACAAGACGTTCAAAACCAAGACCAAAACCAGCATGTGGCACTGAACCAAACTTACGCAATTCAAGATACCACCAATAATCTTCTTTATTTAAACCAAGTTCGTCCATACGGTGCACAATGGCATCGTAGCGTGCTTCACGTTGACTGCCACCAATCAGTTCGCCAACGCCCGGCACCAACAGGTCCATGGCTGCAACTGTTTTATTATCGCTATTTAGGTGCATATAAAACGATTTAATTTCTTTTGGATAGTCTGTGACAAACACCGGCTTCTTACAATACTCTTCTGCAAGATAGCGCTCATGCTCTGTTTGTAAGTCACAACCCCACGTTACGGGGTACTCAAACTTTTTGCCGCATTTTTGCAAAATCTCGATTGCTTGAGTATACGGAATATGAGCAAAATCAGCATTGGCTATCGCCGTGATTTTTTCGAGTATTCCTGGAGAAATAAACTTGTCAAAAAAAACCATGTCTTCATGACATATTTCCAAAAGATACTTAAGACAATACTTGAGATAATTTTCAGCACATGCCCGGTTATCAGCCAGTTCAGCAAACGCCATTTCAGGTTCAATCATCCAAAATTCAGCCAAGTGACGAGACGTATTTGAATTTTCAGCTCTAAACGTTGGCCCGAACGTGTATATATCTGAAAGTGCGCACGCGTATACTTCGCCATTTAATTGCCCGGAAACAGTTAAATAAGCACTTTGGCCAAAAAAGTCTTGTGAACTATCTACTTTACCTGCAGCATTTTTAGGAAGTTTTTCTAAATCAAGCGTCGTTACCCGAAACATTTCGCCCGCACCTTCACAGTCAGACCGAGTAAGTATGGGAGTATTTACATACAAGAAACCATTTTCTTGAAAAAATTTATGTGTCGCATACGCAAGCGCATTACGTACTCTTGCTACAGCACCAAACGTATTTGTTCTTGGGCGCAGATGTGAGATCGTACGTAAAAATTCAAACGTATGTTGCTTTTTTTGCAATAAATATGTGTCAGATGGGCAATCACCAATAATCGTTATCTTCTCAGCTTTAAGTTCAAACGCTTGTTCTTTGCCCGGACTTTTAACAACTGTACCAGCAATAGAAACTGAAGCACCAGTCGCTAATTTCTCTAAAATCTGGGAATAATCAGGAATACCTGCATCAGCAATTACTTGCAAGCCAGCAAGCGTGGACCCATCGTTAATAACAATAAACAAAAAAGCTTTTTGGTCACGCACACTGCGCACCCATCCCTTAATACAAACCTGAGTACCAATATGAGACAAGTTTATAGATTTAATTTTCGTACGCATAATATTTTCAGACATTTTTACTCCCGCTTCGTGAGTGTCTCTATTTCGCACAAACTTTACACAAAATGTTACATATACGTGAGCATCTCACATGCTTATTTACCTGTATTTCACGCACAACATACTCTGTATTGTACACGGATTTAATAGACATACAAAAAAAAGAGAGAACATTTTTTAGATGCTCTCTCCAAACTCCGGGGCGGGAGTCAAAAAGTTGCTTACTTTCGATGAGGTTCGCACATCATCTTAAAATTTGCAAGCACTTTGCAAAGATCTAATGGGATTTTTATAAAAAATTAGTAAACTTACTGGTATTTGTCTGTTTTATTACCCAAACTTATATTTAAACCACTTGAGCCTTTTGCCGTGCAGCAACATCATCAGCAAGATAAACTTCTTTATGCGCCGCTTCAACCATCCCTGCAAGAACATTTGCCTTAAACTCTTGAGATACCAACGTTGTTTTACCAATCTTGCTTAACAAGTTTTCAAGTTTAGCCAGTTCAAACTTCTTATCACGGGGACGCAACGGGAACATTTCTTTTATCGTCTTTTCAATTTTACGTTGCCCGGTCGCAAGCGTAGTCTCTCGAGGACGATTTACAATATTTTGAAGCTCTTCAAACTTCGTATAATAAGCAGAACGTAATTTTTTCTGAAGCGCCGGAGCCATTTTTTGAGCAACAAACGCTATTTGCTCTTTTGTCAGAACATCTGCTTTCTGAACTTGATCAAGCAATTTCTTAAGAGCATTCAGCGCTGGCACATCAGTAGCTCCTACCGTAGCACTTAGTTTTTGTAACACTTTGGCTATCTCGTTTTGTTGTGCTACGCCAAATTTACTCGTAGCCCCTTGTTCTATTATTTGTTTTATTGCAGCTATTTGCTGCACCAACGATTTACCCACTATTGCCTGATTGATAACGTGCACTGTTGGCGCTGGAGCTATTGTCTTTAAGATTTGCGCAAAATATGTTTTTTGTTCTGGCGAGATACTATTATTATCTGCACTAACAGCACTGGCAAGCATCTCTATTGCTTCTTGTTTTTCTTGATCTGTAAGACTACCTATATTATTTATAACTTCTTGCATCGCTTGCGCTATTGCATTTTGCGTTGCAGCATCTGGCTTTGTAAATTGCCCATCACGCACTATGTGCTTAAGCGCTCCTGCTTGCTGAGCTACCGTTTTATTCGCAATAACTTGTGCAACAGATGCTACGGTCGCTGGCACCGTTACTGATGCTATTGTTTGCTTAAACGATGCTTTTTGCGCAGGCGATAAACTTGTATTTTTGTCTTGTACCGCTTCTATTAATAATTGACGCGCTGTTTCCTGTTCTTGTGGCGATAACTGAGTCCAGTTAGTGACGATATTTTGTAACGTCTGCGCAACAACAACTTGTGCTTTTGCATCTAACTTACTTGCTTTACCTGCTCCCACTATTTTTTGTAACGCAACTACTTGCTGTGCTGGTGTTTTACCCGCGACAGCTTTCGTCACTTTTTGTGCTGTTGGCGCAACGACTTTAGTTACTTTTGTTTTTGCTTTTGCTCCTGGCGCTGGAGCTATTGTCTTTAAGATTTGCGCAAAATATGTTTTTTGTTCTGGCGAGATACTATTATTATCTGCAGCTACAGAATTACTAATAACCTGCAACGCTTGCTGCTTTTCAACTTCTGTAAGATTAGACCAATTATTAACAATATTTTGAATAGCTATTGCTACTGCATCTTGAGCATTAGCATCAAGCTTTGTTCCAACACTATTACCAACAATTTGCTGCAATGCAATAACCTGCTGCCCGGGTGTTTTACCCTGAACAGCACTTATTACACGCTCTTTCGTTGGAACAGGAGCAACTGTTTGCAGCAAATTTTTAAAATATTGTTTTTGCTCTGAAGTTAAAATATTACTTGGCGCACTTAATGCATTACGTACCGTATCAAAAATATCTTGTCTTTCAAGCAACGTTACTTTATCAAGATTTTTAAGCATCGCATCAAGTACTGATGCTACAGCATTTTTAGCCGCAGCATCAGGCTTTGTTATTTTTGAATTCGCAACAATCTGATCTATTGCATCTGCTTGCTGACTAATCGTCTGATTTTGTGTCGCCTGAGTTACTATTTCAGCTGTTGGCGTTTTAACCAACGTTGGTGCAACTTGAGTTGCAATATATACTTGCTGAGCCGGCGCAAGTGCAGAACTTACAGCAGCAGCATCAAGCATTTGTTGGTACCGTAAAAGTGTTGGCGCATTCATTTCTAACAAACGAGAACCTACTTGTTGTATCGCCTGTGCATACGCATTTTGCGTAGCAGTATCAATAGTTCCAACACCCATACCAGCACTTTGCATAAGAGCTTCAAGAACATCGATTTGTTTAAGCACTGGCAACTGAGTAATAACCTGAATCATCGCTGGCGTAGGAACTGAACCAAGCGATGGCAACAACGTCCCAAGCACATACCCCTTTTGCTCAAGATCAAGCAATTTACCAAGCACTGCCTGATTAAGAAGTGTACCCAAACCAGCAAACGCTGCTGGATCTATATCACCAGAAACATCAACCATATTTTCAAGCGCTTTAGTTAAAGACTCACTGGTTACAGTACCAAGTGGCATATCTTTACCAACGGTAACAACCTCTTGAAGCGCTGCTATTTTTGCCGCTGAACTAGACTGAGCCATTGCCTGCTCAATTTTTGCACCAGTACCAACAAGTTGTTCACGTTCACGTTGCAACGCGGGGATTAAATTATTCTTCAAATAAGCAATTTGTCCGGCTGAAAGCGTATTACTATTTGCTGAACTAATAAGCAAATTAATCAAAGCATCGAGCAACTCAATTTTTTGAACAACCGACAAAGTAACCTGAGTCACAACAATTTTTTGCTGCTGAGCACGTGTCGCTTTATTTTGTGCTAATTTTTTTGTAAGTTTTTTAGTTACTTTAGCTTTTTTCGCTTTTGCAGGAACCTTTACAGGCTGCACCTGTTGTGCTTGTTGCACTTGAGACATTACATAACGATCGTTATATAATGTTTGTAACGCTTGAGCATATATATTTTGTATCCGACTAGAAAATACTTTATCTCCAACAGACTGCAATAACGCAAAAATCGCTTTTATTTTTTGCAACGTCGTTAACTGAGCCATTGCAGCTGCAAGCGCAGATTCAAAAGCACGTTCATCTTGAGTTGAAGCTGCAACGCCTAATTGTCCAAGTCCAGTAAGTTGCGCAATACGAGGCAATCCACTTATATCTTGAGCTTGTGCTCCTGGCATTGAAAGTAACCCTGATTGATCAGCCGTTTTTTTACCCAACGCATCGGCCATAGACAAACCTGGTTGCGTTAAGCCTGACGTTGTTATTGCAGGCATAGCAGAAGCGCCACGTGCTTTATCTCTATCTGCAACCAATGAACCAAGTAAAGACGTCTTAATATTTTGCTGCATTTCAGGCGTTAAAAGTAAACTATTTTGCAATCTACCAAACAATGTTACAAGACTACCAAGAACCGCCGGATCAAGAGGCCGCGCTTGATACAAATCTTGCAAAGCTTGTGATAACAATTTCTTTACTGATGGATCAAGAAGATCAATAAACGCTTTTGTATCTTGTTGTGAAAGAGCATCAAGAGCTTGTAATTTGCCCAAATACGTTGATTGGCCAAGGGCGGCAACAATTTGATCTTGTAAATTTCTGGCACCATATTCTTGCGCGATCACTGGAATTAATGACCCTGTAATTTGTTGACGCTGAACTAACGGAATTAATGGATTATCTTTAAGAAGATCAAGCATATTGCTCAAATCTCTAAGCCCAGCGGTATCAGTTGGTCTTTCTTTAAACGATTTATCAACAAGCTGCGCCATAAGCATTTGAGTTTTTGGATCAGTGGTCGTTAAATCTGAAACTTGCCCTATTTTTTGAGCAATCGCTTGTAGAGCTCCTAAATTAGATACAGGGTCAGAAGGCTTTGTGAGCGCCTGTTGCGCAGCTATTTTTACATCTTCTTTGGCAAGCGACGGCAGCAGTGTACCAACAATAGATGTTTTCATATTCTCTGGAATAGACGAACTCAATTTAGCACTATCAAGAACCCCTGACAACGCACCAAGAGCTGCTGAATCTGTTTTTGGACGACTCGTATAAAGTTGCTGTAATGCATTACCAATAATTGTTTTAGTATCAGGCATTATTAACTGCCCGCCCGCTTGCTGACCTTCAACCTGTTGCATATATTTCTGCAAATCAACTAAACGATTTTGATAATCAGAACCAGATAAAACCGGCATTTTCAACAAACCATTTACACCTTCTTGAATCGTCTTATTTAGTTGTTCTTGCCCAACAACTGTCGTCATATCTTGCAATTTTGCCGGATCAAGTGAAACTATTGGATTATCTTTTAATTGTCCCAATAAACTTTGCAAATTACCAAGACCAGCAGCATCAGTTGGACGACCGGTATAAATTTTATTAAGTAACTGATCAATTAAATTCTGTGTATCTGAATCAAGAACTTTTCCACCTGATCCATCAAGCAACCCCTTGAGCGTCCCCATATTTTTTTGTGCATCACCAGGCAGTGTTAACGCATTTTTGAGTTCAGCTTGTGCTTTATCTGATACAAGCCCTGGCAACATAATTTGATTAATACCTATTTTAAACTGATCAAGCAATAACGTATCATCTTTAAGTTTATTTAATAAATCTTCAAGACTTTTAAGTACTGCAATATTATCTTTTGGACGCGCATCATATAATTGTTGAATAAGACGCGCAAGCAACTGTTTTATATCATCGGGAAGTGTTTGGCCTAATAACTGATCAATAATATTCTTCAAAGCTGCCAAACGTTGGGCATAATCAGCGATAGCCAAAATCGCATTAATACGGTCACGCAAATCTTGCGCTTGCTTATCTTTATTAACCTCATCAAGCACGCTTTGATCAATCGATATTAATTGACCAGTCTTTAACTGTCCCAACAAATTTTGTAATTTACCAAGCGATACTGAATCTTGAGGACGCAAACTAACCAATTGATTTGTTGCTTGTTGCAATAAATCTTTCGTTACAGGATCAAGCACAAGCCCTTTAGATTTATCTAAAACATTTTGCAAAACCCCAAGCCCAGCAACAGAATCTTTACCTGCAATAATACCATTAAGCATCTTATTAATATCAGCAAGCTGTTTATCAAGCACAAGTTCTGGCAAAATTGTTTTGCCCATATTAACCAAGAAACTTGGCGTCAATAATGGGCTGGCTGTAAGACCGGTTAATAAAGATTGCAATTGTCCAAGCACATCAAGATCATTTTTGGGACGATCGTTATACATCTTTTGCAACGCGTCAGAAATAAGGCCTTTTATTGTGTCACTCAAACCCTTGCCCTTAAGTTCATTTAAAAACACCTGTAAAGCCGCAAGACGTTGCGCATAGGTATAATCAGGATTTGTTAAAATATCATTAAGTTTATTTTGAATATCAAACTGCTCTTTTTCTTTATTAAGTGCAGGCAATAACGTTGCATTAATTTGAGCCTTTAGTGCCGGCGTAATAAACGCACTATCTTTTATACTATCAAACAATGCTTTTAACTGAGCAAGAACATCAACATCACCTACCGGCCTATCGCTATATATTTTTTGCAACGCATCAGATAATAAAACACTCAATGCAGGATCAAGAATTTTTCCGGCCAAATCATTTATAAATGCTTGTAACGCTGCAAGACGCTCTTTATAGTCGGCTATCGCCATAATTTTGCTAAGTCTATCTTGGAAATCAAGTGCAGCTTTTTCTTTTATTAGCGTTGGCAAAAGAATACCAATAATATCTAACTTAAATGCTTGCGTAAGTAATGGACTATCTTTAAGCCCTTCAAGCAAGCCTCGTAATAATTCAAGCGCAGCTACATCAGTTTTTGGACGTACATCAAACTGCCCACGTAACATATTTGATAATACCAACTGTGTTGGCCCATCAAGAACAACACCAGTTAAACTACCAAGATAATCTTTTAACAATCCCAACCGAATTTTATAGTCAGGATTTGCAACAATTGTATTTAATTGCGTTTGAACTCCAAGCATTTTTTTGTCTTGCCCAACAGTTGCAAGCATCCCGGTCAAAGCTGTTTTCTGTTCAGCTAAAAGTAACGGGCTCGTTAACGCTTTATTAAGTAACGCTTCAAGACTCGTTAAACTTTCAAGATCTGTTTTTACGCGATTATTAAAAAGAGCGACAAGAACATTATTTAATATTTTTTGAGTTACATCACCTATTTTTTTATTGGCCTGCTTATCAAAAACATCAGCCAACGCCGTTAACTTTGCGCCATACGTAGCGCCAGCTATAGCCTGCTTAATAGCATCTTGCACAATCGCATCAATTAACTCTTGGACAAGCACCGACAACTTTGCCGTGATTTCTGTTTTTTGAGTGTCAGAAACAAGCATAGTACCAAGAACTCTATTAAATAAATCACGCAAAGAAGTTAAAAGAGAAATTTGCCCCGTCCCTCGTTGAGCAAACACAACATTAAGAATCGCAAACAAAAACGCTTGAGCCGTTGTTGAAACACCCAACTGTGTATATGTATCACAATAACTATTAAGCGCCGTAATTATTGCATTAATATCTCGCAACTTATAAACATTTATTAATGCCTGCTCAGGAGCCATTTGACTCAACATTCCTGCTATTTCGGCCTGTTTTGCAGACGCAAGCAACGGTGTCTTTTGAGCATCTGTGAGATACACTAATAATAAATTTATTTGAGCCACCGATTTATCTAAACGCTTACCAAACATAAGTATAGGTGCTGGCGCATAAATATCTTGCGTAATTTTGCCAAAAGTCTTAGCCGCATTTGCACGTTGAATGGCCGTAAAATCTTTAAGCTGGGCATCAAAATCAACATTTTCTAAAGCAATTCGTATACGATTCTCAAGCGATACAATCTCAAAATATTCTTTTACTTTTGACTGCTGATCCGCGTCAAGCAATGGCGTTGTCTGAGCAAATTGTAAAAACTTTAACAAATAAGAAATCGCTTTATCTTGCCCGGCACGATCATCAAACACGGATGTCGTTTTATTAAAATAAAACGTTTGAACAACAGGAGCAAACTCAAGTTTTACAGCCCCTGGCAAGACGGTACTCAATTTACGAACCCGAGGGATATAACCATCAGTCTCTTTTGCCTCAAAAACAGCCGATTCTACCTCGGTTGCCTGCTGAAAATTACTAATAACTGTTTTTTGCGTCGGCGATAAAAAATTACTCTCCTGAGCCGTCTGAAACAACACATTCAGATAATCAATATCTGGATTTATATTTTTAGCTAAAGCTGTACTATATTGTGCAATGCGCAAGTTATACACTTTATTTAACGCATCAAAGCATACTTTTTGCGTTGTCGCATCTGGATTAGTATCTACCATTTCATTCAGAGCATCATTAAAATCAATTACCTGACTATCCCAATCATCATAACTCCAAATTTCGTTAATACGACTTTGCAACGCAGCCTGACTCGTTACAGAGGTCATAGAAAAAACAGATCCAAAAATTAATGTAAAAAAAGATAAAACAAAAAATAAATGCCGAACCAATTTTCTTGAGACTTGCATAACGATTTCTCCTTTTTAATGAGAATACTTTTCAAAAAAATAAGTCTATTAAATTTCAGTTTATTCAACTTTTGTAATATATCGACTTTTTTTTACGTTATGCAAGAAATGGAAATAAGAAACAAAAAATACATGAAATTAAATTTAACCTGAGATTTACATCTGCCATAAACACATAAAACGACAACCGGCTCAACCCCCTAATTAATCACAAGAAATTATCGTATCCATCAGCAAAAACAGGCACAACTTCGTTATTATACGTATACTCAATTCCAGACGTTTTTTGCGTAACTCGTCCGATTTCCCATAATGGTGACTTAAACTTTTCTTCATATTGTTTGCGAATATATTCAAACTTTTTTTTATCAATAGTCACGAACAAACAATAATCTTCGCCTCCATTAAGCGCCAAATGCAACGGGTCCCACGTAAAAATCTTTGATATTTTTTTCAACTGAGCAGAAATCGGAAGTTTTGTTAATTCAACCGAAAAGCCAACGCCAGCAAGTTCACTCATCCATTTAACCTCACCTCCAACTCCATCAGAAACATCGGTCATACCATTAACACCAGCTTGTCTGGATAACCATTCACCTTCTTCAAGATAGACATGCGGGCGGTAATGGGCATTTACTAAATAACGCGTAACATCTGAATGTACTAAGTGATTCTCATCTAATATTAATCTTAACCCTCCACCACTATCACCAACGTAACCAGTAACACAAACAACATCGTCAACTTTAGCGGCTGAAATTAATTTTGCGTCAGTTTTTGCAACAACCCCCATCATAGTCATATTTATAACAATCACCGTAGACCGTATCGTATCGCCACCAATAAGCACGACATTATATTGTCCGGCCAAATACTTAAAACCACTTAAAAAATCATTAAGCCACTCGGACGATGTATCACGGGGCAAACCCAACGATAGTGCTACATATTTTGGACGGCCGCCCATTGCGGCAATATCACTCAAATTAGCTGCAAGCGCTTTATAGCCCAACTGATAAGCGGAAATACGGTCTTTCAAAAAATGAGTATGTTCAACAAGCATATCAGTTGAAATAATATCAAACATATTCGAGTCATTATCACGCATAACAATTGCACAATCATCACCAATGCCCTTAATAATATGACTTGAAGGTTCAGTAGAAAATTGTGATACGATATTTTTGTATACACCCATTTCACCAATTTTTGAAAGGTTCATAAACGCCCTTTTACTTATAAAGCCTCTCTATTTGCAACACTAACGACACATCGTAAATCTTTTACCTGCTTGATCGTCATCGCAAGCTTACAAGCCGCATTTTCAGGATCCGGTTGATGACAAATAGCTGAAACTACTGCAATGCCATCAGCTCCAGCAGACATAACATCTGCAACGTTATATTGCGTTATGCCGCCAACAGCAACAAGTGTTTTTTTTGAAATTTTACGCAATCGTTCAAGTCCCTCGAGTTGCCAGGCAGGACGATTAACAGGACGAGTTAATGATGGGAAAATTTGGCTTACCTTAAAATAATCAACGTCATATTTCTCAGCTTGAATAGCATAACTTATATTTTCAACCGTCAAACCAATTATCGCATCCGGCCCCATCAACCTACGCACATCTGCATACGGCATATCGGTCTGTCCAATATGTACACCATCTGCTCCACTAGCAAGCGCTATATCAACTCTATCATTTATAATTAATGGTATCGAAGTTCCAGCGAGCAATTCTTTTATTTTAGTCGCTTTTGCGATAACCTCGCGAATACTTACCTGTAAATCATTTTCACGTAATAAGATTACCGTCACGCCACCGCGTATTGCTTTATGAATTACGCTTTCCAATATTCCCGGAACAGTTACCGTATCATGCGTTACCATAAACAATGAATAATCAACAAGCTTCTTCATGGTTTTCTACTCTTAGTTTTTGTGTTTTTTGTACAACTTTTTTCCCAAAAATTCACACATCTCCAAGTAGTATGCACCCAAGTTTTGGCGTGTCAATCACACGAATTTTTTTTCACTTAAATAGACTTAGGAAACATAGATTTACAAGAAAAAAACTCAGGCAATTCAAGCTTTTCATGCTTATTTGCGCCTACTTCTTTATCACAATTAGAAAGCCGTCGTTGTTTCTCTTTTCTCTGATTCTGACAAAACTGTCCATATTTAAAACGCTGCGAATTAAACGCACCTTCTTTTACAAATTTTCCATTTACACATAATTCAGGCAATACAACATTATCAATCCCATCAATCCCATCAATCCCATCAAATTCGTCAAATTCGTCAAATTCACAAATCTCAATCTCTATCTTCTTTTTATTTTTTTTCTTAAATTCTCCAGGAACAGCCGGCTTCTTTTTTTCTACCGAAACTGATGCAACGGTTCCATTTTGCCATGTACGATCAATATCCGAATACGTACAACCACGTAGCTCACAAAAATCCAACCCCTTCATTTTTGGATCAACATTATAACCAAAAAGCTCTTTCAGTTGCGATTCTAATTCTTCATAAAATTCTAACGTGACAAGAATAGGCAACCTAACTGGCCCATTTTTAAATTGCCATCGATATTTAGTCATTGACTCGGATCTACTCCCAATATTTAAATCGCTTCCTACGTCAACAATCTTGACTCCATCACGAATTACCATATCGAAAAATCCACAATGCATACCGTACCCAGCCTCAATATCTTCCCATTTCTTCTTGCCTTTTTCCCGCGTCTTAAATAATCGCAACTCCTGTACGATTTTTACTGCACATTTTACCGATCGACCACAAGCTTCTTTTCGCCCGCACTCTTCTTCACTAAAATACCCAAATACCCCATCCCCCATTGTATTTTGCACAACCCCTCCATGTCTCTCAATTATCAGCCTTATCAGCGTATGATAATAATCCAAAAATGTGCCTAACGACACGAGCTCATTAATTGATCCATATGTAAAATAAAATTCTTTATCTTTATATCGCTTACAAAACGAAGTAAAATTGCGCATATCTATAAATAAAATACCCCCAAATCCACGCTCAACATCACTTAATTCAACAAGACTTTTAACATCAGAATCAAGTGGCTTCTTTTTCTTTTCTTTATTAAAACAATTATTTTTCTGACGTTCTTTAAAATATTCAGGATCAACTAAAAGCCTCTGCGGAGACCTTGCCCGAAATGGCATTCGAGGAAGAAACTCATCATCACCAGCATTTGAACTAAACGAACTTCTTCGAGAATCTGGATCTAAAAACATGCCAAAAACACTATTTTCACTCAAGAACAAAACAAATAAAAACAAAACAAAATTCTTAGACTTCATAGCGCCCCCTCCAGAAAATATCAATTTAATTTTTCACGATTTCTTTACACATACCACAAAGAACCCCAAATACCTGCACGCCAAATACCCGAACCCCATAAAAACGTCTAAAAGCTGCACGCACAAAAACATACGCAACCGTGCTGCCAGCAGCAAACACAAATCGCTCAAGCGCAACAACAGGAATTAACGCAAGCCACTGTGCAGCAACCATAGGGACCATATATAAACACATAACACTGCCAACAGCATGTGCTATAAACGTACTACTTAAAGCTGTCAAAAAGATAGAACCTACACTAAATTTTGTACCACCCTGCTTACCAAGCCCCAAAGCGTTAACCACATAAATAATTACGGGAATAACCCAATAAAAAGAATAAACAAACGCCTGCTGGCCAACAGGATGCACCATAAATAAAAACATACATAATACCGGCAACACTAAACTCACTAAAAAATTTAAAACCTGAGTTAAAACCCGAGATCGAACCCAAGACTGAGCACTCTTTATATTAGAATTCGTATCAAAAGCCCACTTTGCACTAGCAAGTAACGTCGGCACCCCCCACGTAACTAACCCAAAACCTAATACTTTACGTGCAACAAAAAACGTAAATAATAAACCAGTCGCTCCAACAAAACCAAATAAACTGCCAGCAAGTGGCACAATAAGATTTAACAAAGAAAATATAACTAATTTCTGCATTTTTTCTCCAATCCTTTTTTACACGTTCACCTATTTACACCACACATAAAATACACATATTTTATTATACATCAATCAGATAAACGTATAAAAATAATCAAGAAAAATTGTCAAAAAAAAACGGTGCACGCTATCCCGAGGGACAACATGCACCGTGTAAAAATTCTCACTTAAGACTTTATTGTGCTACTTATATTTATATAAAATAACTATTAAATCTTACGTAAATTATTTATTTTGCTTTCTTAACTAAGTTAACCCATTTTGCTACTGCTTGCTTCTTTTGCAATATTGATGCTTTATTGGAATAGAAATAATTATCCCAACCAGCACTTTTGGTCATAACAGGCAATATTTCTTTTTCATGTGCTACATAAAACTCTTGATATTCAAGCGTCCATGTAGAAAAATCTCGAGCATCAAGCTCTTTTACTATTTTTTCTTGAATCGTAACTTTTGCTTCTTCTTGAGATTTAACTTTTGCTGGGCGCGCTTTTCTTAATACTTCAAGTACCTCTTTTGATGGTGCTTGTTTCTTTTCTTGCACTTTCTCTACTTCTGTTACAACCGGGTTAACTACCGGAGCTGTTACAACAGGAGCAACAACTTCTTTAGGCGAGGCAACAACACCTTGTTTTACTACAAAAGCATTATCATGAGTACGGAAGCAACCGCATGAAATCGCATGCATAAACTTCTTGAACGAACCTTCTTGTATTTGAACTTCTTGCTTGGTAGCCTGAACAGACATTCCTGAAATAGCCATCAAAGTAGCCATAACAAATGTTTTTGACAAATTCTTCTTTATCATAATAGTTCTCCATTTTTTAGTACCCAGACCGAAAAACATGCGTACAAAGTCACACACCCTGTACACGCTGTTTAACCACCATTTATTCACATATACTTACACTTGTTAAATCTTAATTGAAACTTAGCGTAAGACAATTATGGCTTTTTATTTCTCAATCGTCAACTATATATCAAAAACTCATAAAAACCGCATTTTTTGCTTAGCACCCGACAAAAACATGGGAAAATAATGACAAAATCGCATTTTGCCTATGGTTGAAACCATAGGCTATAACCAAATTTCAGGTGATTACACCTGAGCCCAGATAACATACATTATTTCCAGATCATCAGGCGTAAACGCCTGAAACTCTCTTGCAAAGCCTAGTGTTTTAACACTAGGTAAAAATTGGATTTAACCTTTATTTTAAAGCATAAAATTTTCTTCATCTTCACAAGCTCTCTCCCAATAAAAACCATAGTTCTCACTTCTATATCTTAGGTAATTCACAAAGCTCGACCCCGAGCCCCGATTTAACTCGATTTCTCCTGCTTCAACTCACGCCCTATTTTAAATTATCTTTTACTTCCCCCATTTTTTGAGCCAAATCTACTAATTTTGTTTTCAAAGCTTCAAGGCTGTTAGAAAATTTTTTGATCGCAATATAAAGAGGATCTTTTTCTCTTAATTCTTGCTCCAGTTTTTTCTTCTCTTCTTCTTTCTCTTCAAGCTCCTTTTTATGCGCTTCTTCTTTTTCTTTTAGATCCTTTTTATACGCTTCTTCCAACAGCTTCTTCTCCTCTTCCGATTGCTTGAATTTCTCTTCTATCTTTTTCTTCGCTTCCTCGTCCTCTAAATTCTTCTTCGCATCCTCTTGTTCTTTCAACTTTTTGAGGCTTGCGTCTTCTTCTTCTTTTTTTTTCGCTTCTTCTTCTTTCTGTCGCTTATCTTCCTCTAATTTTTTTATCTTTGCCTGCTCTTCTTCCAGCTTCTTTTTAGCTTCTGCTTCAGATTCTTGTTTCTCTGTTTCTTTCTTCTCTAACTCTTTTTTCAGATCTTCCTTCTCTTTTTCACTTAATTCTTTTTGCCCTTCAAAAACTTCTTTTTCCTTCTCTAGTCCTTCTGTTTTTTTCGCGAGCGCCTCTTTTTCTTTCGCTTGACTCTCTGCTACTTTCTTGAGTTCTAATTCTTTCAATTCATTTATCTTGCCTTCCAATGTAATTTTTTCTGTTGGCCACTCGCCTACAAAAGTTTTATAAGCAGACAAAACATTGGTCCAGCCTTTACCATAAACTTCAAAAAGATGTGAATGGTTATCGATTCTTTCTTTTAAGGCAGCAATAGATTCGTCCTTTAAAGCTTTAATAGATTCGTCCTTTAACGTTTCTGCAGGCATTCCTAATTTTTGCCATAGAAGATAAAACAATTTTTTCCTATCTTGAATACTAAAAGTAACTTGTTGGCTTTTGCCCTTTTTAGCTTTCAGTTGTTTTTTATATGAGCTAAATTTTTCTTCCAAAACTACCAGCTCTTTTTTCTCTTCTTCAGACAATCCAACAAGCCCGGCTTTCTTTTTACCCGATTTCACCGTACCGCCTGTCTTCGGCTTCATCCCCTGCACCATAGAAACAAAACAAAATTGGCACACAAAAAAAGCCGAAAGCAAAATAAATAACCCAGAACAATTTTTCATTCGCATCACAGCCATCATATCTCCTCAAAAATAACGCTCACAAAAGCGTTCCAAAAACTCGTATTGTTTTTACTTAATCATAAAACTTCACCATTTTTCAAGAGAACACAAAAGATCAACCCAAAATTAGGATTAGATCCTGAAACACTACTTCGCCCTACGTGGCTACGAAGTGCAGGCAAGTTCAGGATGACAATAGAATTCATTTTGTGATACAGTTTTGACAGCAAGGGGAAATATGGACCCAGGCGTCGCCGGTGGCGATGATAATACATAGAACAGGATGGCAAAAAAATTTAACAGGTTACTCAAAAACAGGTTTCTCAAACCAGGGTGTAATAATGGAAAAAAAGCTTTTTCTTGAAGACAACATCGGCTTTGTAGAACTTATAGACGTCTTTGGCAGCGACCTAACCGTCGTGAATGCAGCACGCGTATCGTTCAATAAAGAATCAGAGTTTGAACCAACAAGCGAGGCGATAAATAGCACTGAGCATACAAACAGCTCAAGCAACATGCCCGGACAAAAATTAAGCGAGCGTGATGCAAAGCTCATACAATACCTAGCCAAGCACAAACACATCACCCCATTTTTCCATCCCATTATCCGCATGCGCATCAAAATGCCAATTTTTGTTGTACGCGAATGGTACCGCCATTCAATCGGCTTTGCCCGCAACGAAGTTTCCCGCCGCTATGTTACCGACTCCCCAGAGTTTTTTGTGCCACAAGACCTCAGACAACGAGATGTAAATATAAAACAAGGCTCAAGCGACGCAATCGTACTAGATAATAAAATAAAAGTTCAAGAGATGCACATTTTTTGCACACACGTTCTCGATTATTACAACAGATTGCTCGAGCAAGGCGTATGCCCTGAACAAGCACGCATGATTTTACCACAATCTATGTATACAGAATTTATTGA
>JBDRBF010000014.1:0-4392 GCA_043822925.1 bacterium
CTCGTTTGGACATGATAATCTTTCCCATAGAAGTTCCTGTTTTGGTTTTGATGAAGGATTTGTTTTACCCCATCATCTTACCAAAACCGGAACTTTTTAGTTTGCGCTAAGACCGGAAGTTATCACTTTGCTGTAACACTTAACTTGACAATAAAACACCCCATTGTTAACTTAGATTTCGCGTTTCTAAAGCAATAAACACAAGTATAACGATAAAAAGGCAAAATCTCATGACTACTATAGCCATCACATCGATCTTAAGAAAAAAAAACACAGGTATCGCAAGCTTAATACTCTTCTTTCTTACAACTAACCTAGTCGGCGCAACAACAGAACAAATAGCACAAAAAGAGCAACCAAACGTATATAACGAGCTCGCAAAATTACATTTACCTTCTTTGGCCAATCAAGAATTACAAGAAAAACAAATCGCCGAACAAATTCAAAAAGAAAACGACAAAGCACTTGAAGAAGCACGCAAAATAAATCCACAAGCCCAAACAACCAAAAATATAAAAATTCAAAAGCTTGGCGATGTTGAAAAATTACGCATCACGTACCAAATACTTACAACAGAAAATGCACTTCTTGATACAAAAACACCCGTATTACACCAAAATGTTGCCAATGATCTTGAACTTTTCTGTGGCGATAAAGGGGCTCTTGAACATCACCTATTTGCGTTACTTGATAACACCCAAACAACTGCAGGAAAAATAGAACTCCAAAAAATACTGTATAAACCAACAACCAATATTACTGATCTGCAAAAACGCCAACAAATTATAAAAGCACTTATTGAAGACGAAGCGCTGTTTAAGCTTCTTGATGAAAAATTAGCAACTATTAAAAACGTAGAAACTGATTTTATTTGGCTCTGGAAAACACTTGATACCGCCGTACAAAACTACTTTAATCAAGCATATTTTAGTACAAAAATATTTGGTTTTGATTTTGCACGCTATAACCAAAGTCCAAAAGCACTTGAAGCCTCAACGCTTTGGGCAACAATCGGGCAACCTACCTATTCTATATCAACAGTTGCTGCAACCATGCTGTTCTATTGCTATCTAACATACCGTGCGCTCTGTCTTACTAATCCTAACAATGCTGGTAAATTCAAAATACCAACAGATAAAAGCTTTTTAGAAGGCGCTCAAGAAAAACCAGGCATGGCTGCTCTAGCCGCAGCCGTTTGGACAGGGTCAGCTCTTTTTATCGGCCTTATAGCAAAATTAAGCATAGACCAAGCACGAATGTTTAACCAAACAACCAATGACATTCAAACAAGAATGATCAACTGCGCTTCTTTTACTAATAACATTCGCGACGTCGTTCAAGCAGTAGAACTCAACCAAACATTATCTCAGCAAACAAACTTCTCACAGCTACTCGCTTACGATGCAACAATAGATTCAGACCAAACAAATGCATTAATCGATACGTTACAACAAGACACGTTTAAAGGCCAAGCAAGCTTTTTCTCACATAAAGGCCGTGCGCTAGCCGCATTTAAAACGATAAACGAAGTAAAAGACAACTTTATTAGTTCAGTAAAAGCAATGGGCCAAATTGATGCATACATGTCTATTGCCAAACTTTACAAAAAACAGGCAAAAAATAATAACGCGACCTACTGTTTCGTTGATTATGCACAAAACAATACACCGTATATAAACATCACAAATGGCTGGCACCCAGCGCTTAATCCAGAAACCGTCGTCACTAATAATATCGAATTAGGACAAGCAGGAAAAGCTGGTAATATCATAATAACCGGACCAAACGCAGGCGGTAAATCTACTGTACTCAAAACAGCAACCATCGCGATCATTCTTGCCCAAACTTTTGGTATCGCACCAGCGAAAAGCATGACATTAACACCATTTAGCCTGATTAATACGTATCTTAATATTGCAGATACTGAAGGCAAAGAATCACTCTTTCAAGCAGAAATGAACCGAGTGCAAAAGCTGATCAATGCCATAAAAGAGCTTAAACAAAATGAATTCAGCTTTATAATCATGGACGAAATTTTTACCGGCACAAATCCTAAAGAAGGTATGGCTGCTGCGTATGGCGTTGCAAAAAAATTAGCTTCGTTTAAAAATAGCATGTCTATTGTTGCCACTCACTTCATACTTCTGACAGACTTGGACAAAGATACAAACGGCGCATATGAAAACTACAAAGTCTGCGTTAATAAACTTGCCGACGGCAAAATCCAGTTCTTGTACAAACTTGAACACGGCATCACTGATCAAACAATCGCGCTCGAGTTGTTGCAAAATGCTGGCTTTGATTCAGATATCATGCAGGATGCTTTTAACGCCATGAATAAGAAACAAAAGTAACCCATTAGGGCATTTAACGCAAAGAGTCCCGAATAAAAAAACGGGACTCTTTGCGTTAAATGCGTTTTATGCTATAGTCGAGCCAAATTCATAGACCTGGGGTTAAAAACCACCAGGCTAAAGAACGAGAACGCGTAGCTACGCTACGCTTATTTTTTACAATGACATTCTAATTTTGGAGATATGGAATGGGAACATTACCTATTATTCGTAACCTTCTGACCATCATAATTTTATGCGTTAGTTTTGCGCCATTAAACAGCTTTACATACGATTACGACTATTATGAAGAGCCACCAATAGTCGCCTATGATCACGTTATTTACGAACAACCAGTAATAACAAACTATTACACACCAGTCTCAGAATATTTCCCCGTCGCAACATACGCCCCCGTAACATATACCCAACCAGTTATATATACACCCGTATATACGCCAGCCACCTACAGCCCCGTCACATATATAAAAGACGCAACATTTGATTACGATCTTGAATACACCGTTAATACGATAACCGAGAAACATGCACGTGCAAAAAACATAAACCCAAACTCATTATCCAGTTACGATTATCGAGAATATAACGATATAAAAAACAATATCTTAAACGCGCTCAGGTCAAACATGTACAGTACAAACCGTAACTATGTGTACAATTATGAAATCGAATCACGTATTCACGTTGAACTTGATACTTTTTTAGACCAACAGAATCTCAACAAAAACATATCAAACCTCGTAAGCACCGTTGTCTCCTGGTTTTCAGGTTCAGAAGTAAACAGCCGTGATTTTGAACAAAAAGTAATCAATACAGCTTATGATGTAATTGGCATGGGCCCAGACACAATCCCTGCTCGAGCTGTATCTGATTTTAGCGATAAAGTACAAACAAGCCTGCGCCGCTTACGCTCACTCGGACGAGTCAGCCAAGATGATATCAGGCGCATCACACGAGAAGAAATGCAGCCCATAATCGACAAAATTACATTCAAAAGCGAAACATGCCCTATCTGCCTTGAACGATTCTTTTCAGGCCAAAAAGTCGGCATCACATCTTGTGGACATATCTACCACAAAGACTGTATTTATACCTGGCTTAATGGCCGCGATAGCCACAACAACAAAAACGATACCTGTCCGGTATGCCGCGCCCATAACATAATTGTATCAAAACAAGAAACAGTACCCTGGGTACGATAAACAAAAACTATTGACTCCATACAAACAATTATTAAAAAATAACTACATAAGAGAACATCACAAAAAATAATTGGAGACCTATAATGAAGACCTATAATGAGAGAAGAAAAATAAAACTTACCTATTTTGCCCTCATGCTTGGACTTTTAATAACTACGCCTCCTGTCTTTGGAGACTTAACTAAACAAATAGACACATTTAGCATATCGCTTAAAGCATTAAAGCTAAAGCTCGTTGATTTAGCAGGCAAAATACAGACAGTAAAAGAAAAGTTAACTGTTCCAACAAAATCAAAAGACGAAATTTTTAAAGATTTATATCAAGCTTGTCTTCGGGAAAACCTCGAAGCACTCAAACAAATGGCTCATCTGATTACGCCAGAAATCGTCAATACTAAGGATGGTAATTCAACCCCGTTAGAGACAATGGTATCAATGAAAGCCAAAAACTTAGACAACCGCATTGCCATGATTAATATTTTAATTGATAAAGGCGCTCCTGTAGATACAAAAGATAAAAGCAATCGTACATTATTACATTTAATAGTATCGAGCAAAACAAATAACTTAATCACCAACTTAGCCATAATTGAACTTTTGATAAAAAAAGGGGCTAACGTCAATGCCAAAGAAAATATTCAGCAAGATACACCGTTGCATTTGGCATGCGAAGAACCAAACAACGAAGAAATTATAAAAGTATTACTGGCCCACAAAGCCAACCCCCTTATAAAAAATGCTCTAAATAAAACGCCTATTGATATTGCAAAAGCTTCTGGCAACCCAGAATACATAGCCCTACTTATTTCAGACGAAGAAATAGAAAAAGCACTCAAT
>JBDRBF010000015.1:0-11826 GCA_043822925.1 bacterium
TGCACCAGCCATAGCCAAAATTAATTCTGTTTCAAGTTCTTCCTGACTTAATAGAGCTGTCCAGTCACTCAAGAACCCACAAGCAAGAATTTCAGGCAAATTAAACACACTTATATATAACGAAATAATTTCAGCACGCAGCTCTTCTATCGTATTTTCATATCCATCAAGCAACTCACAAATATTATTACTCGTTACATTAACCGTATCCCCAATACTATGTGTTTGCTTATCGCCAGCAGATATTGCTAAATTCTCACCTTCTTTAAACGTGTGCGTCGCCAACCGGCCACTGCCATGCCCGATAGTCTCATGCAAAATACACTGCAAATCCCAAATATCGCGGGCAAGCTTACCATCTTGATCATGTTTTTTCAGCCAATCAGCTTTATCTTTTAAATAAAACAGCGCACGCGCAAGTTCTGGATCTTTCATCGCAGCCAGACCTTTAGTTGCTGGGTACATAATTTGCTTGGAACCATGTTGTGACCGTATTTCAGAATAGTTTGGTAAACAATACGCAGCCGTAATAAACATAGGACCAAGCTCACCAACGCCCAAAATTTTTTCGTTAATAGAAGCATTAGGAATAGAATCGATTTTTTCTCTCTTAAATTCTTGAGCAAGAGGCATACGTTTTTCTAATTCTGGTAAAAGTTTATTTAAAATGCCAATATCGACGCTTCGTATTGTGACTTCGGCCTGGAAAAAGCCACGTTGCGATTTAGGGTCGCTATAGGTCTCAATAAACCCAAAATTATAATCGATTTTGCTCGAGCTCTTAAGCCATTCAATAGAATGCTGTTTAAAATACTCTTCATCGCCAGATTCAAGATATTTAATTAAAAGCTCAAGACTCTTAATAATATGCTCATCAAAATTTTGCGTATATTTTTGCGCATGCTCAAGTGCTTTTTTAAGCCAATAGGCACTTACGCTTAATTCTTGACCATACTTGCCATCAACAGAATAAGCCATGCTTTTTGGCATACGCTGGCCGTTATGTTCAACATAAAAATAGGCATTTAATTTACTTTGGTCTTGTGCTGATATCTGGGCATAATCTTGTTCGGTAAAATCAGGTGCATAAATATTAACCGCACTATCAGCGATACTGCCTGGCACACATAGAGTTGTTTCTATTGCGTCATCAAAAAGCACCGGCGCTACGTGCAAAAACTTTTGTTGAGCATCAACAAAACCTGTACTTTCAAGCACAGCCAGAATATTTTCTTGAGTTAATAGATCAAGACCCAATTTATTTGGCGTACGCTTTTCATTTGAATGCTCTCGCAAGAAATATTGTCCGTGATTGGTCCAAAGATACACAAGAAACGTCTTTGCCTGTTCAAGAAATTTTGCGCTATCAATTTTACTCTCTACGTTTTTACTATCTATTATAGATAGAGCACCCGCAATTTTGTCCTGATTGTTAATTATATGCTCAAAAATATCAGCAATTTCCAGCCCATGCCTGTGTAACTGGTCAGCCAAAATTCTATTGCCCGGCAAACTTGCTCTAAATAAATAATACACAAACACCCGTTCTTGAGGCATTAGACTATTATATAACTGAGTCACATTTGTATTATATAGAACAGCAATTTCTTTAAAGTTTTCTATTTTTTCTGGCGCTTGAGCGAGCATCATGCTCTCCCCCTGTGATAAAACTGTTTGACATATACTTGCAATAAACACACATACACAAAAAATATGCATACTTGTTCTCATTAAACTACTCCTATAAATCTTGGCACTTTCTCTCCTGGGGTTAAAACCGCCATAAATCTTAGCACTTTCTCTTTTTCTGTTTTGAATATAGTCTTTTTGATATACTTTGTAAAAGTGCTAAAAAGTCTAATTTTGAGGGGACAAATATGAAAAAAAAGAAAATTGTGCAAAAAAAAAAGAACCCCACTCCAAAAAAAGTACAAAAAAATTTAGACAAAGAAATTATTATTTATTTACTTAAAGATAAAAAAGCTTAATTGAAACAGGAATTTGGGGTAAAAAAGATCGCCCTTTTCGGCTCATATGCCAGAGATGAAGAAAGAAAAACAAGCGACATCGACATTGCCATTATAATGCCAGAAAAAAGCTTCACAAAAAGATTCTATCTCAGAGAATTTCTTGAAAAAAACTTCCATAGAAAAGTTGATGTTTGTTATCTAGATAGCATGAGAAAATTCATTCGAGACGAAATCGAAAAGGATTTAATGTATGCCTAAAAAACGACACGACATACTTCCCGTCATTGATGTTTTATTGGCCCTAGCAAAGATAAAACGCCACACCAACCTCATAAAAAGCGCCCTAGACTTAGCAGAAGATGAATCAACGTACGATGTTATGGTCACACAATTAGGTCTAATTGGAGAATCGATTAAAAAGATTTTAAATTTTAAAGAATTCCAGGAAATTGCCAATCGAAAATGGAGAGTAATTGGCGATTTCAGAAATGTCCTTGCCCATAACTATTCTGGCATAGATCTTGAAGAATTTTTTCACATTATAAAAATAGAAGTTCCTCTTTTTGAAAAAGAATTTTTTGATTTTGTGCGCAAAATTAAAAATCACCCCGATTTTCCAAAAGCTATCAATGATGCAAAAATAGAATTAGAAAAATCAGGACAAAGAAAAAGTCTCCAATCTATCCCATTCATCGAAAAACTATTAAAACCATGAACCAAGAAATTCCAGAAATCCCAATAGAATTACTTGTCCAACAAGAAACAATCGAAGACAAATTATACTCGTTCGAACCAAAAAGTTTTGCCGAGTTTCTCGGCCAAGAAGAAATTAAAAGCAAACTTAAAGTTTATGTACAAGCAGCCAAAATGCGTGGCGAGCCTCTGGACCATATATTACTTTTTGGGCCACCAGGCTTGGGCAAAACCACGCTTGCGCGTGTCATCACCCAAGAACTCGGCGTTCGTTTTAAAATAACCAGCGCACCAATTCTAGAACGTGCGGGCGACCTGGTTGCCATACTCTCAAGCTTAGAACATCGGGAAATTTTATTTATAGACGAAATACATAGGCTCCCCACAAACGTAGAAGAAATTTTATATAGCGCCATGGAAAATTATTGTGTCGACGTTATTATCGGCCAAGGGGCTGGCGCAAAATCGATCAGGCTCCCTCTCAACCCGTTCACGCTGGTTGGCGCAACGACCAAAACCTCTTTAATATCAGGCCCTCTACAGACCCGCTTTGGCATAGTCGAAAGACTCGATTTTTATAATCCTGAAGAACTTTCTTGTATCGTAAAGCAAAATTCAGCTTTTTTAGGCTACCCAATCGAGCACGAAGCTGCGGTAATAATTGGGCAACGGGCACGCGGAACCCCCAGAATAGTGAAACGCATCTTACGCCGCATACGAGACTTTGCCCAAGTAAACCAAAAAACTATTATAGACATAGAAACGGTAACCCAAGCGCTCAAATTACTCGATATAGACCAAGACGGCCTAACTAAACTCGATAGACGCATACTTATGCACATAATTAACGACTTTGACGGCGGACCAGTAGGCCTGGAAACTCTGGCTGCTATGACCGGCGAAGATAAAGATACTCTCGAAGAAGTGTGTGAACCGTACCTGCTCCGACAAGGTTTTTTGCAAAAAACCTCTCGAGGCCGACAAATACCAGCAAAAAGATATCACTCGATATGTCGCAAATTAGGCCTAAAATTCAACCAAATCGACGAACAAGAACCGCTCTTTAACAATAAAACCTGACTTTTTTATCAAATCTTTTATAATTATCTAATTATTTAGAAAAATATATTGGCATCCTGCAGTGCGCGCCATACTTCGATAATAAGCTCATACATCGACAAGCTCAGTATGAGCACTCACCTTGCCTACCGCCATAGCCACGAAGGGCGACGGCTGGGAACCCTGAGTTTATCGAAAGGCCGAAGGGCCTGGGCAAACACAAAACGGGATCCAAGTCCAATTAACTTAATTAACTATGAAGGGTGATTATGAAAAAATCACAAATAATTTCAGTCGGTATGGCCATGTTTGCCATGCTCTTTGGCGCAGGCAACATTGTATTCCCCCTGGTACTCGGGCGTGATATGGGCGACATGCTCTGGTTCGGCCTATTTGGGTTTGCCATTACGGCAATTATTGTACCAATTCTTGGCCTTGTTTCAGTAATGCTCTGCGACGGACAATATGATCTATTTTTAGGCCGTCTTGGCAAAATTCCAGGAACTATAATTGCTATTATATGTATGATCGTTATCGGGCCTTTTGCTATCACACCCCGCTGCGTCGTCATTTCTCATGCAGGAATTAAACCATATATGCCCCAATTCACGCTGCTCTACTTTAGTATATTTTGCGCAGCGCTTATTTATGCTTTTACCAGAAAACAAAACTCAGTCATCGATATTATTGGCAAATTTTTGGCGCCATTAAAAATTATATTACTTATTACGCTTATTGTTGTTGGCTTTATGTTTCCGGCAGCTTTTCTTACCGTATCTATGTCCTCTGGACAAGGCTTTTTTACCGGTCTATTTACCGGATACAAAACAGCAGACCTGCTCGGCATCATATTTTTCTCTGCCCTAATTTTATCAGGCATCAGAAAAAGCATGGCACATGCAGGACATATTGAACCAAAAACATTAGCTCTCAGAGGCTTTCAAGCAGGACTTATTGGCGCATCACTTCTTGGCTTTGTGTATAGCGGCTTTTGCGTTGTAGCTGCTTTTTATGGAGCAGAACTCGCAGGAGTCCAAGACGGTGACATCTTTAGTAAACTTGCAAGTTTGGTCTTGGGCAGTATTGGTGGCCTTATGGCAAACATCACCGTTGGGGTAGCCTGCTTAGTTACTGCTGTAGCCTTAACAACAGTATTTGCCGACTTTTTACAACGCATAATACTCAAAGAAAAAATCAGTTACCACACGTGCTTGCTCATCACAATTGCAATTACAACCATCATGTCAAATCTGGGCTTTGCACGCATCATGCAAATTGCTGGACCGATTCTGGATATTTTATATCCAGGCCTCATTGTGCTTGCTATCGTGAACATCGCACACGTTCTGTTTGGGTTCAAATGGATCAAGACCCCGGTCTTTGCAACTTTTGCCATCACGCTTGTTATGCAATACTGGGATGCTATTCGAACCTTAATTAAATAACGTACATACCAAAAAGCCTAGGGTTAAAACCCTAGGCTAATAAAAGCTTCGTGCTATTCAGCACGAGAAAATTACCCCAATACTCTTGTTTTCTCTATTATTGTCATCCTGAGCTTGATTCAGGATCCAAGTCCATACGTCCCTCCTCTTTCCCTAAACCCTTGTTTTTCACACCTCTTTTTGTCTACCATAAGATACTTAAATCAAACAATAAAACTTGTGCTCCAGAAAACACGTCTTATATTTTTACGGAGGGATCTGTTATGAAGAAAATCATGTTACTATCTCTCGCGCTTATCTTCGGGCTCAATCACCACGCTTACGCCATGAAAGAAACAACAACAAACTACTATCAAACAAACACCGATCTAATAGGCTCCAAAATATCACTGGAAGACTTTGAAACAAGAGCGCTTGAAAAAGTCGAAACCAAATCGCAAAACAAAATAGATCTTACACAAATAACCACAGAAAAAAATGCGCTACAATTACTCAAAAAAGAAGCTTTAACACTTAAAAACTTAGCCCAATCAATTGAAAAAAATCAAAAGCGAATTAATACGTTAGAAGGTGGCACTGTATGGAATAAAATAACAGAATGTTACAATAGTAAACACGAACCTACAACAGAAGATCTTGCTGAAAGATACGAACTAAAAAAACAAATCTTAAAAAAAAGAACCCTACTTACAAACTCACAATTAATTATTTTTGAATTACTTAAAAACAACTTAATACATGACGAAAAATTCAATAAAGAATTCAAAACACTCCGTAACTTACTCAAAGAAAATAATAAACGCGCAATCAGCGCTCAAAACGTCAGCACAGTACTTTCATTCTCATTTGAGATTACTAAACTTATTCTAGAAGGCCTTGTCGACAAAAAAGTAAATCCCGCAAAAAATGCAGTAAAAATTTTGGCATTAGTATTGGCCTCATCTGGCATAGTTCTTGGTATTGGGCAGCACTATCACTGGTGGGATGTCTCATACTTTCTGTATCAAAATTTTTCAAAAGTAGACATTGTAAAATTAATAGGAAATATTATCGCATCTTACTATGGAGTAAGTGGCAAAGCTGACACGAAATAACCGTCCAAAATCTTATCTTAAAATCTTACTCATAGAGAGCGTATTTTTGCATAAAAAAACACGCTCTCTTTTTTTTAATTTTAAAAACATTTTAAAATTTTTCGCTTCCTGATATCATGCATAAAATCTGTTGCAAATGGTGCACCAGAAAAAATATTTCTGACCTTATTTAATGGGAGTATGTAATGAAGAAGCTTTCGTTTTTCACGTTAACTCTAACCCTAAGCTTAATATGCTACAATCACACAGCTTTTGCCGAACAAAACGATGGTTATGAATCAGACAACGAAGATATCGCAAAAGTAGTCTCTAAATCAAAGTCAAAAATCGCAACAAAATTCTTTACAACAAAATTGACACAAATAGCAGGACTAACCGATCAAATTTCTACAAATCTTTTATTTTTAAACGCAATAGAAAAAGAAGAAAAAGATGCAGCCAAAAGTTTTTCACAAAATATCAAAAGAAGCCTAAAAAAAGATCTTACCGAACTCGCGAAAAAAACAACTTTTGTAATCGACCATCTCTTTGAACTCAAGTTATTCAAAAAATTTAAAATAAAAAATTCGAAAAAAATACAACAACTAAAAAATAATTGCGCCAACATACAACAAGACATAAAAAACAACGCTTCTATCGAAAACAAAACGCTTAAAGAACTTCTTTTACTTACAATTGAAGTAAGCAACCTAACAAAAGAAGCTATCGATAACGCATTTATGACAACAAGAACAAAAATAATTCTTACAACACTGACACTTACCACTATTACACTTATTGCTGCTGGCTTCTATTTCGGCTGGTGGAAAACCGGATATACAAAAGTAACAAGCTTCGAATACAAAGAAACCGTCAACCAAGCAAATCAAGCAGCAAAGAACGCAATCACATCTATTAAAGAAAGCACTAAAAACGCTATCTATTCTATTACTATTCGTCTTCAGAACGTTCTTAAAAAATTAAGCTTATCAGGAAAAACAAAAGCCCCAATAATAGAACCAGTAATAACAGATCCAGTAATAACAGCCCCAGTAATAACAGATCCAGCAATAACAGACCCAGTAATAACAGACCCAGTAACTTTAAAAAACTACGATATCGATGGCGCGATAAACTGTGCAAAACAATGCTTCCAAAAAGTAACTTACTATAACATAGAAGCCTGCACAATTAGATGCATCGAAAACCGTAAAATATAAACCCAAGGCCTAAAAACATTATAAGGGAACCAAAAATGAAAAAAATACTACTTTTTGCACTTGTGCTTATCGCAGGAACAACAAATATATTCTCCATGGAAGCCCCAGAATTCACACTCGATTTAACAGATGTAAATGATTCAGGGTACGACTCAGATGATGACCAATACTTAAACGATATTCCAGCGAAAAAAGAACTTGCAAGCAACCTAATCGAAAATAAAATAAACAAACTCGATAACTTATTAAATAACGTTACAAGCATGCTTAAACTTCAGGAAGATTTAACAAAAAAAGACACCGACCTCACGATAGATACAAAAAAAAGAATAGATAAAACAATTAAGAAAATTGCAAAAAAAATAAACTTCACCGAAAAAGTATTAGTCAAAGACGAACTCAAAGAATTATTTGACCCAAATTTTCAACAAAGTGTACAAACAAGACTTACTTTAGCAAAAGAATTCTCAGAAGCATTAACAGACAGATATGAACAACTTATAAAAAAGCTTGAAGAAAAAAGCTTTGCCGAAAAAGCAGGATCATATCTCCTAAATAATACGATACAATTATTAAAAAACATAAAAGCATTTGTTTTCAGTAAAAAAGGCATGGTCACGATAGGCGTTGCCTGCGCAGCTATTCTTGTACTCGCGTTTGTACTTAACCAATATTTTGGCTTTGTTATCGGCCTCACCGTAGATTTTGCAAAAATAGGAAACTATTTTGTTTGGCTCGGTGAAAAAATCACAGACGCAGCAAAAGATCTTGGCAATGGCGCTGTAACAATCGGTAAGAAGCTCATTGAATACGGTAAACTTTGCTTGCAATATGCCATTGTAAAACCAGCAGCATACATCAAAGGCAAAACAACTCACTTTGGAAAAGCTACATACAATTATCTCCAAGCCTATTTATGTGAATCAAAGAAAAATGGGATTCAGCACAGAATTGGATTATTAGAAAAAACAGGAGAGATATTAATAACAGAATCTAATCGCCTACTCGCTGAAGCAAAAAGCTTAAAAGAAAGATTGAACCATCTCACCTGCGCTCAACAAAGTTAAAATATAAATAGAACGAATAAGAGAAAGGCCCTTGCTCCTGCCAGTCGTGCAAGAATAAGGGCCTTTCTCTTATTAAGTCTTTAACTTTTTTAAATCTTCATTAAATAGAAAGTATAATAATATGAAAAACCATATTATTTTTTCACTCGCGTTTATTTTCTGCATCGCTCATCACATCTCTGCCACAGAAAAGCCAGAACAAAGCAATTCGAGAAACTACACAGAATACAAAAAACAAAGATCCCATATTTTCAAACATATAAAAACACAAAAAGACGCATTAAAACTACTCGAAAAAGAAGCTGAACAAATACAAATAAAAATCAACACTCTTATAAAAAACAAAAAAAACATAAATTTCATAAAACTAAAGCAAGATTTCAACGATTACGCCATTTACGCACTGAGTCTCTTTCCCTGTAGCCAGCCATACGATGAAGAAATAGAAGAACAAGAAAAAATAGAAGAAATTAATCTCACAAAAAACAATATCGAAAAAAATAGAAGAATACTCATGCATCACATACATTTTATTTTTGAAGAAATATTAAAACTCGATGCCTGCAAATTAATCCAAGAAAAAAATAATAATAAAATAGAAGAATTTAATAATAAATTTAAAAAAATAGATCCACAAGAAGACTCCCCAATCGAAGAACATATTCTACAAACGCTAAATCTTGCCAAGCAGGCAAAAACATTGATACTCACAAATCTTATTAAAAAATAAACACAAAAAAACATTATGAAAAAACATATTTTTTTTACTCTCGCTCTTTTTTTAGGCCTCGCATCGCACACCAATCATGCCCATAGCATGAAAAAAGATAATGGCTACGGCTCTGACACGAACTCTGACACTGAAACCGAAACTACAAAAATAACAACTCAAGACATTGCCATAGATATTCTGAAAAAAAAAGCGATAAAACTCAGCAAAATCGCAGCCAAACTTAAAAAACTGATGCAAAACGGCGCCAAAAATAATCTCGAAAAAGAAACAAAGATTCAAATAAAAATAAAATTACTGTTAGATAAAACAGACTTTATCACAAACACGCTATTAAACCTCGATGTCTGTAAGACGATTAAAAACAAAAACAATAAAGAAATACAGCTACTCCAAGAAAAAAGTAACAAGTTGCGCAACCAGATAACGAAAAACACATTCAAAGAGATCGCGCCTCAAATACTTGCCCTAACGCTTGAAACAAATAATTTTATTTGCAACCTACTTACAAGTGAAACAAACCAAGAAAAAAGCTCACGAGAAAAATACAATAAAACGATAAAAATTATCGGCATAACAGTTCTTGTGATAGTCGGAGTAGCAACAATCATCTCCACGGGAGTTTATCTCGGCTGGTGGAACAACCCTTGTACGACACTACTGGAAAAAATTAGAAACAACAGCCCCGCAACGGGTGACAAAGTAACTTGTTTTGATACATGTATAGCCCAATATAAAGATTCAAACTGTATCCCCGAATACACTGCTGGGCACCTAACCAAGCCTTGTCTCATCGAAGAATTATGCAAACCAGATCTTTGCATTCTAGATAATAACGCTCAAATCACGACTTTCGATAATTGCATAAAAAACAAATGCACTCCGATACAAATAGGCCGCAATCCTAAAAGGCCACACGACATATATTATAAAATAAAACGCTCAAATCTACTCCCTGAAAACTCTAGCGGGATGCGCTGTCTTGAGGATGATAGAAAAAGATGCGAAATTTATATTAATTAATAAAACATCTAAAAAATATTCCCAAAAAAATTCCTGCTGTTATCCTACAGAAAATTTGGTACAAGTGGTGTACCAAAAAACATCCCAATCTTTCTTACAGGAGAATACGTTATGAAGAAATTTACTTTATTATCCATAGCCATTTTGATTGGCCTCGTATCTTCCACCAATAATACTTTTACAATGAAAATGCCTAATGAACTTTGCAAACAACTTGAAGAGCTTCACAATTTAAGTCAAAGCATCAAAAACAACCAAAAAGAGATTACCGACTTAAACATATATAACGAAACAAATAAAATCGAAGCAACACCTGAAGAAGAAAAAACGATTTGCGACAAAAACACAGAAATCACAACACAAAAAAATAATTTCCTAACAACAGCACAAAATATTATTATCCTGATACAGGATTTCAGTCCAATAAAAACCAAAGAGCTTGATTCGCTTACAAAAGAAATAAAGCAATTAACAGGAGATAGTCTCCCTGATAAAAAAATTGCCGAAGTATTAAAAAAACTTGGCAAGAGCTATGAATCTCTTGCCAATAAAAAAAGCTCTAATTGCTTCATAACATTCAAAGTGATGCTCATCATATCATTTGTAATAATGGTAACTGCAATCATTATCGCACGGATCCAAAACATTGACATAAATAACCTATGGGACAATCTGACAAAAAATAAAAACATTGAACAATGTGTTCGCATGGTAAATAACTTTTTAAACAAAACAGCTGAAATGATCATTAAAAAAGCATCCATAAGCCGTGACCATCTCTGCCTAAATTATGGCAAATTCTGCGACTAACAACGAACATTAAATACAAAAACAAATCTTAGCACAAAGCCCTTGCTCTTACACAACCAGTAAGACCAAGGGCTTTGTGCTATCATATTGTACAATGCCTGCGTAATCGATTAGCATAGAAATAGTAATTAGGGTGAGCGCGAGTACTGGCACGGTCATGAAGGCAAAAAACATGGAGAAAGGGTGAGCGATGAATGACCTAGAAAACACATATCAACCGGAAAATACAAACAAAATTGAAAACGCGTATCAAATTGAAACCAATAAACTTGCAATACTTATAAACTCAGATATTAATACCGGGCTGACTGAACAAGCAGCCCAAAAAATTTTACACGCACGTGGAGCCAATTCTCTTCCCTCTAAAAAACAAACCTCTTTTCTTTCTATTATTATCAGGCAATTTCTTAATCCTCTCATGTTCATATTGGTTATATCTACCATTATAAGTTTAGCTATAAAACAAATAACAGACGCAACAGTAATCCTAATCGCTATCGTAATAAATAGTATTTTAGGAATAATACAAGAATGGAAGGCAGATCAAGCGCTACAAAAATTACGCTCGTTTGAAGAACCTGAATGCACGGTAAAACGTGACGGAACTATAACAAAAATCGCGACAAAAAACTTAGTTGTCGGCGATCTTGTTATCTTAACTGCTGGAGCACGCGTACCTGCAGATATTCGCTTAATAGAGGTTATCGACTGTACTATTGACGAAGCATTACTAACC
>JBDRBF010000016.1:0-15220 GCA_043822925.1 bacterium
TATATGATATTACCTATACCTGTAATACTATTGCCACTATTAAAAACATACAAAAGTTTAGGATAATTCCCACGACGCATAGAAAGGTGATCATTTTGATAAAGTGCATCGTAATAATCGTTTAACCGGGTGCAACTGATATCATATTCAGTGCCACTAAATACAACCGGGCAGTCATCCAAGATTAATTTCTTATCACCAAAAACCGTAACATAATTATCCCGTGCCAATTTAAGCGTGACGTTTTTAAAATTAATATCTTGTAATATATGAAAAAACGTTCCTGGCGTCTCATGTATAAACTGTACATTTACCTCGTTAGATAAAAAGTTTGATTCACCAACAACGTTATAAACAGCTTGCCCCCCGGTAAGGTTAAACGCTGCTTCAGGATATAATTTTAATTTTATATTCCCATCAAGTGTCCCGTCGCCTAAATTTAAAGCCCCATCAACGTGAGTACAGTGAGCATCAAACCGCACTTCACCGTCACCAAGCACCGTGCCTCGCGTTAAAGCCATTCCGGAACTAGTAATACTTAACGTGCTATTTTCCATAGTTAAGCGTGATGTTTTATCTACAAAATAAAGCGGCTCTCTATCATCAAAACCATTTTTCCGGCCCATGCTCACCGTTATTATATCGTTCAAACGCCAAGAAGAATCCGTTTCAATCGTGCTTGTTAGCGCTGATTCATAAGAAAAAACATACGGACCAGCAAAATTAACATCGTTTTGAACCGTAAAACTTCCATTCGTGAACGTATAATCTGAAGTAAGCACCCAACGCATATTATCTAAAACAAGCTTTGAACTATCGTCAACACACCACATAGAGCGCTGTATAACGCCATCAAGTTCTGTATTGCGTATTTTGAGCATTGTATCATGCCCAACAATAATATGCCCATTCGGCCCAAAAATAATTCTGTTACCACGGCCATCAATCGAACAATTTCCCATAAATTTCGCCGTGCCACTCAAGTATAAATCTGCGCTCAAAAATAATTTTACATCTTTAAAAACCGTGTCATAACCAAGCGGGAAACCGGTAATACTGGTACACAAATCAAGCTGATGCTGATTACCAGAAAAAACACCTGACGTATTAAGTACGGTATTGTTTTGAAATATTAAATCAGTACCAAGATAGATAGTGCCCCCGTGCAAACTAACATCACCAGAAACAGGATAAACAGACGCAAATGTACAGGTTGTACTGGAATCTTGAAGCGAAAACCCATTCTTAAAAAAACCAAACGTAAGCATGTTATTATCAAGATCTATTGCCGGAAACGTCACGGGGTTTTCTATAGATACGACCGTATCTGAACCTTTGGTTAGGCAAAACAAATTGCTAAAATTTATAACAGACACAACAACCAAGAATGCTATAGAAAAAATATTATATTTCTTCACAACTACTCTACCCTTTTATAACAAAGATCTTATTGGTCTGCCTAAATTTTATAAGAAAAATCCCTGTAAACTTGCTGGTAATTTTCTGTATGTTACCGATTGCAAAATACGAGAATAATCAAGTTGAGAATACGTATTCCAAAACAAAATAACATTATTCTGTAATTTATTTTTATTTATTTCTGACAAACAGGTCGAAAAAGCTTTTCCTGAATATAACGGATCAAGCGTAATTGAATCTAACCTTTGTAAAAGCGCAATATCTTGCGCAACTTGCTTACTCAAAGCATCCGTATCTTTATAGAAATCGCTATTTATTTTAACGCTATCTTTACTAACACTCGCAATAAACGTTGGATCTAAAGATTCTAAAAGCTTTTGCGTACTTTGTATTAAGAAATATAACGCTTGTTCTTCTGCCCGTACATCTACTCTGGCGCACACAACTTTGCTTTTAAGCCCAGCTGCAGCAAGCCCAAGTATTAACCCAGCAGCTGTTGACATGGTGCCAACAGGTACAAAAATATAATCGGGCTCAGGCATTACACCTGCAGTTATCTGATCTTTTAACTCAAACGCGGCATTAACATATGCGATAGCTGACAATTCATTTGATAGACCAGCAGGCATAATATACGGGTAATAGCTATTTCTACGTTCAAATTCTAAAAATAAATTAAGCGCAGCTGTATCCTGAAAAAGAGCACTCGGATGATAATGTATTTCAGCACCATAATAAACTGTTGCAAGTAAATTATTACGTATAGATTCAGAATTTTCATCGCCACTTAATATTGCTATCGTTTTCATATTTAGTTGTTGAGCACAAAGAGTAAGAGCGAGCACACTATATGCTTTAACATCTATCGTTGATATAACCGTTTTAGCACTATTTGCACACGCATCGGCAAGTAAAAATTCTAACTTACGGACATGATTGCCACCAAAAGAACTATTAATTTGACCGTCATCTTTTATATAAAAATCTGACACCCCAATAGACTTCCCTAACTTCTTACATTTTTTTAACGGCGTAGGTAAATCCCCCAAAGAAACATAGTGTAATTTATTTGCAAGCACAGGATTTTTTTTGAAAAGACTTACTTGTGCAATTTCTGTAGGTTTATTATTCGTTGGAATTGTGCCGACTGGCTTTACCCATAAACAGGCTTCGTACAAAAGACGGTCAAGATAATTTGCCGCGTAAATATGCGAAAATAAAACATGTGAACAGATAAATATATTTGTGAAAAGTACCCATTTTTTTTTTGCTGTGCTCTTCATTTTCTTCTCCCCTTTTCAATTTTTTACACTACATGAATTTCCTAAAAAAACAATATGTAAAAAATAAGCCGGGGATCCACGTCCAAATATCCTCTTCCTGGGGCCGCACACGTCTAGCGACGTGTTTGTGCCCAGGCTACAAGAACCACTTCAAGCCTACGGCTTGATGATGTAACACAAAAATTTTACAAATTACTCAAAAATATTTGAATTCAAAGACCTATCCCCGGGTTTCCCATAAATTTTCGGGGCCAAGAACTCAAAAAATACTTATAGCTCTCATTCTTAAACGACAAGATAGGTGCTCAGTATTAAGTTAATTTAACACTAAGCACCTATCTTATTACTTACTTTTTACTCGCACGCCAATTCGATCTTCTCGTAATTCTTATACTGCTCAAATATATCACGTGGCCAGACAGCTTGAATATCAACAATCTCTTTGCCCGCTTTATCAAGTACCGGCACAAAATGTGGGTAAATTAACGCAAAAACCTTTAAGTCGCCAACAATTGCCTGCTGGTTATCTTTCAAAATTCTCATATATTCTGGGTGACGCAATGGGCGACCATACGTTTCAATCAAGCCTTTAGCGCCAAAAATATTACCGGTCGACTTTATAACCTGCACATCAACCATGAGATTTTTGATATATTCTTTTGCTTTGGCCAAATCTTTTACGCGCAAGCCAATTACGGTATGAGTTTTATCAGCACTTTTATCTTTAATTAAAACTTGTTCTTCAACAAATTCAAGACAACCATGATCAACCAAAAAGTTCATAATCGTACAATTAGCAAGCGCATGTTCACCTGCAATTTCAGTAGCCCCATCGCTTTGTTGCATATATCTACGCAACCCAGTACCTGCCATGGCCAAGATTAATTCTGTTTCAAGTTCGTCCTGACTTAATAGAGCTGTCCAGTCACTCAAGAACCCACACGCCAAAATTTCAGGTAAGTTAAACACACTTATATAGAGAGAAATAATTTCAGCACGCAGCTCTTCTATCGTATTTTCATACCCATCAAGTAACGCACAAATATTAGTACTCGTTACATTAATCGTATCCCCAATACTATGTGTTTGCTTATCGCCAGAAGATACTGTTAAATTCTCGCCTTCTTTAAACGTGTGTGTAGCTAGGCGCCCACTGCCATGCCCGATAGTCTCATGCAAAATACACTGCAAATCCCAAATATCACGGGCCAATTTACCGTCTTGATCATGTTTGTTGAGCCAATCTACTTTATTCTTTACATTAAACAGCGCACGCGCCAGTTCAGGGTCTTTCATCGCAGCCAGGCCTTTAGTTGCCGGATACATAATTTGCTTGGAGCCATACTGTGATCTAATTTCAGAATAATTTGGTAAACAATACGCAGCCGTAATAAACATAGGTCCCAGCTCACCAACACCAAATATTTTTTCGTTAATAGAAGCATTAGGAATAGAATCTATTTTTTCTCGCTTAAACTCTTGGAAAAGAGGCATACGTTTTTCTAATTCTGGTAATAACTTATTTAAAATGCCAATATCGACACTCCGTATCGTTGCTTCAGCCTGAAAAAAGCCACGTTGCGATTTAGGGTCGCTATAGTTTTCAATAAATCCAAAATTATAATCGATCTTACTTGAGCTCTTAAGCCATTCTATAGAATGCTGTTTAAAATACTCTTCGTCGCCAGATTCAAGATATTTGATTAATAATTCAAGACTCTTAATAATATGCTCATCAAAATTTTGCGTATATTTTTGCGCGTGCTCATATGCTTTTTTAAACCAGTACGCACTTACCGTAAGCTCTTGGCCATACTTGCCATCAACAGAATAAACCATACTTTTTGGCATACGCTGACCGTTATGTTCAACATAAAAATAGGCATTTAATTTACTTTGGTCTTGTACTGGTATCTGGGAATAATCTTGTTCGGTAAAATCAGGTGCATAAATATTAACAGCACTATCAGCAATACTGCCTGGCACACAAATAGTTGGTTCTATAGTATCGTCAAAAAGCGCCGGCGCTATGTGCAAGAGCTTTTCTTGCGCATCAGCAAATCCTGTACGCCCAAGAACAGCTAAAATATTCTCTTGAGTTAATAGATCAAGTCCCAATTTATTTGGCGTACGCTTTTCATTTGAATGCTCACGCAAAAAATACTGGCCATGATTAGTCCAAAGATACACTAAAAACGTCTTTGCCTGTTCAAGAAATTTTGTACGATCGCTTAACTTATCCTGATTATTAATTATATGTTCGAAAATATTCGTAATTTCCAGCCCATGCCTATGTAATTGGTCAGCCAAAATTCTATTGCCCGGCAAACATGCTCGAAATAAATAATACACAAACACCCGTTCTTGGGGCGTTAGGCTATTATAGAGTTGGGTCACGTTTGTATTATATAGAACAGCTATTTCTTTATAATTTTCAATTCTGTCTGGAGCTTGATTGAGAGCCATACTATCCCCCTGTGATAAAACTGTTTGGCACATACTTGCAATAAACACGCATACACAAAAAATACGCATACTTGTTCTCCGGTAAATCTTGGCGCTTTTTCTTTTTCTTTTTTGAATATAGTCTTTTTGCTATACTTTGTAAAAGTGCTAAAAAGTCTAATTTTGAGGGGACAAATATGAAAAAAAAGAAAATTGTGCAAAAAAAAAAGAACCCCACTCCAAAAAAAGTACAAAAAAGTTTAGACAAAGAAATTATTCTTTCTTTCCTTAAAGACAACAAAGCTTATTTGAAACAAGAATTCGGAATAAAAAAAATAGCCCTTTTTGGCTCATATGCCAGGGATGAAGCAACAAAAAAAAGCGATATCGATATTGCCATTGTAATGCCAGAAAAAAGCTTCACAAAAAGATTCTACTTAAAAGAATTTCTAGAAAAAGAATTTCACAAAAAAGTTGAGGTTTGTTATCTAGATAGCATGAGATCTCTCATTAGAAGAAACGTCGAACAGGACTTAATATATGCATAAAGAAAAAGATACGGGGCTTTTTGTTATAGACATCGTCATCGCTTTAGACAAAATAAAGCGCTACACTCGCTTAATCAAAAAAATTTCAGATTTTGAAGACAATGAAATAACTTTTGATGCAACAATCATGCAACTGGAAGTCATTGGTGAATCAATGAAACATATTCTAAAAAACGAAACTTATGCCCCTCTTACAAAAAAATATTGGCGAACTATCTCTGATTTAAGAAACGTCATTGCTCATGAATATTTCGGCATAGACGTAGAAACAATTTTTAAAATAGTAACCGACGATATTGTAACGCTTAGAACCGACTTCTTTGATTTCATAAAAAAAATAAAAAATGATACGTCTTTCATAGAATCACTTACAGAAACAAAAAAAGACTTAAAAAAGATGAAAAGAAAAGAAAGCCTCGCCTGCCTCAAAGAATTAGAACAATTTTTAAAAAAATAAGAATGTATGAACCAAGAAGTCCCCATAGAATTGCTTCTTCAACAAGAAACAACCGAAGATAAACAATACTCGTTTGAACCAAAAAGTTTTGACGAGTTTCTTGGCCAAGAAGAAATTAAAAGCAAACTTAAAATTTATGTACAAGCGGCAAAAATGCGCGGCGAACCACTAGACCACATATTACTTTTTGGCCCACCAGGTCTAGGCAAAACAACACTTGCGCGTGTTATAACACAAGAGCTTGAAGTACGTTTTAAAATCACAAGTGCACCAATTTTAGAACGCGCCGGCGACCTAGTTGCAATTTTATCAAGCTTAGAACACCGGGAAATTTTATTTATAGACGAGATACATAGGCTCCCCACAAACGTAGAAGAAATTTTATATAGCGCCATGGAAAATTATTGCGTCGACGTAATTATCGGCCAAGGAGCCGGAGCCAAATCAATCAGACTCCCACTCAACCCGTTTACGCTGGTTGGAGCAACAACCAAAACGTCTTTAATATCAGGCCCCCTGCAAACCCGTTTTGGTATCGTCGAGCGCTTAGATTTTTATAATCCCGAAGAACTTTCTTGTATTGTTAAACAAAACGCCGCTTTTTTGGGGTACCCAATCGAGCACGAAGCTGCAATAACAATTGGACACCGAGCGCGTGGCACCCCAAGACTCGTAAAGCGCATCTTGCGTCGCATACGCGACTTTGCCCAAGTAAACCAAAAAACCATAATAGACATAGAAACCGTAAATCAAGCACTCAAACTACTTGATATAGACCAAGATGGCCTAACAAAGCTCGATAGACGTATACTTACGCACATTATTAACGACTTTGATGGCGGGCCTGTTGGGCTAGAAACATTAGCAGCAATGACCGGCGAAGATAAAGATACGTTAGAAGAAGTGTGTGAGCCATACTTGCTCAGGCAGGGCTTTTTGCAAAAAACATCTCGCGGACGCCAGATCCCAGCAAAACGATATCACTCAATATGCCGTAAATTAGGCATCAAATTCAAAGAGATTGCTGAACAAGAACCGCTTTTTCACAATAAAACCTGACTTTTTCATCAAATCTTTTATAATTATCTGGTTGTTTAATATAGTTCCCAAAACAAGCCGGTAGGCTTGTGTATTATGTAGCCCGGGCACGAAGAGGGCTTTTAGCCCGATGAGACCCCGGGATTAGAATAACAAGAATTAACTATAGAAGGGTGATTATGAAAAAATCACAAATAATTTCAGTCGGCATGGCCATGTTCGCCATGCTCTTTGGCGCAGGAAACATTGTATTCCCTCTTGTCCTTGGACGAGATATGGGCGACATGCTCTGGTTTGGACTTTTAGGTTTTACCATCACTGCGATTGTAGTACCAATTCTTGGCCTCGTTTCAGTTATGCTCTGCGATGGACAATACAATAACTTTTTCAACAAATTAGGCGTAACTGCGGGTGGCATTCTTGGAACCATTTGCATGCTCATACTTTTTGTATTCTCTCCACGCTGCATTGCCATAGCACACGCATCAACAAAGCTTTATCTGCCACAATTTACTATTTTTTACTTCAGTATTTTTTCCGTAGCCCTTATTTATCTATTAACCAGAAAACAAAATTCAGTAATTGATATTATTGGTAAATTTCTAGCCCCACTTAAAATAATTTTACTCCTCGTTCTCATTGTTGTCGGCTTCTTGTTTCCAGCAGCATTTTTAACAACGTCAATATCTTCGGGGCAAGGTTTTACAACCGGATTAATAACCGGATTTGGCACCGGAGACTTGCTTGGTACTATATTTTTCTCAGCACTTATCTTATCAGGCATAAGAAAAAGCATGGCTCATGCTGGACACATTGCCCCAAAAACACTCGCAATAAAAGGCCTACAATCTGGCCTTGTTGGAGCACTCCTGCTTGGCTTTATGTACGCAGGTTTTTGCGTAGTGGCCGGATTTTACGGCACTGAACTAGCGGGCATTCCAAATGGAGATATTTTCAGCGTGCTGGCAAGCTTAGTTTTAGGAAGCATTGGTGGACTTATGGCAAATATCACTGTTGGCGTTGCGTGTCTCGTTACCGCAGTAGCTCTCACCACCGTATTTGCTGATTACCTCAAAAGAATAATATTCAGAAATAAACTCAGTTATCACGCGTGTCTTTTAATCACCATCACCATCACCGCAATTATGTCAAATTTTGGCTTTGATGGAATCATGCAAATTATTGGACCAGCAGTCGGGGCTATTTACCCAGGGCTTATTGTGCTAGCCATTATGAACATTGCAAACGTTCTATTTGATTTTAAATGGATAAAAACCCCGGTCTTTGCAACATTTGCTATCACTATCGTCATGCAATACTGGGATACTATTCAAACATTAATCAAGTAAATTACGAACCAAAATGCCTAGGGTTAAAACCCTAGGCTCATAAAAGCTTCGTGCTATTCAGCACAAGAAAGACCCGGGATATACGAACAGTTTTCTCAAAATTCTTGTTTTTTATAAACACATTTCTCTACCATAAGATACATAAATCAAATAATAAAATTTGTAGTCCAGAAAACACGTCTTATCTTTTTACGGAGGGATCTGTTATGAAGAAACTCATGTTGCTATCTCTTGCTCTTTCACTTGGACTCAATCACCACACATACGCCATGAAAAACCAAGCACTAGGCACCAAAATCTCGCTGGAAAACTTTGAAACAAAAGCACTTGAAAAAGTCGAAACCAAATCTCAAAGTAAAATAGTTCTGCCTCAAATAACCACAGAAAAAGACGCGCTACAATTACTTAAAAAAGAAGCATTAATACTTAAAAGCTTAGCCCAATCAATTGAAAAAAATCAAAAACGCATTAATACTTTAGAAAATGATACTGTATGGAATAAAATGACAGAATATTACAATTGTAAACATGAACTCACAACAGACGATCTTGCTGAAAGATACGAACTAAAAAAACAAATCTTAAAAAAAATAACCCTCCTTACAAACTCACAATTAATTGTTTTTGAATTACTCAAAAACAATTTAATACCGAACGAAAAATTCGATAAAAAACTTACAGAGCTTCATAACTTACTCAAAGAAAGTAATAAACGCGCAATCAGCACCCAAAACGTCAGCACGGTACTTTCATTCTCATTTGAGATAACCAAGCTTATTCTAGAAGGCCTTGTTGATAAAAAAGTAAATCCCGCAAAAAATGCAGTAAAAATTTTGGCATTAGTATTAGCCTCATCTGGTATAATTCTTGGGATTGGGCAGCACTATCACTGGTGGGATGTCTCATACTTTTTGTATCAAAATTTTTCAAAAGTAGACGTCGTAAAATTAATAGGAAACATTATTGCAGCTTACTATGGAGTAAATGGTAAAGCTGATTCGAAATAACCATACAAAGTCTTATCTTAAAATCTTACTGAAAGAGAGCGTATTTTTGCAAAAAAAACACGCTCTCTTTTTTTTAATTTTAAAAACATTTTAAATTTTTTCGCTTCCTGATATCATGCATAAAATCTGTTGCAAATGGTGCACCAGAAAAAAATGTTTCTGACCTTATTCAATGGGAGTATGTAATGAAGAAGCTTTCGTTTTTCACGTTAACGCTAACTTTAGGTTTAATATTCTACAACAACACGGCTTTCAGCATGCAAAGCCCCGATGGTTATGAATCAGACAACGAAGATATTGCAAAAACAGTTTCTAAATCAAAATCAAAAGTCGCAACAAAATATTTTACAACAAAGCTCACACAAATAGCTGGACTAACTGATCAAATTTCTACAAATCTTTTATTTTTAGACACAATAGAAAAAGAAGAAAAAGATGCAGCACAAAGTTTTTCACAAAATATCAAAAGAAGCCTAAAAAAAGATCTTACCGAACTTGCGAAAAAAACAACATTTGTAATCGATAATCTCTTTGAGCTCAGACTATTCAAAAAATTCAAAGCAAAAAATTCGGAAAAAATACAACAACTAAAAGACGATTGCGCAAACATTCAAAAAAATATTAATGACAACGCTCAGATAAGCAACCAAGACCTTAAAAAACTTCTCTTACTCGTAACTGAAGTTATTGACCTGACAAAAGAATATTTCAAACCGATGTCAAAAGAAATGAAAATTGCTCTTGCAGCACTAACAATTACCACAGTTACGCTTATCGCCGCAGGCTTCTATTTCGGCTGGTGGAAAGCAACATACACAGGAATAAAAAACTTCGAATACAAAGCAACCGCAAGCAACACAATCGCATCTATTAAAGAAAAAACCAACCAAGCACATCAAATAGCAAAGAACGCTATCGCATATATTACGACTCGCCTTCAAGCCCTTCTTAAAAAACTAGGTTTATCAGGAAAAGCAAAAACCCCAATAATAACAGAACAAGTAATAACAGAACAAATAACAGAACAAGTAATAACAGAACAAATAACAGAACAAGTAATAACAGAACAAAAAACAGAACAAGTAATAACAGAACAAGGGACAGAACAAGGGACAGAACAAGTAAATCCAGTGACAGATCCAGTTTCTTTAAATAACTACGATGTCGATGGCGCGATAACCTGCGCAAACCAATGCTTCAAAGACATGACTATCTATACAGTCCAACCCTGCACAATTAGCTGCATCAAAAACAGTATAATATAAAAACAAGAACTAAAAACATTAAAAAAGGAACCAAAAATGAAAAAAATACTACTTTTTGCACTTATGCTTATCGCAGGAACAGCAAACATATTCTCCATGGAAGCCCCAGAATACACATTAAACCTAGCAGACGTAGATGATTCAAACTGGGACTCAGATGACGAAGACAATTTAAACGATATTCCAGGGAAAAAAGAACTTGCAAGTAACCTAATCGAAAACAAAATAAACAAACTCGATAACTTATTAAATAACGTTACAAGTATGCTTAAACTTCAAGAAGATTTAACAAAAAACGACTCTAACCTCAATATTGATACAAAAAAAAGAATAGATAAAACAATTAAAAAAATTGCAAAAAAAATAAACTTCACCGAAAAAGCTTTGGCTAAAGAAGAACTCAAAGAGCTATTTGACCAAGATTTTCAAAAAAACACGCAAAACAAACTTGAGTTAGCAAAAGATTATTCAGAAGCATTAACAACCAGATACGAACAACTTATAAAAAAGCTTGAAGAAAAAAGCTTTGCCGAAAAAGCAGGATCATATCTCCTAAATAATACGATACAATTATTAAAAAACATAAAATCATTTGTTTTCAGTAAAAAAGGCATACTCACGATAGGCGTTGCCTGCGCTGCTATTCTTGTACTCGCATTTGTACTTAACCAATATTTTGGCTTTGTTATCGGCCTCACCGTAGATTTCGCAAAAATAGGAAACTATTTTGTTTTGCTCGGTAAAAAAATCATAGACGCAGCGAAAGATCTTGGCAATGGCGCTGTAGCAATTGGTAAAAAGCTCATTGAATACGGCAAACTTTGCTTACAATATGCCCTTATAAAACCTGCAGGATACATCAAAGACAAAACAACTTACTTTGGAAAAGCTACATACGATTATCTCCAAGCCTATTTATGTGAATCAAAGAAAAATAGACTTCAGCACAAAATTGGATTATTAGAAAGAGCAAGCCAGACATTAATAAAACAATCTACGCGCCTACTCGATGAAACAAATAACTTAAAAAAAAGCTTACACCAGCTTACGTGCGCTCAACAAAGTTAAAACATAAAATATATAAGAGAAAGGCCCTTGCTCCTGCCAGTTGCGCAAGAATAAGGGCCTTTCTCTTATTAAGTCTTTAATTTTTTATAAATCTTCATTAAACAGAAAGTATAATAATATGAAAAACCATATTATTTTTTCACTCGCGTTTATTTTCTGCATCACTCATCACATCTCTGCAACAAAAAAACCTGACCAAAGCAATTCGATAAACTATACAGAATACAAAAACCAACGATCCCATATTTTCAAACATATAAAAACACAAAACGACGCATTAAATTTACTCGAAAAAGAAGCTGAACAAATACAAACAAAAATCGACACGCTAATAAAAAGCCAAAAAATTATAAATTTCATACAACTAAAACACGATTTCAACGATTACGCTCTTTACGTACTAAGTCTCTTTCCATGCTACCAGCCTTACGAGAGAGAAATAGAAGAACAAGACGAAATAGAAGAAGAAATAAATCTCAATAAAAACAATATCGAAAAAAGTCGAAACATACTCATACATCACATACATTTTATTTTTGAAGAAATCTTAAACCTCGATGCCTGCAAATTAATCAAAGAAAAAAATAGTACTAAGATTGAAGAATTTAATAATAAATTTAAAAAGATATATCAACAAAAAGACACACCCATCGAAGAACATATTCGACAAACACTAAATCTTGCTAGCCAGGCAAAAACATTGATTCTCACAAGTCTTATTAAAAAATAAACACAGAAAAACATTATGAAAAAACATATTTCTTTCACGCTTGCTCTTATTTTAAGTTTCGCATCACACGCAAATCATGCCCATAGCATGAAGAATGACAACAACTATGACTCAGACGCTAACTCTGACACTGAAGTTAACACCAACAAACTCACAACAAAAAAAATGGCCCTAGATCTCCTGGAAAAAAAAGCAATAAAACTCAGCAAAATCGCAGACCAGCTCAAAAAACTGGCGCAAAGCCGCACTGAAAAAAACCCTGAAACAGAACCAAAGATTCAAATAAAAATAAACTTACTTTTAGATAAAACAAAGTTTATCATAAACACACTATTAAATCTCGAGACCTGTAAGTCTATTAAAAACAAACACAATAAAGAAATACTGCAACTACAGGCAAAAATCAACAAATTGCGCGACCAGGTGACAAACAAAACATTCAGAGAGATAACCCCTCAAATACTATCTCTAACGCTTGAAGCAAATAATTTTATTTGCGACCTGCTTAAGAGTGAAACAAAACAAGAAACACGCTCACGAGAAAAATACAATAAAATTATAAAAATTATTGGCATAACGACACTTATAATAGTCGGCATAACGGCCGCCATCGCCACAGGAGTTTATCTCGGCTGGTGGCGGAACGAAGACAATGTAACGTGCTTTGATAAATGTATAACCCAATATAAAGACCTAAACTGTATTCCCGAATATACAAATGGCTCCCTAACTAAGCCTTGTCTCATCGAAGAATTATGCAACCCAGATTTTTGCCTTCTAGATAATGACGCTCAAATCACTACTTTCGATAATTGCACAAAAAACAAATGCACTCCTATACAAATAGGCCGCAATCCCCAAAAACCAAAAGATACATATTATAAAATAAAACGCTCAAAACTGCTCCCTGAAAATTCGAATGGCCAACGCTGTCTTGAGAATGACAAAAAAAGATGTGAAATTTACGTTAATTAATAAAACAAAATATTTCGCAAGCGACAAAGCCAAAAACTTTTGTTTTACAAAAACATCTAAAAATGTTCCCAAAAAAACGCACACTGATATCCTACATAAAATTTGGTACGAATGGCGTACCCAAAAAATATTATTTTTTTCTTACAGGAGAATACGTTATGAAGAAACTTACGCTGTTATCAATCGCACTCTTAATTGGCCTCACCTCTTATAGCAATCCTGCATTTACTATGCAAACCCCCAATAATGACCCTACGAAACTAGAAATTCTCAGAGAACTTGAAGCTCTTCAAGAGTTAAGTCAAAGCATCCTAAACAACCAAGAAGAGATTACAAACTTAAAGCTCTCTAACGAAATACGTATCGTCAAAGCAACAACTGAAGAAGAAAATAATATTTGCACCAAAAATACCGAAATCATAAAACAAAAAAATATTTTTCTAAAAAAAGTACAAAAGATTCTTCAAATCCTACAAAAACTCAGTCCCAAAAACACAGAGCTTGATTCGCTTACAAATGAAATAAGCCAATTAACAGAAAAAAATCTCTCTGATAAAAAAATTGCCAAATTATTAAAAAAACTGGGCAAGAGCTATGAATCTCTTACCAAGGAAAAAAGCTCTAATTGCTTCATAACATTCAAAGTAATGCTCATCATATCATTTGTAATAATGATGACTGCGATCATTATCGCACGGATCCAAAACGTTGACATAAATAACCTATGGAACAATCTGATACAAAATAAAAGCATTGAACAATGTATTAATATGGTAAAAAACTTTTTAAACAAAACAGCTGAAATGATCATTGAAAAAGCAAGCATAAACCGTGACCATCTCTGCCTAAATTATGGCAAATTCTGCAACTAACGACGAGCATTAAATACAGCAACAAATCAAGCACAAAGCCCTTGCTCTTGCACAACCCGCAGGACCAAGGGCTTTTGTATTATCATATTGTACAATACCTCTGTAATCGATTAGCATAGAAATAGAAATAATGACTTGGATCCTACCCCGGATCGTAGTCCGGGGTGACAGGACTCAAAGAGTCCAGGATGACAACAATAAGGAAAAAGGGTTAATCGATGAAGGAGCTGGAAAACGCATATCAACCGGAAAATGCAAATAAAATTGAAAACGCGTATCACATAGAAGCTGAAAAGCTCGCAAAGCTCATAAATTCAGACATACATAATGGACTGACAGATCAAACAGCGCAACAAATTTTACACGCACGCGGGGCAAATTCTCTTCCCACAAAAAAACAGACTTCTTTTCTTACTATTGTTATCAGGCAGTTTCTCAATCCCCTCATGTTTATATTAGTTATATCTACCATTATAAGTTTAGCTATAAAACAAATAACAGACGCAACAGTAATCCTAATCGCTATCGTAATAAATAGTATTTTAGGAATCATACAAGAATGGAAAGCAGATCAAGCACTACAAAGATTACGCTCGTTTGAAGAACCTGAATGTACGGTAAAGCGTGACGGAACTATAACAAAAATCGCGACAAAAAACTTAGTTGTCGGCGATCTTGTTATCTTAACTGCTGGAGCACGCGTACCTGCAGATATTCGCTTAATAGAGGTTATCGACTGTACTATTGACGAAGCATTACTAACC
>JBDRBF010000017.1:0-4531 GCA_043822925.1 bacterium
GATGGCAGCAGCGTGTATTATACGGCGTCAAAGAGTATTGATAATGCCGATTTTGCCCGTGTGTTTCCGTTATCATATACAAAAACGTTTACCAATAATCCGACGGTGGCTGATGACCTATCGCTTATGTATAATTTGGCGATCGATGATTCAAGCTATTATATTGGGCGTGGGGGTATTGAGCCGGCGTCTGGCAAGAAATATTTTTGCGGGGATTTTGGTATACGGGTCAATGAGTAAGAAATAGAGAGCTTATGGGGCTATGCCTGGGGTTAAAACCCCAGGCTAAAACAAGCTTCGTGCTATCGCACGATGATATGAACAAAAAACAATATATTCGAAATATTCGAAGAGTCTATTCATCATGCGTCGCCCTTCGGGCAGAGCATGAAGTTTGAAATAGACCGGGGTTTCAACCCCGGTGCATTAATTGGTCTTTCTTTTTCCCCTTGTTTTGCTAGGATTGCTATCTTAACAGCATTTTTTGGGCTAAATAATTTTGGGGCGTCATGGGTTTACGGTTTATACGTAATTTGTTTCTAATAATCTCGTTATTTTTTTGCACGATATTTGGGCTCTTTTTTTATTTGCTTGAAAGCAATAGCGTTGATGTTTCAGCGTTGCAGCGACAGGTGAAAAAGAAACCTACTATAGTTCTTGATGATCAGGGTAATGAGTTTGCACGTTTTGAGTTGGATAAGCAGGATCCATTATTTTTTGATCAAATTCCGCCAATAATTATAAATGCTTTTTTAGCAGCTGAAGATAGGGGCTTTTTTAGCCACTATGGGCTTTCTTTGCGTGGCGTGCTTAGGTCTGCGTTGGTAAATATTATTAAGTTTAGGAAAGTTCAGGGGGCAAGCACTATCACTCAGCAAGTTACCAGAAGCTTGTTTTTGAACCATGACCGTACCTGGAAGCGTAAAATTCAAGAAATGTTCTTGGCTGTGCAGTTGGAACGGCAAATGAGCAAAGAGCAGATTTTAGAATTATATCTGAATAACGTATACTTTGGGCGAGGTACGTATGGAATTCAGGCTGCTTGTAAGCGCTTTTGGAATAAAACAGTTACTGATATTTCTATTGATGAGGCTGCGGTTCTTGGCGCGGTTGCTAAATCAGCTCGATATTATTCGCCTCTTAATAATCTTGCTGCAGCAAAAAAACGAAGAAATATTGTGCTTGGCTGTATGCATTCGTGTAACTTTATTACGGAAGAAGAACTCAAAGAATCGATAAAAAAGCCGCTAAAAGTACAAAATTATATTTCTGGAGATCCGATAAAACTTTATATTCAGGAGTCGGTGCGTACGTGGGCTGAAGAGAAATGGGGACGGCTAGCTTTGTATAATAAGGGGCTTAAGATAAAAATTACGATAAATCAGGAGATGCAGGCGCATGCTCAAGAAGCGTTTGCGACAGCGGTTAATGGTATGCGTAAGTTATACAAAGCTCCGATAAATGGTGGCATGGTTGTTGTTCAAGCGTCAACCGGGGCTATTAAGAGTTTGATTGGTGGGCTTGATTTCCATGCTTCTCAATATAACCGGGCTTTTCAGGCGTATCGACAGTTGGGGTCATCTTTTAAGCCGTTATTATATGCTTTGGCTGTCAAATCTGGTTTTGATATGGATGATGTATTTATGGATGAGCCAACTGATTTTGTTCAGAAAAATGGAGATATTTGGTCGCCACATAATTGGCATCATCGGTTTGAGGGCCGTATGACGTTATTACGTGCGTTAACGATGTCGAACAATATTATTTCGGTTAAATTATTGATTGAACTTGGTGCAGGGCGCGTTATAGACTGGGCGCGTAAATTTGGGATTAATAGGGGGCTTATTCCAGTACAATCACTCGCGCTTGGTGTTATGCATGCTACACCTAAAGAAAATGTTGCCGCTTTTAATACGTTTGCAAATAATGGCGTGTATGTTGAGCCGTTTTTAATTGAGTGGGTAAAAGACCAGTGGGGTAGGAAGTTGTGGGTTTATGAGCCGGTTACTCGTCAGTTAATTGATTCAAAAGTTAATTCAAAGATGGTTAAAGCGTTAACCTACCGTATGGAACTTGCCCGTCATAATTATGAGCATTGGCTTGATTGTGAGTCTATTGGTAAATCTGGAACAAATAGTGATGCGACGACGACATGGTTTGTTGGGGCTACGCCTGAATATTCTGCTGCTGTGTATGTTGGCCGGGATGATAATAAGTCTATGGGCGCTAATGTGTATGCGAGCAGCACTGCTTTTCCAATATGGTTTAATTTTTTTAGAAATATTAAGAGCAAAAAGAAAAACTTCTATTTTGACCCAGAACTTGAAGAAACATCGATTAATTGGTGGACGGGCCGGGAAACGAGCGATGAGCTCGATTCTGGTACTATGAAAATCTTAAAATAACTAACCGGGGTTAAAACCCCGGTCTATTGCAAGCTTCATGCTCTGCCCGAAGGGCGACGCATGATGAATAGACTCTTCGAATATATTGTTTGTTCATATCATCGTGCGGATGCACGAAGCTCGTATTAGCCTGGGGTTTTAACCCCGGGATTATGGGGCTTTTGCGCTTTTAATCCTATCTTGTTATTATATATACGTATTGGATCTTAATTTCGACTTTGGGGGTTTTATCGTGAACTCTTTTAATAATTTTATAAAATTTTTCAAAATACAGAGCATATTTTTATGTGCGCTTTTTATAGCGTTTAATATAGACGCTTCTGAGAAACATATTAAACATATTTTTGTTCATGGTACTCATGGCGCTATGCTTGGCACGGGGAAAATCAGCGACGTGTGGCGTAGTAAGAAAAATTTGTATAGTACGCGTTTAATGAGTGGCCAGATGGGGCTTGTGCCGTACGAATCGATAGAAAAAGATATTTGTGCGCCGTATATGCTTGACGCATATAAAGAAGTTTTGAATCAAATAAATAATGCTGGTAATCCCGAATTTAATGACGCGAGTCATGATTTTAGTTTGTTTAATTGGTCTGGCAAATTAAGTGATTCTGAGCGTAAAAAGGCGTGCCAAGTTTTGCATGATGCGCTTAAAGTAGAAGTTGAATCATTAAAAAAAGATAATATAAAGTCAGAAATATGGCTTTATGCCCATAGCTGGGGGGGAGCTGTTTGTGCTTATTTATCTGACTATGATGATTTTAAAGATTGGAATATAAAGCTCATGATGTTGGCGACACCGATTGATTCAAGAATAGAAAATAGTATAAAATTATTCTATGAAAAAGGTGGCCGCGTTACGCATTTGTATTCTTATAACGATATGGTCCAGGTTTCAGATATTTTATCTGGTTCTGAGCAGCCTACGCCGACGCGAAGACGTGTTAAGGGAAAAGCCTTGGGTGAAAACTCTGTGAATTTTACGCAGATGCGTATTAATACACCGGGCAGACCAATGGGTTTTTGGGAGACACAAAAAATGGCGATAAAAAATATTACGTGTGGGGGGATTCCTTTTTCTATGTTCCCGCATGACCCAACGCATGCTGATTTTTGGTGTGTGTATTGGGATAAAAATAATTTGTTTTATTCACCTCTTCCTGTAATTGTTTGGGGCCCAATTTTGTGGAGTTTAGCTGAAAAAAACAATTCGTGTCATGATCTTGATGTATGTATTAATTGTGATAAAGTAAATGCTCTTTTTATGATGCAAGAACATGGTGATGAGAAATATAAGAATAAGAAGCCGGTTCTTGATACGTATGAGTTGCCGTTAACGGTTGTCAAAAAGGCTCAAGATGCGCTTGCTCCTGCTCAGGTACAGGTTGAACCTGCAACTGAAACTGAAACGCTTGTCGCAATCCCTCTCGCTTAAAAAATAAAAAAGGGCTGCAAATTGCAGCCCTTTTTTTAAGTATCGTAAGTATTTTTTTAAAGCTTATTTCTTTAACCAGCCTATAATTTTATCTTTAAATTCACTTGGCGCACATGCCCCGCCACCCTGAATAAGTGTTGCGCTGCCGCCGCCTTTAAGATCAAATGTCTTTTGCAAGAATTGTGAGAATGTTTTTAAATCGACTTGAGCTGTAATTGTTGGGCTGACAAAGCCAACAAAGTTAAAGCGTCCAGAATCTTGTAGCTTGTTAATAATCACATAAAAACCAGGTTTTTTCTCAGACAGACTTGTGCATATATTTTTTATATCTTCGTGTCCTGCGTCTTCAAGTTCTAGATATAAAAAGGGGATATCGCCAATATTTGTGATTTGTTGTTCCCATGCTGGTATTTGTGTTTTATATAATTGCTTTTTAAGTTGTTTTATTGTGCTTACGGCTTCTTGATAGTTTTCTTGTAATTTAGTTACGGCGTCACACACTTCGTTTTGTTTTACTTTAAACTGTTCGCCCAGTGTTTTGGTGTTTGCAAACGTGAGCTGGAAGAGTTTTAATGCTTCTGGGCCGGTTACTGCGGTAATACGTCTGGTTCCTGTGCCGAGCGTGCTGTCGCTGGTTATTTTAAAGCAGCCGATAGTACCGGTGCTGGTAACATGCGCGCCGCCGCACAGT
>JBDRBF010000018.1:0-5188 GCA_043822925.1 bacterium
TAGAAAAAAAAACACACACAATCAAAATTCAAATCGATGCCTCTGCCGGGTCAACAGAACGTTTGCTTGCCTATGCGCTTGAGCATTTTACTCTTCTGGATATCACTATTCATGATACACCGCTCGAGCAAATCATCACCCAAATATACCAGGGTGAACTCAAATGAAAACGTATATAAAAAACGCTTACTATCGATGTAAAAAATATATCGCTATTGCAAAAATAAACTTTGCAAACAAACTCTCCTACCCAGTAGACCTCATAAGTGAAATTATATTTTTAATGTTTATATTTTCGATACTCTTTTATCTGCACCAGGCAACCCTACTAATCACGCCATCAAGTCCAATAGAAAAGCTTACGCTTGCGCAAATAATGTGGATCGTATTTTTTGCTAACATCTTTGTTAACACTCGTGGAAGAGGCCTAATACATGACGTAAATGACGAAATTCTTTCAGGGCAAATCGCTTACCAACTTAATCGCCCCTATTCTTATATCATATTTCATTTTGCCCAACACATTGGCTCAACACTCCCATCAATTATCTTTGGCGGCATGATAACAGGATCATTTTTGTACGGCGTCGTTGGTGTGCCATTAATAACTACAAACTCATTATTAATTGGCTCAGCCATGCTGGGGATTGGCATAATGATAAACTTTTTACTACAATTTTGTATCGGCTTATGCTCTTTTTGGATAGGGCAAGTCGATCCAATCCGCTGGATTTACAACCAAATAATGATTATCGCAGGAGGAGCGGCTATCCCGCTGACACTATTCCCGCATGCAATAAAAAAAATTATACTTTTATTACCGTTTTCAAACGTTATATACGGAGCCGCTCGAGTTATTGTCGGGTGCCAAAGAACTGACTTATTTTTTTATATTAGTTTACAAATCTTTTGGCTCATTATGATGGTGATTATAACAAGATTTATATTTAAACAAGGAGTCAAAAATGTTGTTATCAGTGGTGGGTAAATATACAAAACTAAGCTGGCGCATTTTCCTTGCCAATCTTTCATCTGCGTTATCATTTCGCATCAGTTTTTTTCTAGAAATCTTTGGTGGTGTAATGTTTTTTTGCGGACAATTCTTCTTGTGGACCGTTTTCTTTAACCAATTCCCCATGGTTGGAGGTTGGACATCAAAAGACGTTATTTTGACTTACTCACTGTTTCTGTTTAGCTACTCAATTTTAGAAGCCTTTGCAGGAGGAATAATGCGACTCGCAGAGATCATCAATGATGGCTCTTTGGACTATTACCTTACATATCCAAAAGCTATTTTATGGCACATATCCGTAAGCAGAGCCGATGTGATAGCATTATCAACCGTCATCCTCGGTTTCGTTTTTTTTCTCGCTTCAGGACCAATCGAACTATCAAAAATACTGTTATTTCTACTAGCCTCATGTTTCAGCATGATTTTGATGTTTAATTTTTTTATAATCACACAGTCAATCGCTTTCTTTATTGGAGGATTTAGTGATGGAGCAAAGGCTGTAAGATATTTATTATCAGTCGTAAGCCCCTACCCTTTTAGCATATTTCCAGCCCCGTTTAAATATCTTTTAATGACAATTATCCCGTCGTTTTTTATCGTGACGCTGCCCGCACGATTAGTTAATAATTTTTCTTTTCAAACGCTGGCCATACTTATTTGCGCCTGCGCTGTTTCATCGTTTATTGCTCACAAAGTATTTAAAGCAGGGTTGCGAAGATATGAATCGGGCAATATGATTAATGTGAGATTATAGAAAGCAAGATAAACTATGCATTATCACTTCAAAATACACAAAGAAAAAATCGGCTACTCAGCTCAGGGCATCGAACTGGACGACTGCTTCACTCAAGCAAACAATCTAAAAGAATAAAAAAAGAACATGCAAGAAGCGCTTAATCTGTATCTCGAAGAAGATGAATTCTCGTGTGATTTGGTTTGCCCGCCTGACAACTCGATAAAAATAAAGAAAAATATCGTTAAAGTACCAGTACAGAAAAAAGCCTAGCAAGCTGCTAGACAATTTGAGGACCAAAAATATCATGAAAAACTGTTTAATTTCTGTCGAATGTGCCATCGAACATGATGGCAAACTATTAATTATCAAACGGCCGGCGGGCAAGCTTGGCCAGGGATTACTTTCTTTTCCCGGTGGTGGAGTTGAAGAATATGATGATCACGGGGACATGCTCAGGTCTGCAGCTAAAAGAGAAGTTTTTGAAGAAGTCGGCTTAAAAATAGAAGACCCGCTTGAATATATTACAAGCAACTATTTTATTAATGGCAACGGGAGCCATGTAATACACACGCTTTTTTATTGCGTGCTCAAAAAAACAAATCCCAAAATTATTGCCTCAAAAAGCGAAGTTCCTGAATACTTTTGGATGACACAAGAAGAAATTAACAGCGCACAAAATGCGCCCGCTTGGCTCAAAAATTATGTAAACAGGATAAATAACTTGGATCCCAGATCAAGTCTGGGATGACAAATCTTGTGCAATTTTACTGAACAAAGACGAGTGATCTAATATCTCAACTTTTTCCGTTGCAGGCGTCGGTTTGCTGAGAATTCTATTCCAGCGAACCGCTTTTGTGAAAAATTCTATAGGATGCTTGATCAGTTCAAATAACCAAAAAGATTCTTCACTGTCCATCGAAAACAGCACTCTACTGACTCGCCCCTGTATTCTATCTTTATCAATAAAGCCAAACCAGCGGCTATCCATACTGTCTTTTCTATTATCACCCATACCCCAGTATTTACCTGCAGGAACTTCAAATGGCCCAAAGATATCAGCACATTCTGTTTCAGCAGCATCCCTGTACGTTGGAGTATTTGGAAATCTAAACGTTGCTTCCGGATAGTTTGGAATAAAAATTACTTCGGATGGCTTCATATTAAAAAATTGTTGTTGATCAAAACTTTTTGCTGGATCATATGCACAATAAGCAGTTTTTTCTTTTGTTTTTAAAAAGCTAAGCCCGGAAAAAAAACCACCCAGAAACTCAGGCGTGATAAACCCAGACATTTTTTTGAGATGAATTAATGGATACGGGTTTAGATATGGTTCTTCTAATTTTACATGATTAAGATAAATAACCGGCTTACCATCTTGGATGCGCCCTTCTAACCAGTCACCAGGACACGCAATAATTCTTTTGGTAACGTTTATTGGCCCTTCAGGTAGTCCCAGAAGCGGGATAGATAGCCCAATATACTTTTGCCAGAAATAGTTTACTGAACTTGATTTATCAAACTTAAAATTTTGGTCATCAAAAACGACATAATCACCGTGTTTTATTTTACTCAGGCCAAAACGATACACAAATTTGTTTGCGATCAATCTATCACCGGGCAAAATGGTTGGGATCGCTGAACCTGTTGGCACATGATACGTGCCGAAAATAAACGTTTTCAAGACAAAAACAACTGAACCAGCAATTATTATTGCCTCAAGCCACTGCCGCCATACCGGCTTTATTGTCTCAGGTTTAGATTTAAAATTCTTAAATAAATTTTGCATCCCAATTCTCCCATAGTTATAAGTACCGTTATTGATGCTGTTACTTTGACAGAAAACAAGAAAAATGCGAACTTAAAAGGCGAAATTGTCCCTTTTGCAAAGATTGGCAACCGAGATTTAGAATCTGAACAAAAAACTACCCATAACTTGGAGCACTAATCCATGAAACTTTTTATAAAGTACAATGCATGTGCCCTTCTCTTTATACTCAGCTCCTGTGGCACCCCCAATATTAACGAAAAACATGCAGCAGAAGTGGTAAAAAAAGAACTCGCTCTATCTGGCAATGTTTTGGCAATGGATCTCTCAGGCGGACACTCTGGGGCTCAATTATTTAAGGTTACGTCAGAATCAAAACAATATGTTGCCCGCTTTATTACCAATAAACCCCCAAAATATCGAGAACAAGAAATCTTTAATCTAAAAGTAGCTGAAAATGGCGGCTATGGGCCACAGATTTACTTCTCAGATGCTGCACGTGGGATTATTATCATGGAATATTTGGCTGGCAAAAAACTCTCACCTCAAGATTTCCGGTCAGATCAATTTTATGTTGCACTCGCACATCTTTTGCAAAAAATTCACCGGGGAAAAGCGTTTGCAAATTCGGATTACGACGTTTTTAAGAGAATTAACAGGCACCTACAAATCAATAAACCCAAGGGCAGCGATTATGTGCCACTGGCAAAACTTGAACGAGTTATAACAACTATTCACCAGGCATTATTGCCGCATCTAACAAACACCGTCCCCTGTCACAATGACCTGCACGAAGGAAACCTGATATTTTTGGGACAAGAGTTTAAAGCGATTGATTATGAAAATGCGGGGCAAAATGATCCCTACTTTGACATGGCAACGGTAACATCAAGCGCGGGTTTTTATTCTCAATCGGCTCATGAGCAAACGTTATTTAAAACATATCTGGAGCGGCAGCCATCTAAGATCGAAAATGCCAAGCTGTATCTTATGAAACAAGTTGTCTTAATTAAGAGGGCATTGGGTGCTTTAAATAGACTGGGCTCATCACCAGAAATCATCAGGCAATACTCGCTGATTAATGCTCCATCGCTCATGGAACTCGCAATAATGGCCCTTGAAAACAAGATGAATTTGGATGATCCTGAAACCAATTTACATTTATTAAAAACAATTCTCAACCAGGTTTTCGAAAACACAGAAACTCATGAATTTCGCGATGCAGTCGATATATTGAAACAAAAATAGTCTAATTGTGCAGCAGCTGCTGCGTAATTAGAATAAAGCCATAAAAGAGGCCAAAATGAAGAAAAGTCTGACAAGAAAAATGATATCACAGAAAAGTGATAATTTAGTGCCCAAAGAATATGCAAAATTTCTAGAACAACTTAAAAAAGATATACAGCAGGCTCAATTACAAGCAGCACTTGCCGTCACCAAAGAACTTATTATGCTTTACTGGCGCACCGGAAAATCACTATCAGAAAAAATCTCCCGTGAGAAATGGGGAGCAAAAACAATAGAACAACTTGCAAATGACATACAAACGTCTTTTCCAGATGTCTCAGGTTTCTCAGTGCGTAATCTCGTATACATGCGCAAATTTGCTGACTGCTACCAAGAATCTATTTACGCAGCAGCTGCTGCGCAAATACCATGGGGCCATAACATGGTC
>JBDRBF010000019.1:0-2884 GCA_043822925.1 bacterium
AAAAAAAATAAATGCGGGGCGAAGGGAAGCCCCACACAAATAAAGAAATCTATTCTTCCACAAATTTCTTAATTAACTTTTCGATTGCGCTAAGCATAGTTATGTTAAGCTGAGCGCACTTGACTTTGAAAGCATGCCAAAGCGTACTTTCGATTCCAAGTTTATAGTAAGTTACTTTTTTCATTTTGTGTTCCTTTGTTATAAAGTTGAAAAATTCTAAATTATTATTGCCAATTAAACTTTTGATATTTTTGGGGCAGTTCATCAACAACATTTTGATGAGTATAATTTGAGTAAATTTTACTATTAAATTCGTAAAGCTCATCTTCATCAAATTCAAAAGTGATCCTTGTTGATGTTGCGCAAAGGGAATTATTAAGTGCATACTGTCCGCCGTTTTTTACAATGTAGCCCGCTAAATAGCGAGCTTGTCTTTTAGTTAGATTTGTTTGAAACATTTCGTACTCCTTTTAGTTATTAAAAAATTAAGCGGGCAGTTTAACGAGCTGCCCAGCTCGGCAGTTCAGTCAAAATCAGATAGCTCGTGAATTGGTTCGTCGGGGGGAAGAGAATGTATTGTGGGTTCACGATCCTCGCTGTAAATTGTAATCCACTTTTCCCCTTCGAAGGTAACGGCATGGAAGGTCAACTTCCAATGGTTCTGGTCAAGGTAACCATTCGCCTTGACAATTGCTTCGCGTAGGTTCATTTTCTTATTCCTTTTTTAGTTAAAAAATTATAAAGCGGTTTTAAGGTTGACCGCAAACCTTGAAATTGGTTATTAATACTCCATAATTGTATAAGAGGGTGCGCCCATCTCTCCATGAGAGAGATAATAAGTATCAGCAGTATTGTCATTTATCCAATCCTCTGCGTCATGGTAGCTGCCAAAGATAATATCATCGTAGTTATCATCACGCACAAAACCATCGTTAGGCTTGTTTAGAGTCCCGCTAGAGTAACAATACTCAACCCAGACTTTGCATTCACCTTCATAATCATCAGTTGCTTCTGTTGATGCGTTAAGTCTTGCCTCTGCTAATAGATCACCAGTTATCTCATAACTAGAGAGATGCTCATCAAGGTCGTTATCCTCACCGAGTAGCTCGTCAATTTCGTTTTGATCCATTTGCATCTGGACGCCATTGTAGCCATCACAGTGTGCAAGATAGTGAGATTCAGATAAATCTTGTTTGAGCAAATGATATTCTGCACACTCCCAATTTTCATTTTCGTTCGGATCCGCAGTTTCGGTACGGACTAAATAGTAATTATCGTTTTCAAAATCATCAACGATTTCCGCAGACCCGTAAAAACCACCTTTCAGATCGTTAACTGCTTTTTCGATTTGTTCTTGTGTTGCTTCCATTTTTAGCTCCTTTTAAGTTTGTTAAAAAAATTCTAAATTAGTTCGATTAAAAATTAAGCGGGCAGTTTAACGAGCTGCCCAGCTCGGTTGTTAAAAATTTCTTCCCGATTTTCTTGCTAAGACTGTTCGAAGCAACTCGTCACCGCTTAGAAGATAAGGGCTTGGCTCTTTGTTATCGTCTTCGATAATAAAATTGAAGTTAGCCTCATAAGAGAGTGTATGTTTGCATCGGTCAAGTTCAGCAAGGCTAATATCGTAATGATCAGCAACGTCTTGGTCTGAGTAACGGTATTCAAGATTGTTGTGTTCATTTATAAAACGATCATTCGACATATTTAAGATAAGCTGAACATCTTCAGCTAAAATCGTTTGACCAGAATCGGACAATATTGTGTACATTTTGTTTTTCCTTTTTTGTTGTTAAAAAAATTCTAAATTAGTTCGATTAAAAAATTAGACAACCTTAAGCGGCGATCTCTTTTTCTATTTCTTGTGTTTGCGAAATATCAAAAACAACAGCAGTAAAAAAGTAAACATCTTCAAGCTGGGTAGAGTCATCATCTTTTTTATTACCGCTTGGAACAAAGATTAAAAATCCTTTTTTGCCTTTAAGGACAGTTCTTCCAGCTTTACGCCATTGTTGAAAACCACCGACAACCGTAAATTTTAATTCTGCTTGCGATAGCAAAAAGCATTGATTGTAAGGCGATAGAGGATGTCCCTCTATTGTAACTATGCCGTATTTGTCTGCTACAGCTTGACGTTGAGCAACCGTCATATCTTTAATGATTAAGCGAAGTTGTTTGATCTTCTCTCTTTTTTCTGCAAGGTATTTCTCTTTTTGCTCTGCCGTGAATTTCATTTTCTACTCCTTTTTTTAGTTTTTGTTTGCACTGTCTTTATAGTACAAACTGTATGCCAAACTATTTAAGTGCGTTTTTGAGCTAATTTGGCACTTTTTTGTGTTTGGGAAAATAATATTGTTATCATTCCGATAACATTTGTTATAAAAACGATAACAACCAGCGATTAGAGCTCAAAATCAAACAAAAGCCGTTATAAAATTGATAACATCTTTGCAAACATTTATTTTAAAAAATAGCCTAAGCTATGATTAGCCTTAGGCAGAAAATTACGAAAACTGTATAAAAATTTGTGTGGTATTTTTTGCTGGATTAGAAGAAATAGAGAAATGTAATCAATCCCTTTGTAGTTTAAAATTTGCTCTTGATACTGGAAACAATCGAAGTTACAGCGCACCCATTGTATAAAATAATTGCCCGAAAATTGTTTGCGAAACATAAAAACAATTTCCCCGTTGAAATTTTTAAGAACGTTAGAAGCGGGGCGACCGCCGACGAATGAGCAATGATGTTTAAAAGCGAATGAAGCAACAGCTATAAAATTTAGATTTAACATGACCAACCCTTATTTAGTTTTTTAATAAAAAATTGCGCAAAAGAAAGCGCATCTAGGGACGATGCGAAGGAATAAGAAACCAAGAGCCCGTTTGGA
>JBDRBF010000020.1:0-46920 GCA_043822925.1 bacterium
CTTCTGCGAAAAAAACAGCTCCAGGGATGCTTTCAGCAGTGAAGTAAAAAATAACACAATTTAATACACAAATTTTGTTATAAGAGAGGGCAGTGATTGAATGATCGCTGCCCTCTTATGTTTTTTTGATTGGTTTTGAGTTTAAACGGTAAGATCTTGAAATGTGACTTGGGATAAGCATAAACTAATATTATGTTGTTAATTACAAAGAGAGTGGTTCTAGGTTTTCTATCTAAGGGAGATGTGATATGAGATTGATGAAGAAATTGTTAGCGCTTGTGTTTGCGCTGGTGGCAATGGGCCAGATTTATGCTGATATGTTGCCAGATGTTTGGATTCTACGTGGTGGGAGACCACATTTTAGAACGGGAATTACAAAAGATTCGCCTCAGGGAGCTGATTGGGTAGTAGTTGATCTGCCAGGGAGAGAAAAGGCTCAATGGGTAAGCGTCGGGCCAAATGGTCAAGTGTGGGTTATTGGTGCTGCTATTCCAGAAAGAGCTCCCGATGGGCCTCTGTATTACCGTGTAGGTGTTACGCCAACTTCCCCTATGGGGACTAGTTGGGCTAAGATTGATGGTTTTGCAGTATGCGTTGCCGTTAGTAATAACTTTGTGATTCATACAAATCGTTTAGGTGAAATTTACGCTAGTCCAGCAATTACTGATGCAAATCTTAATGCGACATGGAAAAAAGTAGACGGAACGATTAAATTCATTTCTATTAATAAAGACGATATTGTATGGGGAATTCAAGCTCCAGATAAAATTTATGTTTGGGACAAACCTTTTGCCGCAGCAGATTTTAATTCTACCCCTTGGGCTAGCCATTGGAAGCCTGTTGCTGGAGGACTTTCTCAACTTTCCGTTGGTCCTGATATAGATGGTAACCGTTTGGTTTGGGGTACTGGTAGTGACTATGCCACTTTCTATAGAGTGGGAGTAACTACCGCTGTGCCAGGGGGAACTGAATGGAGGAGGGAAATTGGTTCAATTCACAGAATTTCTATTGCTCCTTATCCTGTGAAAATGAGTTCACAGAGTACACATAGTGGAGGAATGGTTTGGGGGGTTAATCAATATGGAAATATTTATTATAAAAAGGATGCAACTGCAGGAGACTATAGGCGTAACTGGCTCCCGCTTGCAGGATCAGGTGCGGGATCAGCAAGTCATATTAGTGTTGGTGGAATAGAAGATCCTGTTTCATTCGTAACAGCAGCAGCAGCGGAAAAAGCAGCAGCGGAAAAAGCAGCAGCGGAAAAAGCAGCGGCAGATAAAGCAGCGGCAGATAAAGCAGCGGCAGATAAAGCAGCAGCAGATAAAGCAGCGGCAGATAAAGCAGCAGCAGATAAAGCAGCGGCAGATAAAGCAGCGGCAGATAAAGCAGCAGCAGATAAAGCAGCAGCAGATAAAGCAGCGGCAGATAAAGCAGCGGCAGATGCAGCGGCGGCACAAGCGGCGGCAGATAAAGCTGCGGCACAAGCGGCGGCAGATAAAGCAGCGGCAGATAAAGCGGCAGCAGAAGCAGCGCTGACGCCAGCAGCCAAAAATATCGAAGTTATTAAAGCTATTAATCAAGTGCCAAATATTGTAACCAAAATAAAAAGTTTATATACGTTAATGCAACAAGCAGCGGGACAACAATTTGATGCACAAACGCAAAGTACTTTTGCAGAAGCGCTTGTAAATGCATTTAACGATGCGCGTACTTCAGATTCATATATGCAACAAACACTGCAAGCGGCTGCAAAATCGTCATTACTTAATGCTGATCAGCAAAAATATGTAACACAAACTATGATTCCTATGTTTGCAGGAACAACAGCTCAGGCAGCTGCGCCATCGCCTACGCAAGTAGTTCCAGTTTCAGCAGCGCCGGTGTCAGCAGTTACAACTTCTGTTCCGGTTGCTAAAACAACGGCTGTAGTCAAACCAGTTACAACAGTAGCTAAGAAAACAGTAGCTAAGAAAACAGTCGCTAAGAAACCTGTGGCTAAGAAGCCTGTGGCTAAAAAAGCAGTAAAAAAAGTAGTTAAGAAGGTTGTTAAAAAGAAAGCTGCAGCAAAAAAAACAGCTCCAGGGACGCTTTCAGCAGTGAAGTAAAAAATAACACAATTTAATACACAAATTTTGTTATAAGAGAGGGCAGTGATTGAATGATCGCTGCCCTCTTGTTGTCTAAGCATTATTTTATTATAGTAAATTTAATGAGTAGATGAGGCGGTGAAGTTTCTGGGTTATTTTTGTGTGAGGAGAATGATAATGAGAAGTATGAAGAATTTTATGATTATTTTTGTGGTAATGATGCCGATTTTATTGTGTGGGGGGCAGATTTTTGGAGTGGCCGTAAAATATAATACACCTATTATGATTAAATCGAAAAAATTTACCGAAAAAACTGTCAGTAGAGGTTGGTGGGTACATGCATGGAGCCGTGATATTAAGAATAATCCCACAGATCAATCAGAAAAAGAGGGCGATTGGGGTGTCGGGCGTTTTGCAAATAGAATGCCAAATATTGCTGCTCCAGAAAATCATCACGAAATATTAATTGGAATGGGGTCAGATGCTGATACACGTGATGAAAATGGCAATCAATTTTTTATTATTCAAGATGCTACGGATGAAGCAAAAACTGGTATTGTGCGTTATGGTGATGCGGTAAAAATATTGGCGACATTTTCTGGCGCTGGAGTAAAGGAAGAGGCTGGTTTGCAAGTAAAACCACGTGTATTGTGGGTTCATAATCCAGCGGCGCTTTTTTATCCAGATGGCTGCGAGATTGTTGTTTCCGTTCCTGAATGTAAAGAAACTCAAACGAGTAAAGCGCATTTTGCTTTTATGAGTTCAGATAAGGGGAATGGGTTGCCGGTTGAAAGTGGTGATGTTTTATATTTGAGAAGTTTGTCTGGTGATCCTAAATCTGATAGTGCGCGTTTATGGGCGTATGAGTTTTCGCGTTGGGGAACAGGATATCAATGCCTTGTTCTTAATAAAGGTGATATGCGTGAAACAGATAATGGAAAGTTTCAGATTCAAATTGTTCAAAAATCTGATTTAACAGCTGACGGCCAAAAGGCATATGACGAGCTTATGGTGGCTCCTGGATATGCGTTTTTGAAAGAAAAAATAAAAAAAGTTGAGCCGGTAAAAAATGAGCAAAAAAAAGAAGAGAACCTTTATGGTACGCTTACTGAGTTAGAAAAAAAAGAAGCAGAACTAAAAAAAGATATTGAGGCTTTTGAGAAAGAAAAAGCTGGAAAAGAAAAATCTATAGTTGGCCAGAAGAAGTAGGTAAATTTCTCGTGTGCACGAAGCTTGTATTAGACCGGGGTTTTAACCCCGGTTTTTTACCAGGGCAAAATTATGGTGCCTTTTTCCATCGTTTTTTCGCGCGGCGTAATTTTTTCATGAAAAATCTTTGTGTCTAATGTATAGAGTAGAGATTTATTTGCGGCGTGATCAATTTTTACTTCTTTATGTGCTTTTAATAAAATTTGTGGTAAATGAATATCGTTATCTGCAAATTCTATATGCCATTTTTCTAGATGGTCAACGTATTTCGGGTCGATTAATATGACTATGCTATCTTGAGGAATAGCATGTGCTATTTTTTTTTCTTCCCATGTAAAGCCACCAAACTGAGCAGCTTTTAGAGCGTATGCTTTGTAGCTCTTTGTGTGGTCAAGTTTGAGATTTTTAATGGTGTTTGTTTTTTCAAATTGTGGGATAATCTGTTTGCTGATAATAAGCGTGAATTCGTTTGGTTTTCCTTCTGTAAGAGGGAAAGAAAAGAAACCCTCAGAATTGTTTATTGTTTCCATGCCATTATAATAAATTCTGAATGGTGATATTTCGTCTTCGTTGTGTAAAATTTTTAGATAGCCCTTGAGTTCTGTAACTTTCTTTCCAGAAAAATTTTGATCTTCTGGTGTTTTTTGTTCTGCTATTATGTTGGCATTTGGGTTTTGTGGTTCTTCTGAATAGACTAAGCAGGTATTAGCTAATGTGAGAATAGTGCTAGCCAGTAACAAGGTAATGCGTTTTTGGTTCATATTTTGAACTTTCGAGTTTAATGTTTTGGTTAATAGTAATTATTTGTTGTCTAGCGTATCAAATCTTGCAAGAAATGCGCAAGTTTGTTTTACTGATTAAATAATAAAAGGGTTTAGCCAGGAGGGTCGGCGTATGAATATGACAAAGAAAATAAGTGGGTTTGGGTCTCGAGTTAAATCTGGGATGACAAAAATAAAGAATTTAAAAAATATAAAAGAGTTTTTTAAGCAAGAATTGGGCAGTGGCTCTTCGCCAGAAAAATTAGCGCTTTCGTTTTGTGTTGGGCTTTATATAGCGTGCTCGCCTTTTATTGGAGCCCATACGCTTATGATGTTTGCAAGTCGGTGGCTTTTTGGGCTTAATTTACCCATATTGTTTGTGGCGACAAGTTTGAATAACCCGTGGACGATGGTTCCTGTTTTTGCAGGCGAGTACGTTTTTGGGCATTGGCTTGTGCATAGTTTTTTACATATGAACCCCACGTGGACATTATCTTTGGGTAAAATTTTTGGGTCAGGGTCTGTCTGCTTGTGGTCTTTTTTTATTGGGTGTAATATCCTAGGCATTGTGCTAGCCGTACTGGCTTATCCTGTTATATATATGGTTTTTAAGAAGATATCAGGCAGACTTACGGCAGGTTAAGAATGTAGAGTGCTCAAGTACGTGAATATACGAAGAATAAGTAGATTTTGATGAAAGAGATAGCAAGAAATAAAAAAGCCTTTTTTGATTATGAGATACTGGACACTATGGAAGTTGGAATTGTTTTAACGGGGGACGAAGTAAAGTCGGCTAGAAAGGGTCAGGTTTCATTACTTGATGCTTTTGCGGTTGTTCAGGCAGGAGAACTTACTCTTTTAAACTGTTCGATTGCTCCATATTCACATGCGTATTCAAAAAAAGATGATTTATCAAGAAGAACCAGAATATTGTTGGCCAAAAGACGTCAGATTGATTCTTTAATTGGTGATATTTCTCGTAAGGGATTAACGCTTATCCCGCTTAAGATGTATTTTAATGCTCGTGGCTTTATTAAATTAGAAATAGGGCTCGCTAAACACAAAAAAGCGCACGATAAAAAACAAAGTCTTAAAGAACGTGATATTAAACGTGAGACGGCTCGGGAGCTTAAAAAGCGTTCTGAATAATTTTGGGGCATGTATGATAATCGGTTCAGAAATTTATCCAATACAGTTGTGTTCAGATTCTATGAAGTTAGCTAAAGATCATTTACAAGTAGCTCAGTCAGGGGCTGTTTTTATTGTTGAGCAGCTTGCGCATGCGCATGGCCGGCAGGGGCGGGACTGGCTTGTTTCTGATGGTCAATTAGCGCTTACGATTTTATTAAAACCGGCACAAGATAGAATACGTTCAGGGGGGCCAGATGGTGCTCCTGTTATTTCCCAAGAGCTTAATTATTTAAACATGGCTCTATCGCTTGGGATTCTTGAACCATTAAAAAAATATGGTGTTGGTTTGAAGTGGCCGAACGATTTTTTTGTACATGATAAAAAAGTAGGCGGGATGCTTCTTGAATCTGTATGGTCTGGTCAAAGCATAGGGCTTGTTGGAGTGCCTGATCTAGCAGGTGTTATTTTAGGCTTTGCGCTTAATATTAATAATAGTTTTGATTGTTCTCATGAATTATTTAGTAAAGCGATGAGCTTACATGAACTTGCTGGTAATAGTTTTGATATAGTTTTGTTACAAGACGATATCTTGGCAGAGCTTGATATCTGGTACCAAAAATGGTGTGCCGGTGATTTTGAAACTATTTTTGATGCCTGGAAAAAGAATCAAATTTATATGGGTAAAAAAATTTCCGTTCACAACACTGATAAAAGTGTCATGAACGGAATATTTATTGATTTGTTATCTAATGGAGATCTTGTTCTAAAAGATGATCATGGCGTTATGCACACGATCTCTTTTTGTTCTGTAAGTGCCCTTAATCCCGTTCTCTCCTCAGGCTGGTAAGCCTGAAACTTATTCTAGCCTATGGTTTCAACCATAGGGCTATGCAAGTGTAATGTTGTTCTGTTCTTGGGCTTGAGCATGTATAAAGTTTTTGTACACGTCGTTCAAAAATAAGGCAACTTTTGTTGAAAAGCTATTGCCATCGGAGCTGTATTCTTCGTCGCTTCCCATAAGAAGTTTCATCAAACCACCGGATGCTTTTTCTGCAGGAACAAATTTAATGTCTTGTTTTTCGTCTATTTTTGCTAACTTTTTGATTGCTTTTATAGCTTCGCGATGTGAGCCAATTTGGTCAATAAGTTTAAGTTCAAGAGCTTGATTACCCATGAAAATTTGGCCATTGGCCCATTTTTCTTGGGCTTTATCTGAAAGGTTTCTGCTTTGTGCGATATCTTTAACAAATTGTAGGTAAGCACTGTTTGAAAGTTTTTGTAAGTAAACTTCTTCTTCTTTACTCATTTCTTTTGTTGGACTACCAGCTGTTTTATATTTACCTGATTGGATGTAGCCAATTGAAACGTTCCAGTTATCGAGTAATTTTTTGACATTAGGAATTTGCATTAAAACGCCAATGCTGCCAACGAGTGATGATGGGCTTGCAATAATAGTATTTGCTGCAGATGCTACATAGTAGCCCGCTGATGCGCATACGTTTTCGACTAGAACGATGACCGGCTTCTTTTTCTTAAATGCGTTTATTTCGTTATAAAGAGCTTGAGCCGTACCAGGCATGCCGCCTGGGCTTTCTATTTTAATAAAAAGAGCTTTAATTTCTGGATCTTTTTCACATTTTTCTATGTGTTTTGTATAGAACGATGAATCATGAATGATCCCGGTAATTTTGAGCAAGCCGACGTGGGCCTTTGGTTTTAGAGTTTCTTTGATTGTTGTAAATACGTTGCTGATAATAAGCGGGGCAATTTGTAGGATAATTACGACTAAAAATAGGTTCTTGAGAAAAGCCCAAAAGCGTTCTGTGCGTGGTTTTTTAGTTTTTTGTTCTTCTGATGTATTCATCAGGGTCCCTCATATAATAGTGTTGCGATTTTTTTATAGTTCAGCAAGAAACGTATGTTTTTGTTTGTTAGAGAGAGCAATGAGCAGGAACTCGAATTTCCTGATCTTTGATGACGCGTCCGCTTGCATCTTTGACGGTGAAGTTTACAACTTTTTTATTTGTTGTGTTGTATAAGATTTCGACTGTTTTGTCAGTAGCGAGTCCTGGTTGAAGGTCTTGGACAATTAAGTCAGGTTTTTTGTGATAGTCTGAGTAATAGATTTTAGTGGACATCTTTTTTGGGGTCATGCCGGTGATTCCAGCTGTTTTGAGGTCGTAGGTGCATAAAGCCTTTAATGTTCGACCAGTTCTGTGTTTGTTTATGTTTTTAAGAGCATCAGCGATAAGGTCATTATTATTGGCAAAGTATGCGAAGTCGGTGCTTATGGCTTGATTAGTATTGATTTCAGCTTCAAAATATGTTCCAGATAGGGCGATAGTAAAAACTGTGCAGGTTAATAGTTTTGCTAAATAGCTACTTTTCACAGTGCCTCCGTGCATTTTTATTTAATCTATTATTATCTTGAACTAAATTTAAGAGACCCTTTCTAAATTCCCCGTAATCAGTATACCTAACTTGTAAACCGGAAAAGAACAAGAATCTTTTTAAGTGGGAAAAGGGTGAAAGCTAAAGTACTTAGACAGTATAGCCCATCTTGCTAAAATGTCAAAACGGGGTCGCGTGACTATCTGTAATTACGTGCATTGTGCGTATTTAGGGCTATTTTGGGGAGTGTTTATTGCGATGCGGCGAGCCAGCGGGGTTTATCTTGTAGGTCTTTATGCATAGTGATATCTGTGAAGTTATTTTCTCGTAAACAGTTTTCGAGTTGTCCTGAAGATTGGTCGATTCCAAACTCTAAAACTATTTGTGGCGTGTTGTTGTTATGTGGTTTTTTTAGATACTTGTGAGCTTCTGGAATTATTTGTTCATATATAGCTAGGCCGTGATTTTGGGCAACTAGCGCTTGCTCATCTTCCCATAAGCGAATTTCGTCGGAAACTTTCCGGTAGCTTTCTTGGGATAAATATGGGGGGTTGCTTATGATAATATCGAATTGGTTTTGTGCTTCAAGCGCGTCAAATAGGTTTGATTGTATAAATGTGATATTTGATATGTCGTTATACGCTTTGTTTTTTTGTGCGAGCTTTATTGCTTTGTCGTTTATATCGGTGCCTATTATTGTTGCTTGTGGGAATGCTTTGGCCAGCGCTAGGCCTATGCAGCCTGAGCCGCAGCAGAGATCAAGAATGGCTAGTGGTGGGGCGGGGATGGCATTACGAGTGTTTTGTTCAATCTTATCGATTAACCAGAGCGTTATTTCTTCAGTTTCTGGCCGAGGGATAAGTATCGGTGGTTCTACGATTATTTCAAGAGAACAAAAGGGTACGCTGCCTAAAATATATTGTAATGGCTTTTTTTCGTTTATATATTGGCCAATCCAGTGTTCGAGTGTTTTTTCTTGATCTCCGGTTAAAGAGATATTTGTTTGAGTTAAAAGTGCAGCTTTTTTTGTTTTAGTGATAGCTTCTAGTAACCACCAGGCTTCTTGTTCTTCGTTGCCTGTTGTGTTCCGGGCACGTAACTTGGTTGCAATAGATTGTACAAATTCATGTAAAATTGATTTTACGGGCATTTTTTATCCCAGTAAGAGTTTTATTGTATTGTCTGTCAGTTTGGCTAAATTATTTTTGAGTTCTTGTGCGCGTGTTAAGAGCGCGTTTATTTGATCTTTGTTTGAGTTGCTTTTTGATAATAGATTAAAAAACTGTGTTGTAAAATCGACTAAAGCCTGTTCTTCTTCTTGGATCTTATTGATAAATGCAAAAAGTGGGATTTTGTCTTGGCCGTGTTTTTCTATAATTTTGTGAGCAAGTAGTAAGTGTGCTTCATCTTGTTTGTTTTGTGTTATAAGTTTATTAAGTGTTATTACAAGTTCGGTGTCGTTTGACCAGAGTAAGTTTTTGAGTTGTTTTTTTATATCGCCAAGCATTAATGCAATTTCAAATTCATTTGGTTCGCGGGCAGAGGTTATAGCACCAAAAGGGTTGGCTTTTGTTGGGCCTGAAATCGTAAGTGGTTGGCCATTTAAGTTTTGACCGTCAGCTTGTTTTAAAATATCTTTTAAAGAAAATGTTTCTTGGTTTGAGATTGCATTGTCTACTTTATCTCGCAGGCGAGATAGTTTTGGCATTGTACTTTTTGCATGCATACTGTTTTGCATACAGAACGTAGATACTATGAGTATTTGCAGCATAGATATTTGTTTCTTCATATTACTCCCTTGTTTTTATTCGTTTAATAATCCGTGTACATATTCCTGGGCATTAAAAATTTTAAGGTCTTCGAGTTTTTCTCCAAACGTGACATAAACTATTGGTAGTCCAAATGTCTGTGCAATTGAAAAGACGATTCCACCTTTTCCTGTTCCATCAAGTTTTGTTAAAACGATGCCATTAACTTGTGTTGCTTGATGAAAGACTTCAGCCTGTCGTAAAGAATTTTGGCCGAGCATAGAATCGATAGTGAGCCAGGTATGTATAATTTCTTGTGGCGATTGTTTGTAAATAATCTGGCGCATTTTTTCAAGTTCTTTCATAAGGTTCACTTTTGTTTGCAACCGTCCAGCTGTATCAATAATTATATGGTCAAAGTTTTCTTCTTTATATTTTTTATAGGCATCAAAAATAACAGAAGCTGGGTCTTGGCTTTCTTTGCCAATAAATACGCTTGTTCCTGTTTTTTGCCCCCATTCGGCCAGTTGGTGCGTTGCTGCTGCTCTGAACGTGTCGCCTGCAACCAGAAGTACTTTTTTGTTATTATTTTTGAGTAATTGTGCAAGCTTGCCTACAAAAGTTGTTTTGCCGCTACCGTTAACACCTACGATTAAAAGTACTGCAGGAATATCCTGTTGTATTAGCGAGGGAATATTATTGGGAGTTTTTGTTTCAGCGTTCTCCCTGAGTTTGTCGAAGGGTTGTGTAATTTTTATGTCTAAAATATCGAGTAAAATTTGTTCGAGGCATTTTTTTAGGTCTTCGCTCGATTCAATTTTTTTGTTTTTTATATCTTGTGTTAAATTCTCAATAATTTTTTGTGTTGTCTTGACTCCCGTGTCAGCCGAGATCAATAAATTTGAAAGTTCGGTCAGTAATTTTTGATCGACCGTATTTCCCGAAAATAATGCTGCAATTTTGTTCGTAAACTCAGCGTATACTTTTTTGATCTTACTTTTAAAAAAACTAAACATGTGTGCGCTCGTTTCTTAATTAAATTATTTTATGCTCGTGAGTCTTATTATTTCAGACGAGATTCGGGATCTAATCTGTATATAAAATTCTAGCATAAACGGGTATTTTTGTAATTACCTGAGCATGTTTTTAATAATAAGACCAATAATAACCAGCGCAGAACATCCAGCCAGAGTCCCAAGGGCATAGGTGACAATATTGCGTGCTTTTTCAAATATAAAAAAATATAGAGAGGCGTTCATGCTTATTATGGCATAAAGTGCCAGCGTTATGTTGGTGCTTATATTATTATGCATAAAGTGTACGCAGGCTGCCAGCATGGCAAAGCCCATTGCTTTTTTCATAGTGAGTAACCACATTCCAGAACGGGGCATGAGCGAGAGTGCGCTAGAAAATATTCCAATAATAACCAGAATTAATCCCATGCCAATAGAAAATAAGAAGAGTGTTAAGAAGCCAATAATTGGGTTGCCTTGTTTGGCAGCAACGCCTAAAAGTAGGGCGAGAGCTGGAGTAAGACATGGTGATGCGACGGTGCCGGAAAGCATGCCGAAGACAAATATTTTAAGTAAAGAGCCTTGTGTTTGGATCTCTGTTTTGTGGGATAAAAATTTGGGAATATAGATATCGTAAAAATCGAACATAGAAAAAGCGAGGTATAAAAAAAAGAGTATCATGAGCCCTATAACCAAGGGGGAGCTGGCCCAGCGGCCAAAGAGTATCGATGCTTTTGCGGATAAATATCCTAGTGACGCATATACAATTGCAATACCAGTTACATATGATATTGCCGAGAGAACGCTGTGTTTAAGCGTATGCGATGCCTGTGCTTGCAGCACGCCGACGGTTACGGGAATCATGGGGTATACACACGGGGTAAAGCTGGTAAGAATACCGGCAATAAAGGCGAATAATAAAAGAAGCAATATAGAACTTGTTGTTTTTTTCTCACTTGTTTTCTTGAGTAATTCGTTAATAGTTGTGCGTGTTTTTTTTCTATTTGCCGGTTTGTTATCTGCTTGAGATTCTTGTGTCTCTTGAGTTTGTGCGTCTATTGATGCTGGTCTTCTTGTATCGGTTTTAATGCCGCCAATCTTTTGTTCTGTGTTTTGTGTGAGTGTAATTGTGCGATCTTTTGCTTGATTGATGTCGTGGAGGTTCGTGCGATCAAAAATAACTCGGTGTGCATATACGGCCGCATTGTAGCTTATGGTGAGTACGGCTGCTAGTAATACGATGCTGGCTAGTTCAAGTGTGCGTGATTTCATGAAGTTTTCTCCTTTATAAGATTATTCATTTAACTTCGTTTAATAGCGTTAAAGAGAGCTTTTTCTTTCAATTGGGGTTTCGTTAGTGGATGTTGTTTGTGTGTCTGTGTTTGTTTGTTCGATTATTGTAGGTGAGAGTATGGTTACGTTTTTTAGTTCTTTATCAAACTCTGGGAATTTTATTTGTGCTTGGTCAATCGGTTCTTCCCAACTCCAAAGATTTTCTTTTTCGCGAAATACGCAATAATTATTATCCCAAGTTTTCTCTGGTTGGGGTGTTGGGCTTTTAATATTGCTTTCTATAGTTGGGGCTTTTGATTCTGTTACGGTGCTTTCTGGCGTGAGGGAAAGATCGGGGGAATCTGTGTCTTCTGGTGTTTTGAATGCGCAGGTATAGATAGAGTCTGGATGAGTTCTGAGTAAAAATAATTCGCCCCATGCTGTTTCTATAACCTGTTCGTCTTTTTTCCAAAAAAAGAGTCCGTTATTTAGGGCGCTATCTGGGCGTGATGGGTCTATATAAATAAAGTTTGGCGTATTTGTTTGTGTATCGATTTGAGCTTCTGTTTGGTTAGCGTTTAATTTTATGAGCGCGTAATGCTCGTTTGTTTTGCTGAATTCGGGGACAAGTAACCAGCGGAGTTGTTCTTTGACTTCGCTGCGTATTTGGATTTCTGGGCCGACAGGTTTTGTGTTTGCAAGCGTTACGATGGTGCTTATTTGTTCTGGAGTTTCTGTGTCTTGGGAGTTTATAGTTGTTTGTGCGTTTTGTGTTTCTTGTGTTGATGTGTCTATTGGATCTGGGGTTAATTCTGTTTGAGATAGTTCTGGGGGGGGGGAGGGATCTTCAGGCGTGATATTTTGAGGGACTTCTGTTTCTTGTGTTGGTGTGTCTATTTGATCTTGGGCTAATTCTGTTTGAGATTCTTCTGGAATATTTTTTTTTTGTTTGGGTGGGGTGCCCATGGCGAGAATAATTTGGGGTGAGCAAAAAAGTGTTATAACGAGTGTCATATAAAAAAGCGTGATTTTTTTGCGTTTTTTGTGTGTTTGTTTTTTAATCATACGTTAATTCCCACGTTAATACTCGATTTTTCTAAAGTGTAATTCGAGTCTTGTTTATAACTGTAGTATGGATTTTAGCGTATCGTATTCAGAAATTTTTAATAGATGCGATAATTATTATATGTGATTTTATTGGTAATAAGTGGAGTGTTATTTAATTATGAAAAAGAAGCCCCCGGCTACGCATATACGTAATCGGGGGCTTGTAATATTAAAAATTTGGATGGTAATTTAAAACTTAATTGCCTCTACGTGCAAGTAAGAAGCCGATAACTCCGGCACAAGCTGCAAGAGCAATACTCAAGACCACAATGAAGACCCAGTTTAAATCTGGTTTGTTATTTTGTTCATGTTGTTTTTCTTGTTGTTTTTCAACTTTTTGTTCAAGTTTAATTTTTTGTTCAAGATCTTGCTCTCTTTGCATTTGTTCTGTTTTTTCTATAGCTTTTTCAGCTTTAGCTTTTGCTTTCGTTGCTTTTTCTTCAGCTCTGTTTGCTTTTTCTTCAGCTTCACGTGCCTCGCGTTTGCCATCTTTGCTCATGACATTGCCAATAATAAGCCCGGTGGCCAGGCCTGCGCCCACTCCAATAGCAGCATCACTGCCCCTTGGTTCTATTTTGGGAAGAAACATGAGCGTTAAGAGGGCTAAAAGTACTATAAGTTTTTTCATAAATGTTCCCCATTATTAAAGTATTAAGAGCCTATTTTTTCACCTGTTTATTATATGTTTATTTACGTATAGTTTATGTATTACTACCATGATTATAGCTTACACTATAAATTTCAGGCAGTCAATATTCGCCTTATATTTGGTCGTGAAAAGTGCTAAGAAGCATGTTTTTTGTGAAAAAATACAAAATATGACTAAAAAGTGACATTATTGTTACACTCTTGTTCAGCGTAAGAAAAGTGAAAAACTGGTGTTTTAAGCGTTTGGAGATGAGATAATGAAGCATGATATGATTTTGAAAAATAATGCACAGGCCAGCGCAAGTTCTATTTTTTCATTAATAGAACAAGAAAAAGAACGGCAAGACCGGTGCATAAACTTAATAGCATCAGAAAATTATGCTAGTTCTCATGTTATGGCGGCTACTGGATCCGTGCTTACTAATAAATATGCTGAGGGGTACCCATCTAGTCGATATTATGGTGGGTGTCAGGTTGTTGATAAAGTAGAAAATTATGCGCGAGACATGGGTAAAAAACTTTTTAATGCTGAACATATAAATGTACAATCACATTCTGGATCTTCGGCTAACATGGCTGTGTATTTAAGTTGTCTTGAGCCTGGTGATACTATCTTGGGCATGAATATTAATTCTGGTGGGCATTTGACCCATGGGCATCCAGTTAACTTTTCAGGTAAGCTTTATAATATTGTTTCGTACGGGGTGTCTCCTGAAAATGAACGTATTGATTATGACGAAATCGAGTTGCTCGCCAATCAGCATAGTCCCCGTTTAATTATAGCAGGCGCTTCAGCATATTCGCGCGTTATTGATTATGCAAAACTCGAAGAGATTGCAAAAAATAATCATGCTTTATTATTGATTGATATGGCGCATATCGCTGGGCTTGTGGCTGCAGGATTGCACCCAAACCCTATGGCGTATGCTGATTTTGTAAGTAGCACAACGCATAAAACGTTACGTGGGCCGCGTGGCGGTTTTGTGTGCTGTAAAGCTGATTATGCTCAGCGTTTAGATAAAGCGGTTATGCCGGGGGCACAGGGAGGGCCACTGATGCATGTGATTGCAGCAAAAGCTATCGCATTTGATGAAGCTCTTACTCCTGAATTTAAAATATATCAAGAACAAGTAATAAAAAATGCACAAGCTATGACTAACGCGTTTCAGGATCTTGGGTATCGTATTGTCTCTGGAGGTACTGATAACCATTTATTTTTGGTTGACCTAAAAAGTAAAAGTTTTGACGATGTTCTAACGAGTAGTGAAAAAATTACGGGCAAAGTTGTTGAAGAAACACTTGAAAAATGTTCTATTATTTTGAACCGTAATCTTATTCCATTTGATACAGAAAAACCTATGATAACGAGTGGGATTCGAATTGGTACCCCTGCTATCACGACACGTGGGTTTACTGAAAAAGAAGTTTGTCAAATCGTACATTGGATAGATGAAGCGATTACTCGTCGCCATGACGATTTATTTTTATCTTCGCTTAAAAAAGAAGTTGAAAGCTTGTGCGCTCGTTTCCCAATAAATGTATAAAAATTAATTTTTGGATTCTTCGATAAATATTGGACCCTTTGGCAAACTTAGCATGAGCGTTTAGTTTTGTTCTGCGCTCATGCTGAGCTTGTCGAAGCATTTTCTGTAGACCCTTTGGCAAACTTAGCATGAGCGCTTTTAACTACTTTTTGATTAAGCTTGTGCTATTTTTTCTTGAGCTATTTCTGTGTTTGTTTGTTGTTCGAGTTGTGTAATTTTAGGTGAGATTTTTTTCTTTCTGTAGCCGGTTGCTTTTAATTGGAGTGCATATTTTATAGCTTCTTGTATTCCTGTAATATTGTTTGTAACTGAGTTTTTAACATTTGATAAGACCGATGTAAATTCTTTTTCTGAATAATTAAAATCGAGTGTAGAAATTTCAGTTAAATTGCGAACATAAATAATAATAGGCGCATATTCATTATTTTTATCGATAATCACACTGAATGAAGTTTTGAGTAAATCGTTTGAATTAAAATCGGGGAATTCGATATGATGTGTGTCTGCATAATTTTGTATGAGCTGCATAGCTGTATGTTCAGGAGTTAGTCCTCCGGTTGCATCACAGACAATAAATATATCGATGTTTCTTCTAAATAGCGCAGGTATGGGTAAATTGATTGCAACGCCTGCATCAGGAAGCGTTAGATATTTGTCTTTGTACATAGGTCTTTTATTTACTTTATAGGTAAAGTTGGGAACCTTTGGTGTTGCGATGCGTTGATTGCCAAACCAAAAACCGGTAACCCATGTAAAAAGTTCGTCAGGAAGATCTATTCCAAAAGATTTTGCAATTTCAGCATGAATATAATAAATGGCATCGTAAACGCTGGCTGCATATGCTGATCCAAAAAGACCAAGCATGTATGCAAGTGTTTCTTCTGAGCGGGCGTCAGTGCTATGTCCGTTTTTAAATTCTTTTCCAAATCCTGATGTTGGAATCCATGTTTCTAGATACGTGCTGCCTACTTCAAATGGGGTGTATTCCATCCATGGATAGGGGATTGATTCGTTTGCTATCGCCGAGGTAAATACTGGTATAGGATATTCGCCTGAAGCGACCGTTGGGGCCAGATCAGATAAGTATGAATGCTGCCCGCTAACATCGTCAGGCGTTTTTAAGAAGACGTTACCCAATATTCCGCCCCAAATATCATTAAGGGATATTTGGCGTCCTGAGCTAAATTTGTCCCAAATTGAGTCTAAAATTTCTTCGATTTTGAGCTTGTTTGGATCAAAAGCTTTATATAATCTTTTTCTAAGAAAAATTTCTAAATCTTGGAGTGACGTTTCTTTTAACATCCATGAAGCAGCTAACCATGTTGATCCGGAAAGTGTTGCAAGATACGCTGCTGAATCTAGGAGTTTTATGTCTTCAAGCCCCTGTAGTAATCCCAGTGCTGCAACTGCGGCTCGGCATCCGCCTCCGCTACAGGCGATACCTATTATCGGTGTTTCTTGATTGGGAAACTTTTGTTGAACAAAATTTTGTAGTGTCTCGTGAGCTCTTTCTAGTCTGGCCGCACGAATTTGTTTTTCTGCTAGGCAAAGTTTATTATCATAGCGAGCATTTATCGTTTTTGCTCGATTTAGGTTTTTTTTTGAAGTTTTAGGCTGTGAGTTTAAGTCGATAATTGTAATATCTGGATTTGTTCTTACGGGATTTACGAAACTTGGTTTTGGTGCGGGAAGTTGGGGGCGTGGCTTTTCAGTTCGACTGTGTACGTTTGAAGCCAAGCATATAAGTAAGCTTGTATTGAGAAGTATTTTTTTTAAAAGAACAGAAAGCTTCTTCATAGACTCTCCCTTTTTTGTACTTTTAGTTCGATAGGACACTTACTACTTTTTTCTATCGTAATACCAAAAATATTTTTGTAACACTAATTTTTGGAGCTTGCTTTTAAATTCACGTAATCGTTGTCATTGTTAATTGTCTAAGCGCGTTTTCTTTATCCCGTCTATATGAGTGATACTCGTGATGACATATCGTGCATATATTATGTTCTGTGTGAATATGAGCTTCAGGTACACCGCAAGCGTGTAATATTAATTTATTGCAGCCCGGATTATCAAAAAATAATTTGTTATCGCGTGATATAATTGATTGTTCAATATGTGCCAGTTGCTTAGCTGGTATTGGGGAGAATTTAGCGTAGAAATTTTCTTGTACTTCGTAGCAGCATGTTTTAGCACTGGGCCCAAAATACACGTGTACTTGCGCTGGATCTGTGCCAAATGCTTCTTGCATAGCGCGTAGTGCTTTTTCGGTGATTCCTGTAACAGTTCCAGGCCAGCCAGCGTGTATAACTGCAACTGCGTTATTTATGCTGTCATGTATTATGATGGGCAAGCAATCAGCCGTGACGACAGCTATGGCGACATTTTTTTGATTTGTGATTAAATAGTCACCGCTCGTTTTATAGAGAGAAATATGCACATTTTTTTCTATGCTTTGTGGGGTATTTGTGATGTCTTGGCTTTGTACATTATTTTTGTCTTGTAATAATTTACTTGTATTGTCTATGCACAGGCCATCTGTGCCGTGTACTTGTTTTAGGGCAATAAGATGGGTGGCTCCAAGTTTTTGTGCGAGTTCTATACAACAGGTGTGAAATTCTGGCGTACGCCAATCGACCGGGCACGTGTGCTTGTCACCAAAAAATATGGGAAAAGCTGCTTTTGTATTCAACATGATATTTCTCTGTGAAAAAGGGCCCCAGTTGGGGCCCTTAGGTTTATTTCGTTCTTATTGTTACGCTTGAATAGGCGTTATTTTTTGGGCGCTTACTTGTGCTGTATCTTGTATTATTTCTTGTTCTATTTCTCGTGTATTTGCTTCATTATCGTCTGCATCGTCTATAATTTCATTTATATAAACAAGTGCTTGCTCGATTACTTCTGGGTGATTTTTAGAAAGTGCGGTTAAGAATTTTTCAAATTTGTCTGTATGACTAACTATTTTGTCTTTCCAGAATGTCCACAATGGGTGACCAACAGGAAGTTTTTGGATTAATTCGTTTAAAATAGAATAGGTTAGTTTTTTGATTTCTTCTTTAGAATGATCTTTTGTGTTTACGAGTTTTTCTACGGCCGTGTCTTGCAATATTTCGACAATAATATCTGAGAATAATGCAACGTTTTGAAGTTCGTCAAAATAGCGTACTTCACAGATAACGTTTTTATCTTCTGGTGTAACGGTGAAAGAGCCATCTATGCACAAGTATGTTTTTTTAGGCGAATTTTTGAGAAGATCTGCAAGCTTTTCGTTCAGTTCAAGCTGTGTGGCATCGAGAATTAACGTTTCGTCTATTTTATAAAATAATGGAGATAAGCCTGTTGCATCTTTTAAGTAGGCATTAAAAAGATCGTCTTGGGTTTTACATTCTTTGAGCTTTTTATAGGTTCTTTCGATTTCTTTAAGCGATACTCGTCCTAAATCTTTAATGCTTATATTGAGTATGTGGTCAAAATATTGTGTGAGCGTTGCGTCTTGTTCTAGGGCGTCAAATGCTATGATAATTATGTCATCCTGACCGTGTCCGGCGTAGCCTTGTGCGAAGCCTGGAACTTGATTCAGGATCTGTTCATTTTGTTTTGATTCCTTCATGAAAAAATCAAATTCTTGCGTTTGCATTTGGGCTGAATTTGCCTGGTTGCATGTAGCGCCGGCACATAAAAGAGCTATTGAGAGTATATGTTTTCTTATCATAAAGACCCTTTCTTTGTAAAAATAATAATTAATTAGCAGGGTATGCGTTTTTGGGTAAAAATCAAGACATTTGCATAAAAAACAAGCCCCCGCGTAATTTTACGCAGGGGCTTATGAGTGTTTTGCTTTTGTTATTAAGCGTTAGTTTTTTCTTGGAGCGCCTTGGCAGACCCTATTCGATTTTATAAATTTATCACCATTAATGTGGGGTGTTGTTTGTTCTATTTTTGCGCGATTGGCGATTGGAGTGCCTGGGCAGGTAAGTGTTCGATTGGCTTTAGGTGTTTCGGGTTCTATGTCGTTGTTTGCCTTGTCTTGAGCTTCAAATTCAAGCATATTAAGGAAATTTTTTGAAACAGAATTTATACATTTTTTAATAAATTTTAAGAGTTCTAAATCGTTATCTGTAAAAAGATTTTTTTCTAAGTAATATTCAATTCCGTTGTCTTTGGCGTATTTAACAAAAAAACGTGCGTATGTTTTTGAGCTTTCTGCAATAAGGCCTTTAAGTAGTTTTTTTTGTTTATCGTTTAGTTGTTGTAGCTTGTTTGCGAATATTTCGTTTAATAAATTTGCGGCTTCTTTTTGTACGATTTTTTCTAGTTTATTCAAGCGGTTTGAGTCGTCGTTATCCTGCCAATCTGCAATTTCTATTGCCAAGATTTCTGCAAAAAGACTGTGTTTAAGATTTTTAACTATAGCACATTTAAGTGTAGCGACTGTTATCTCTGTTTGGTTTATGTCTGTTTGGCTTGCTTTGTCCATAGGCTGGGCCATTTGTATTGAGCATGCAGTTAGGGCAAGTGCGAGAAGTATATTTTTTGTTCGTATCATCATACGATATTCTTTCCAGTAAAAATGTTTGTGTTTTAGGACTGATAAAAATGCCCCGCGCATACTCATAGTGCTACGGCGGCTTCTTGTGTTATTTCTTCCGTTTGGGTTGCAGCATCAACTTGGGTTGCAGCGTTGGTGTTTTTGAGATGATTTGAACACTTTTTCATAAAATTAGAAAGCATCGAGAGGAAGATGTGTACCTCAAAAACAATATTAGGGGTTTCTTTTTTTAAGGTGTATCTTCCATTTGCGCAAAGGTATATTTTTTCTGCGGGATTTTTTTCCATGAAAGTGCTTATATTCTTAGGGAGATTAATATGTTGGGCTTTGAGGACTACATCTTCGTTTACTTTGCTGAAAAGCCATGTTAAGCCTGTTGTATCTTGCAAGCGCAGCTCTAAGAGGTCTTCTTTTGTCTCGCATGCTTTAACGTCGTTATATATTTTTACAAGTTTTGAGATTTCGACTTTTCCAATGTCTTTGATATCGACTTCTGGGCTTACGGCTTGCATTTGCATAGTACATGTTGTTAGGGCTAGAGCGAGAATTATTTTTTTTGTTCGTATCATCATGAGATTTTCTTTCCAGTAAAAAAGTTTGTATTTTTCTGCCCAATAAGCACTCCGTGTGTTTATTGTTTATGCAAAATAATATTGAGAGGGCTAGTTTAATTTCTTTTTTGAGTAATGCAAGAGAAAGTATGGGATAATTTAAGCTCTGGTAGATTTTGTGATTTTGGTGATTTGGAAACTAGCGTAAAAAACCATCGATTATAATTTGTTCGGCATTGTGCGGTATAATGCCTCGGCTTTGTAGATAAAATAAGTGATTGGTATCAAGTGTGCTGATGGCTGCGCCGTGTTTGCACTGGGCATCATGCGCTAGAACTTCAAGCGTTGGTTTGCCGATTATATGAGCATGTTTGCTGAGCAGTATGTTTTTGCTTGATTGTGTAGCCTCAGATTTATAGGCTTCTTTTTCTATGCGAATAAGATTGTCGCAGGTAAATTGCGCTGTGTCATTTAAGACACTTTTTACTTTTACGGTACTTTTTGTATGTGGCGCTTGATGGTGCTGGGTTGTTTTAAATATAAAATTATTTGTTTTTGTACCGTAATAGAGCCCTGTGATTGTTGCGTTGGCGCTTGTGCCAGCTAAGTGTACGATTATAGAGAGAGATTTGCATGTTTTTGGGCCTGTTTTTTTGCTAGAGTGCTTAATGTTTTTGAGTACATAATTTAATGTACTGTTTTCTTTCAGAATAAACTCACGCGAGTAGTTATGATTTTCTGGGATTTCAAGATTTGTGGTGTCTAATTTTAGGGTGCATGTGTTATTGCACAAGTCGTCAAGAATATCTAAGTGTGTGTTTTTTGGGACTGTAATAATTGTATGCGTATTTTTGGCGTTATTCATGGGGTGTTTCCATTTCAAGTTCAATAAGCCGGTTCATTTCTATCGCAAATTCCATTGGCAATGTTTTGACCAGCGGGCTAATAAACCCGTTAATAATAAGCGTTCGTGCGTCGGAGCTGGACAGTCCCCTGCTCATTAAATAAAATAATTTATCGTTGTTTATCTTGCTTACTGTTGCTTCGTGTCCAATATCACAGGGCGCTGTTTGTATATCTATAATTGGGTACGCGTCGGCACGTGATTGCCCATCAAGAATAAGCGCATCACACTGAACAAACGATTTACAAGATAGAGCATTTTTTGTGACTTTTACTAAGCCGCGATAGCTTGTTCTGCCACCGTTATTACTAATAGATTTAGAGATTATTCGTGAACTGGTATGCGGGGCTGTGTGTATTACTTTGCCGCCAGAATCGTTTATTTGAGAATTACTTGTTGCCATAGCAAGCGACAAGATCTCGGCGCGTGCTCCGGGTTCTTGTAATATTATGCACGGATATTTCATGGTTACTTTGCTGCCAAGATTACAATCTATCCATTCGACGCATGCGTTTTGGTAAGCTATAGCACGTTTGGTAACTAAGTTATAAATGTTTTTTGACCAGTTTTGTATCGTATAATACCGTATCTGTGCGCCGGGTAATGCGATAATTTCGACGACTGCTGAGTGCAGCGAGCTACTGGCATATGTCGGGGCCGTACAGCCCTCGATATAGCTTACTGATGCGTCTTTGTCGACAATAATTAATGTGCGTTCAAACTGGCCCATGCGTGGGGAGTTAATTCTAAAATATGTTTGTAATGGCACAGAAACATGTACGCCTGCTGGTACGTAAATAAAGCTCCCGCCACTCCAGACGGCTGTGTTAAGTGCTGCAAATTTATTGTCTGTGTATGGGACCAGTGTGCCAAAATATTGGCGCAATAAATCTTCGTGTTTTCTTAAGCCAGAATCTGTGTCGAGAAATATAATGCCGAGTTCTTCCCATTCTTTTTTAAGATTATGGTACACGACTTCAGATTCGTACTGTGCCCCTAGGCCAGCCAAGTGTTCGCGTTCTGCTTCTGGAACGCCTAGGCGTTCAAATGTATGTTTAATATCTTGTGGGACATCATCCCAGGTTCTTTTTTGTTGTTTTATTGGTTTTAAATAAAAGTATATATCGTCGATGTTTAGTTCAGATAAATCAGGGCCCCATGTTTGCACTGGGTGCTTTATGAATTCTCCCAGCGCTTTTAGGCGCAGCTCAAGCATCCAGGCCGGTTCATTTTTTTCAGCCGAGATCTTTCTGACAATTTCTTCGGTCAGGCCTAGATCTGATTTATATACAAATTGTTCTGGAACAGAAAAGTTCCCGTTTTGGGCTTTATCTGTTTTCGTATTATCTGTGTTGGTGTTATCTGGATTTGTACTGTTGTTTGTGTTCTTTTTCACGCGTGCCTAATGCTTATTTTGTCATCTCAAGTGCTCCCCCCTAGATACAACGCGCTCACCCTGAGCTTGTCGAAGGGCCAAAGCCTTGAAAGTTCTTTTTTAAGAGCAAAAGCGTAGCACATTTCGCGAAGAATATTAAATAGACGTTATTTAACTTCAAATTTGTCGATTCTGGAGGTTTTTTGGGCTTTCAGGGGTCATATTCATGTCCGTTTCTTGGTTTTCGTATATTTTGTTTTGGATCGTTAGATTGTTAAAGTAAATTTGTGTTCTTTGTTTTTTTTCATATTTTTTTTCTTGTTCAATCAAATCGTTGCGTTCTTTTAGGTCAGGCGTGAAGACTTCATAAAGTGTGTCTTTTATGAATAATACTGTTTTGTTCATGATGTTTTTGGCGTTTGAGTTGTTTCTTGTAAGCACATCTATAAACGTGTTAATTTTATCGAGAAAGAGTTCGAGGTTTTCTTTGTAAAAATCTTGATTAAAGACTTGGAAGAAAAAGAATACGTTTTTTTTGAGCATGATTAATGATTGGTTGTTATCTGTAAAAAATTTCTGTTTATATCTTTCTAAGATTGTATAAATACGTGATTTAATGTGTTGTTTAAAAAAGTTTAAAGGGGGGATCTCTTTACGGATTTCTTTGGGAAGTGCCCAGCGAAAGTATTGATAAAATTCTGCAAATTCTTCAGGGGTAAACTTTGTATCGATGATATTTGTTAATTCTTTGTCGTGAGATAAATCTTGTTTTAATGTGTATATATTTGAATTTATAAGCGCAATTAAAATTATTGTGGTGGCAAAGAATTTTAGATTACATATCGTTTTCATGGGGCCCCCTTGTAAATCGCCAGAATAGTTTTCTTAGACCTAAATTTACGTTTAGTATTTATAATAATTTTATACGTAACGTGAATATACACCGAGAATAGGTGGCGATAGCAAGAGTTTGAGAAAAATAGGACGCAGCCCCAGGTTTTTATTTTTTATAAAACATTGGTAGTTCGCTGCCATGCCAAGAATCAATATTGATACATCCCAGATCTTTGAGTAATTCGATATCGCACTTATTATTGGTTTCTTTTTTATTATGTTTTTCTGATTTTTTGATTTGGAGATCGATAATATTCTTATCTAAAGAACAGACCCAGCCGTGGCCATTAAAGCTAATAAAATTTTTGCGCTCTAGTTTATTTAACTCGTTTAGAATTTCTTTCCAGACGCTCATAAAACTGTCGCCATTTTGGTTTGGTTCTATCGCGAGTGTCTTGAAGTTTTCAAATGTCCAGCCGGTATGTATGTTTTCTTCTAGGTCTGCAGTTTTGTAGAACGCGTGTTTATTGAGTGCGCCATAGAGTAAGTAATTTACTTTGCTCATGACACAGTAGGCGAGCATTTGGGTGTCGCCAGGTAAATATGTTTCGAGTAATTTTGGCGTATATTTGTTTTGTTTTTCTTTGCTTCTATATATTGTTTTGGATATAGAGCTGGTTTTTACGTTATCACAAAATTGAGTGTAACTTTCCCAGGGGCTTATGCTCCAAGAGATCTTGTCATCCCAGACTTGCCTGCCCTTTGGAGCCACTTGGGCGTAGTAGGGATCTGGGTTCAAGAGCTTGCCCGGCGTAGCCTCGTGCGAAGCCTGGGCCTTTTTCCTATATTTAAAATCGACGATATTTTGTGTTCTTTTATAAAGCTCTGGGTTTTTGCCAAAAATTTCGGCCAGATGGTATTGCAAAAGCATCTCTTTTGTAAAATAGGTATTGTCCCAAAGATTTTCTGTTTTATTAAATAGGTCTTGTAGTTGTTTTGTGACTATATAAAGAGGGTGCTTTGTGTCTTGTGAAATATCATGATTGTTATTGTCTAGGCCCAGGCGTAAAAGCATCAATTTGTATAAGCCGGTTAAGTAAAAACAGTATTTTTGATTATTAAGCATTAATGTTATTTCGGGGGTGCTAAAATCAAAGGCATTTTCCGGCATGCCGAGTAAGTTTGCCGGTTGCATGATTGTTTCACTTTGATGTTCAGCAAGAGCTCCTGGGATTGTTTGTTCGTCTCTGAATGTATAGTTGAGGGCGTTAACTTTATGGGCATAAAATGTTTTTTTATTATTGAGCGAGCGAGCGTCTGTTTGGGATAAATGTGTTATTGGAGTTGTGATTTGGTTTGTTAGTGTGTTTTTGTCGCCCGTGAACATTTTATAGTAGTTATCTTGCTTTGCGTTATAGCCATAATAAAAACCATTTTCGTCTTGGTAAAAGGGCATCTTTGTTGCATTGTTGGCAATAAATTCGTCGCCGCGTATTGAATCAGTAGTTTCTTGAGAGCTCAGTTGGCTGGTCGCCCTATCAAAATAGATTTTTTCAAGTGCTTCCCGGTGAGCTATAAAGTAGGGGCATGAATAAAAAGAAAAGATATTATTAAAGTTAGATATAAATGTGTTCTCTTGTGTATACATATGGGGCAGTACTGGCCCTTTGTCTATACCTGTTTTAATAAAAACTTGTAAGGCCGGATATTTTGAGCTGAGTATTTGTTTGAATGTTGCGTGCCAGGTTATAACGTACTGGTATTCTCGTCCAAACCAAATTCTTTTAGTTGCCCACTGTGCGTCGGGAATATCTGTTAGTTTGTTTGTTTGTTTAAGTAAGTTTTCGAGTTTATGCAGGTTATACATGGGTGAAATAAAACAGGTACTGTTTACTTGTTGGTGGAATAGATATTTGGTTGCTTTTGGGGTTTGAGGGGCTAGATCTTCATCTGGTAATTTTTTAGAATAACTTTGAGATAATTGAATCAAAGATTTTGAAAGTTTCAGGAGTGCATGCTTGAGCTTGTTTAGTTGTGCTCCAAGCTTTTGCCCGATCATAAAATCACTTCCCCCAGAAAATGAGATTAATAACGAAAAACTAATATATGTTTTATATTCTAGTTAGTTTAGGAATCAAAAAGCGAGAGTTTTATAGATTAGGCTTTTCTGGTATGGAAAATGATAATTGAAATGGCGGCTGGCGTCATGCCGGGGATCAGTTGGGCTTGTGCTATGGTTTTTGGTTTGTAATGGTTAAGCTTTTCTTGCATTTCTCCCGTTAGTCCAGGAAAATTGAGGTAATCAAATTTATCTGAGATTTCCAGCTCTTGGTATTTTATGGCTTTTTCGACTTCTAGGTGTTCTTTCTTTATGTATCCAGCGTATTTTATTTCGGCATGTATGCACAAGAGGGCTCGGCTTGAGAGTGCTTCTATATTAATAGATTTGGCGAGCAATAATTCTCGGGCTTTTTTCTGCGTGTCTGCGTCAAATGTAATCGAATTCAATGTTTCATAGAGCTCGCCCTTATTTCGTTCTTGTTTTACGATATTTACGCACGTTTCGATTATATTTTTTTCTTCTAAGAATTTAGTGTATAAATTGTCGTCTATTAGTCCCAAGTTTTTGCCATAGGGCATGAGGCGTAAAAAAACGTTATCTTGGCGCAATAATAAGCGGCGTTCAGCTCGTGAAGTAAACATGCGATATGGTTCATCGACTCCAAGCGTGATCAAATCGTCAATCATGACGCCGATATAACTTTCATTTCTATTTAGTATGAATTGCTGAGCGCCTGTTGCTTTTAGGTGGGCGTTTATTCCAGCCAGCAACCCTTGGCCTGCAGCTTCTTCGTATCCCGTAGTTCCATTTATTTGTCCTGCCAGATATAACCCCTGAACAGTTTTGGTTTCCAAACTGTGCGTTAAATTACTTGGCTGAATAAAATCGTATTCTATAGCGTAGGCACATTTTGTAATTTGGGCGTTTTCGAAGCCTTTAATAGATTTTATATATGCTTCTTGCACGTGTAATGGGAGCGATGTTGAAAGTCCTGCTGGATATATTTCTTCATAGCCTTGTCCTGGGTGCTGGCCTTCTGGTTCTACAAAAACGTGATGCATAGGTCTATCGGGAAACCGGCGAACTTTATCTTCTATTGATGGGCAATATCTTGGGCCAACTCCCGTAATATGTCCTGAGTATAGAGCAGCCAGGTGCATCGTATCTTTTATGATTTGGCATGTGTTTTCGTTGGTTTGAGTTATATGACAGGGCATTTTTTCTTGCACATCTATTTGTTGAAATTCGTATAAATAATCAAGCTTTTGGTTTTCTTGTATGTTTAATTTTGAGTAATCGATGCTTGCGCGAGCTATTCTTGGAGGTGTTCCTGTTTTTAGGCGTCCCAGTTTTACGCCCATTGCTTGAGCGATAGAGTCAGAGAGGCCGTATGATGCTTGTTCGCCGCGCCTGCCTCCAAAATACCTGGTTCGGCCGACGTGTATGACCCCACGCATAAATGTTCCGGTTGTGACGACGACTGATGGCGCATAATAATTTGTGCCGTCGGCGCACTGTACCCCAATAATTTTATTTTCTTCTGTAAGTATTTGCGTGACCATTGCACTGAGTATCGTTAAATTTTTAGTGCTGTATAAAATTTCTGTTGCGATTCTATTATATACGTATTTATCTATTTGTAGTCTTAATCCCTGTACTGCAGGCCCTTTACTTGTATTGAGCATGCGAGCTTGTAAGTAACTTTGTGTACATAGTTTTGGCATGAGGCCGCCCAGCGCACTTATTTCATAGACAATATGCCCTTTGCCCAGGCCACCAATAGAAGGGTTGCAGGGCATGGTTGCCATTTTTGTTGTGTCTGGCGTAAGCAAAAGTGTGTGTGAGCCCATTGTTGCTGCTGCATGTGCAGCTTCTACGCCTGCATGTCCTGCGCCCACTACTATGACATCAAAGTTATTATTTTTATTATTGTTATTTATGTTCTTCATGTTATGAAGTTTATACTATTTTTAACTGCTTATCACGGCCCTAAATAATCTTTTTTGTTGTATTTTTGAACTACGCGTGTTTAAAATTCTATTAGTGTTTTTATGGCGCTGGATTTATTGAAAATTTTGTAAAAAGGGAGTTTGAGACAATGAAGCGCATAATTTTGGCAAGTATGTTTTTTGTGGCATTGTTGAGTATTGGGTCAGTTCTTTTTGGGCATTCGAAAAAGAACTTTTTAATGCCACGGGCTGTTGGCGTTAATGCGGTGATGGAGCACGTAACCTGGCAGAGCCAAATTTATGTGCCAAATTATAAACACAAAATTAATAGTTATATTCACGTAACGCCGTTTTATCAAACTTCAGATAATAAGCATGTAATTGGTGGCTATTTTGGTCTGAACGGTGTAAATGGTAGCAATGTAATTACTTTTGGTAATACAGCTAAATATGATGAGCATTCAGCCGATCTTGATGGTGCTTATTTTATTCATAATAACGATTTGTATGACGAAAGTCCCATTAATGGCACCATGTTTACTCTTAACCCTGAACAAGAAGTTTGGGGTGCTCGTTTAGATTTCTTCCAAACTATTAATATACCTATTAAAGACTTATTTTTCAGGATAAGTATGCCTGTTGTTCATATAGAAAATAATGTAAAAATGGGCGTTACGTTTCCTGTTTATAATCCAACAGGTGTTGTGTCGTATGCTGGGACTAATGTGGCATATAATATTATAGATTTTTTTGCAGGGCGTGTAACGGTAGATCAAGCAACGTCTGGGGCTAATATGCAATTGTCACTTACTAAGGCTAAAGTTGATGGTCGTCAGTCCAAAAATGGCGTAGCAGATATCGATTTGTCTCTTGGTTATAAGCTGCTTTTTAAAAAAACAAAATATGCATTTTTTGATATCGGCATTACTATTCCAACGGGAAATACGCCTCGTGGCGACTATTTGTTTGAATCGGTTTGTGGTAATGGCGGTCACGTTGGTCTTGGAACTAGTCTTAACGTTGGGCTTGAACTTTGGAAATGCGAAAAATATTGGATTCGTGTAGATAGTGCTGTTAAATATAAATATTTGTTTGAGTCTACTGAGAAACGTACACTTGGGATTAAAGATATGTCAGGAAAATCTCTTCCATATGGCCAATATTATTTGGGAGGGGTTATTAATCAACCGGCCAATACAGCGTATTTCCCGTTGGCAAACGAAGTTACGCGCGATGTAAATATAAAACCAGGTAGTCAAATCGACTCCCTTATTAATTTTTCTTTTAATACAAAGCACTTTGTTATTGATTTTGGATGCAATATGTATTGGAAAGATGATGAATCTTTGTCTGTAAAAAATTGGAAAGATGGTGTTTATGCGATAGCAACCACAAATGATTTGACGGATGCTGATTTTGTAAATGTCCCTGGTGGTGAAAGTTACATTGAATTTACTCTTGATCCTGCGACTGCAAAAACACCAACTCAATTGACGCATAAAATTTTTGCAGGGTTTGCATACAAAACTGATATTTCAAAATGTTATCCAACATTTGTAGGCTTTGGCGGTTCTTATGAATTTGTGAGTAAAAATTCAGCACTTGAACAATATGCATTGTGGGTAAAAGCAGGACTATCTTTTTGAGTAAGGGGACGTGTTTATGAAGCGTTTTAATTTACGGGCTAATTTGTTTTTTAATCCACAAAAAAATGTTTATGTTTGGATGTTCATGTTACTGCTTTTTTGTGGTCAGCAAAATTTGTTTGCTGATTTGCCTGAACAGATTCGCATGCTTCAGGAATCTTTAACGTTGCTTAAAACTAAATATGTAGATTTATCGGTTAAATTAAAAAAAGTTAAAGATGGCTTGAGAAAAGAGATTGAAGAGTATGAAGCTTTTAATGCTCAAAGGTGGCAAAAATATTGTGCATCTCGCAATGAGCAAAGTAGTCAAGTGGCTTTGAATAAAAGACGTGAAATCGTAAAATATATTATAGAAAAAATAAATAATGCGGCGGATCCAGAAGTTCTTGTTGAAGCTTTAACTAAAGATTTAGTTGCTAAAGCTGTGGAGATTCCACGTAACATTCTCACTGATGGGCAGCTTGATGTTGTTGTCCAGAAAGGTGAAAATTATAAAATAAACTTTGAAGACTTTGAGGAAATTCCAAAAGCCCTTAAGGCTAAAGAATACTTGTTTTTCGACAATGAAGATGCTTTAAAGACTATTTATAAAAATTTGGAGCAAATTGCGCTTTTTTTTACACGTAAAGAAAATGTAGGAAAGCTTTTAACTGATATTGACGTGTCAGTTAAGACAGTGTTGAAAAATATTGCGGATAAGAAAGAAGAAGTGCGCAAGTTGAAAGAAGAAGAACAAGAAAAGCGTGAAAAAGAGATTTTAAAGAAAATTGAAGAAGAAAAATGGGATGAGCCTGATCCTGTTCGGGGTGCTGAATTTATTCAAGACGAATGGAAAAAGTTTGCTGATGATCAAAAAGAAGAGCAAGAAGAAGAAAAGCCAGAAGATGCGAAAATAGCAGTCGCACCACTAGCTGAAGACTTGATAAAAGAAGAAGTTCCAATGCGGATCGAGATACTTCAAGCTTTGTCTAAAGAAAAAAAAGAGATTTTAAAGAAAATTGAAGAAGAAAAATGGGATGAGCCTGAGCCTGTTCGGGGTGCTGAATTTATTCAAGACGAATGGAAAAAGTTTGCTGATGATCAAAAAGAGGGGCAAGAAGAAGAAAAGCCAGAAGATGCGAAAAGATCAGCCGTGCTATTATCTGAAGATTCGATAAAAGAAGAAGTTCCAGTGTTGATGGAGTTTTCTCAAGATGCGTTAAGGAATCTTCAGGAAGAAGAAGGAAAGCGAATACAGAAAGAAGAAGAGCTGAAGCGATTAGAGGAAGAAGAAGCGTGGAAGCGATTTGAAGAAGCGCGTAAACGGCAAGAGCAAGAAAAAATAGAGTTAAAAAAGAAAGAAGAAGAGCGAAAAAAGCGAGAAGAAGAGGAAATACAGGAAGAAGAAAAAGAAATAAGAAAGAAAGATTTTAAGCAGAAACAACAAAAATTAGAACAAATTGAAAAAGAAGTAGAACTTAAGGAAATAAAAGAAAAGATAGAGTTAAAAAAGAAGAAAAGAAAAAAGATAAAAAAAGTGTCTGTCAAGCCTGTAGTGCATAGTTTGTCTGGTGAAGCTGCCGTGCCTGAAGAGCAAGTTAAAGTAAAAAAAACTAAGAAAACAGAAACAAAAGAAGAAGTTATTCAAGAGCAAGCAGATGAGCTAGATATCGAAGGCCTGAGACTTGAGCGTGCTAAAGAAGAGATGCGAGGGCTTATTAAGAGTGCTCGAGATATTATTGAAGAAAGAGCTGATTTAAGCAGAGATAAAACAGAAAAAGAAGCGCAATTTGAGAAGATTCGTGCCGAGGGGGAAATATGGGCTTATGATAAGGGGCAATTTTTAAAAAAGAAAAAACAACTTTTGTATAAATTAAAGCCAAAAATAAGCGTTAAAGATGATTTTGAGATCGGTTTAAAGAAGCGTTCACAAAAGATAGAGTATGAAATAGAAGAAGCCCGACGCCTTAAGAGCGAAGAAGATGAATTGATGCAGAAAGGCCTTGGGATTAAGTCTAAATATGAGGATGCCGGGAAAGCGTTGGCTGAGATAGATAAAAAATTAGGGGAGAATGAAGTTCTGTTTAATAAAATAAGAGATATTGCTATTGCAATGATTCATAAGGATGATTCTTTGAGTACTGTAAATGTGGGAATTTATAGGTGGGATGATATTGACAAAGAGTGGGCTGAATTGTCCGAATCTTAGAATTGATATTGAGAAGAAGAGTTGGTAATTGTTTAACATGGTATGTGGTGAGGCTGCGGCCGGGGGTACTGTAAAAGTGAATTGCTGCTTTTTTGCAAAAAGTGTGTTATGAAATAATGAGTGTTGCAGGACGTTGTGCTATAACACTCATTATAAAAATGTTTATTCACACGAATCTTGTTCAAATGAAACTTGAATGAAGAAGGAATGGTAATGTATCAAAAAAATGTGAAAAATAATGTGAGAGAGAAGATGCAAAAAAGCTTACAAGACTTGAATTTGTTTGGTTTTGGTAATATTTATAAGAGACGTGTAAGTATTGGGTTAATGCTTGTGCTTTTTGTGCTGTTTTTTATAAAAAATGGTAGTGCGACAGCGTTAAATAACCAATATGATCCGGCTCCTTTTCATACTATTTATGGAACGGACAAATTTTATACAGAGCGGGATAGCTCTGCGATTTCTTTTAATTTATCACCATATTATCAACATACGGCCAGCGCGAGCAAATCGGGAGATGGGCACAAAACGTCTGCAGGAAATATATATGGTGCGTGGAATATGCTCGGTGTTTTTTTTAATATGCCTAATGGATCAGTTCAGAATCCAGCGTATGTTACGGCAAAAAATGCGATTACTCAATTACAGTTTAATCCAGCCGATAAGAAGACTAATACTAATTTAGCAAAAGAAGAGAATTTTGATGTTAACGGGCAAGATTCTGTAGCGATTAAGAGCGCTTTATATGAATTAGTTGGTGTTGAGTACGAAAAGATGGGCTTGCGTGGGCAGTTTGCTTTTGACTTTGCATTTGGCTTAGGTGTTGCTGTTAAGGGCGGCGTCGCTGATTATAAAAATATTCCAAAATCGTTTTATGTTAAGGATGCAACTGGTACAAATGAAATCGAAGATACGCGTGCTGCTCCTGTTACTGATGTTATGGGTGCTATTGAAAATATTTTGATGACAGCAAATAAACGAGATGGCATAGCGCAAGCGCTTGGTCTTGATTTATCTGCTCAGCGCAAAGTTGATTTAGAAGATTTACATGTGAGTGTGTACTGGCATGCCCCGATAAAATTTAAAGATAATGGTTCGACGGCTTTCAAACTTATTCCTATGGTTTCAGTTGGCGGTTGGCTGCCTATATCTGAAGAAAGAAATCAGGATAAACTGTTTTCTGTTCCAACGGGTAACGATGGCTTTACTGCGGTAACGATAGACGGTTCGCTTATGCTTGATTTTCCTGAGATGATTCAAGTTGGTGCTGGCGGTGGCGTTTCGATATCAATGACAGAAGAACTAGAGAATCAGCGTATACCAACAAGTAAGTATCAGGTCGGGCTTATTCCATGGAAAACAAATATAAGCAATAAGCCAGGCACGGTTTGGTATGCAAATATTTCGTTTAAAGCAGATAATTTTTCTCCACAATTTTCTTTTTATTTTGATTATATATTTACTGAACATTTGAAAGATAAGATTACGATTAAAGAAACAAATGCAAATAAAAAAGCGTTGTTTAAGCCAGCAGTACTTGAGGAGCGTTCTTCTTGGAAGGCTCAAAATATTAATGCTGGTCTCAAGTATGAGTTTACCAAAAATTGCTTTATGGGTATTGCAGTTCAGGGTTATATAAATGGTGAAAAAACATATCGTACAACAACTATGTTGGGTTCTTTGGGATTAGTATTTTAAAAGAAGCTTTAGATGAAAAAGTTTTTTTTAATTTTTATTTTTTGCTTAGGTTGTTTGTTTGATGTGTGTCTTGGGCAAGAGATAATAGTTTGTCATGAGCAAATGGTTAATTTTCTTAAAAATTATTGCGATTTAGATGTAGACGCGCGTTGGAAAGAAGAGATTGTTCCTGAGATCAAAAAAATGTGTAGGCGAGGGGTGGCGGTTAATCAGTGTCCTAAAGAATTGTTTAAGCGGCTTGAAGATCTGCGTGCAGATTTGTATAATTTTGTATTAGCTTATAAAAATAAAAAAGTGTTAGCATCTGAGTTAGGTGCAACGTTAATAGAGAAGATAAATTTGTGTGATCCCGCGTTTTTTAATCGCATAAAAAGCAAGCAGGAAGCGTTTAAAAGAGCTTTGAAGAAAAACGAAGATTCAGAGCATTATTACGAAGATAATACACATAGTTTATTGGCAGTTAATTTGCTGGGGGTTTTGGTTTACACGTTGGTGCCGTTTTTTTCTTCAAGACGGTTATTTGAGCGGTTTAAGAAAGCAAAGAAGAAATCTCCGTATGGGCATGTTGAAAAAATGCCCCAGTTAAATGTTTGTTTTGAAGTTTCAGCTGGTAAGATAAAAATTTCTTCTATTACTGATTAAAGTTATTGGCTAGATCAAATATGGGCAGGTAGATACTGAGCATGAGGCCGGCAATAATTAAGCCAGTTATGATAAGCAAGATAGGCTGCAACGTTGTTGTGAGAAAGTGTAATTTGCTTTTGAGTTGGACCATGAAAATCTGAGCTGCTTTATCAAGCATTATATCAAGTTTGCCACTGTGTTCACCGGTGGCAACCAGCGCTATTAAATTTTCCGGATAATATTTTGCGCCAACTTGCTTGAGCGCTTGTTCAAGTGTTTGCCCGTGCGTTACGGCATTGAGCAAAATACTATTTTTTTGCTGAAAGCTCTGGTTGGCGATTGTTAAATTTGCGTTTTCTATTGCGCTACTGAGGGGGATTCCAGCATGTAAAAATAACGATGTTGTTTGTAAAAATGTGATTCTGTCAGAAAGCAATAAGATATTATTGATATATGGCAGTGCAAGTAGCAGCCTGTCTATTATCTGAGTTATTGGTTTTAAGCGTGTTAATAGTGAGAGAGCAAAGATAATAAATGGGGTTGTAAGTATTAAGAAAATGCTTGTTTTTGTTTGTAACGCGTTGCTTATTGCAAATACTATTTGAGTTGAGTATGGGAGCGGGCGTTCGAATGTATTAAAAATAGTGGAAAATTGTGGGACGATAAAAATAAAAAGTCCTAAGATAATAAAAATCGCAAACAAAAGAGTTATGCCTGGTAGCAGTGCGGCACGCATGAGGTCTTTTTTGAGCGTGAGTCTATCTTCAAGATGTTTTTCGATTTTTTGTAAGCATATTCCTAAATTACCTGTTTTTTCGCCAGCATCAATAATATGAATCATAAATGGGTTAAATATGTGCGGGAAGCATTTTAGTGTTGTAGAAAAGCTGTCCCCATTTTTTATATCTGTAGCTAGTTGAGTAACGGTGTTTTTGAATGCGTTATGGCTGGTTTGTTTAGCGAAAAGATTTAGAGCATGGGCTATATCAACACCATTGCTGACTAAAATAGCCAGATGTTGGAAAAAAGTGATTAAAAGATGATCGGTAATTTTTTTTTCAGCCAAAAACGTAAATAGAGAGAATATAGGTGATTTTTTTTGTGCCGGGTTGCAGGTAAGTAGTGCGATATTTTGAGCTAAAAGATTTTGTTTGAGTTGATCTATTGTCGTGGCGTGACTTATTCCTGTTTTTTTTGTTCCATATGTATCGATCCCGGTCCAATAATAAGTAGGCATAAAAGCCCCCTAATTTATGTTTTTTTAGATTTTCATTTGAATTTCTACGCCCAGTTGAGCAAGTATGGTGTCTAATTTGTTAGCAGACTCGATACGTACGCGTTTATTCCGTGATGTGAGCCCTGAGATTATGTATACGCTTTCTTGGGGCAAATTAAGCTTTTTGCTTAAAAATTTAACAAGTTCTTGGTTGGCTTTGCCTTTTTCTGGTGGGCTTTTTACGTAACATTTGATTCTGCCGGCTTTATCGGCGGTGCAAAGTTGCTTGCCAGAGGCGGGAAATACCTTAATATCTATCGTTATTATTGTTTTCATTGTATTTAAAAATAAAAAAATTCAGAAAATCGAGACAATTTATTTAATCTCATTTATACTCCATTTTAACTTAAAACACTAACTAACTTAAAATACTAACTTAAAAAAACGGTTTGTATTAAAATAAGTTATAAAATTGGCGCCCATAGCTCAATTGGATAGAGTATCAGACTACGAATCTGACGGTTAGAGGTTCGAGTCCTCTTGGGCGCATGATCTTAAAAATATAGGTTGGAGAGATGGCTGAGTGGTCGAAAGCGCTTGCCTGCTAAGTGAGTATCTGGGGAAACCCGGATCGAGGGTTCGAATCCCTCTCTCTCCACCATACTAAGCTAAAGCTGCGTATGGCAGGCCAGTCTAAAAAAAATCTCTGCTTAGAATAAGTCTTTACTGGAGAGGTGGCAGAGTGGTTGAATGCAACGGTCTTGAAAACCGTCACACCGGGAAACCGGTGTCGGGAGTTCGAATCTCCCCCTCTCCACCATTAAGTCGTTATCGTTATCCTGAATAGATTTTGGGATCCAAGTCAAACAAGAATCAACAAAATTATGTCGTGAACGGTGTTAAAGTTAATTAAATGGGGCTTATATGGATAATAAAGTAAAAAAGTTTGCAAAATCAGTTCTATCGGATATTCAAGCGAAAATTCAAGACGTTTCTCATGAATTAAAAAAAACGTATGAAGTTGTTACATTAAATAAGTATTTAGCATCTTGTGGTCTTTGTTCTCGCCGAAAAGCTGAGGATGAGATAAAGCAGGGGTTCGTTACGGTGAATCACGCTGTAATTACTAATCCTGGTTATCGGGTTCAAGAGAAAGATGTTGTTCGGTATAAAAAACATGAAGTAAAGCCAGAAGATTTTGTGTATATTTTGCTGAATAAACCAGATGGATATGTTACAACGGTTTCTGATCCTCATAATAAAAAGACTGTTATGCAGTTAATTGAGAGTTCGGTTGTAGGGGACAGGCGATTGTTTCCTGTTGGTCGGCTAGACCTTCATACAACGGGGCTTTTGCTTATTACGAATGATGGGGAATTGTCTCAACAGTTAGCGCATCCTAAAAATGGGGCGCAAAAAATGTATCAAGTATTGCTTGATCAGCCTTTGCTCGAAAAAGATTTGCAAAAAATTCGTGATGGAATCAATTTAGATGACGGTTTTGTTAGTTCTGACCGAGCATATTACATTTCTGGTGGTTCAAAGCGGCGTGTTGGCATTCAGATTCATACGGGAAAAAATCGTATTATTCGTAGAATTTTTAAATTTCTTGGTTATAACGTTGTTTCTCTTGATCGTGTGGCGTATGCTGGTTTATCAAAACATGGTTTATTGCGTGGCCAATGGCGATTTTTAATGCCAAATGAAGTTGTAGCGTTGCGTCACGCTGGTAAGGCTACGACTATGGATATTATTAAAAGTGTAAAAGAGAGTAAATCGGTAGCCAGAACAAGGCCGAGTAGGCCTTCTGCTACGGTAAGATCTCGTTGGGCTGCAGATAAAGCGAGATCTAGTCGTCCTACAAATAAAGAAAAGATTAATTGGGCAGTAGGCAAAGTTCCGTCTAGTCAGCCTATAGATAAAGAAAAGTCGCGTCGCTCAACAGGTAAAGCAAGACCTGGTCGGCCTACAAATAAAGATAATTCTAGTTGGTCGACAGATAATGGAAAATCGAGCCGGCCTGTTGGTAAAAAAAGATCTGGTCAGCCTATAGATAAAGACAATTCTAGTTGGTCTATAGATAAAGCAAAGCCGAGTCGCCCAGCCGGTAAAGCAAAGCCGAGTCGGTCTACAACTAAAGAAAAACCTAGTTGGACAGCAGCTAAAGCTCGATTCAAAAAATCATAAAATATTTATATTTTGCTTAGAGAGTAGGTCTATATTAAGTTTTAAATTTGATATAGACCTACTTTAATTTATATGCGCTTGAGTATTAGCTTGAGGATGCTCAAGCTAAAGTGTTGTGATTGTGAGTCTTACGATATAAGCTGTGGCGCTTCTTGTGCGTCATGCTCAGTAATGGTTTGTTTGTAGTTGTTTTTTTTCTAGTAATCGTGGTTTTTATTTTGAGGGATTTTGTGAGATCGATTGCGTATTGAGATTTGTTGATAAAAAAATATTTTTGTTTGTTTTTTGACTTGACATAGAACCAGGGTGTTGGTACCATTTGGCAAGATAATTTGTTCGCAGTAGAAGGCAAATGCAAAGTTGTGAAAAGTTATCTTCAAAATATGAAATAAAGTCCCTAAATGAACAATACCTAAAAAGTATTGTTCGCCCCCCCAACCCTCCAGCTTGTTCTAAGTTGGAGGGAGTTTTTTTTTAGATATATAAAATTGTTATTAGCTGTTATTTTTTATTTGTTTGAGCGATTCGGCTTAATGGTCCCTGAATATGTTTATCATGTTGTTTAAATACAGTTCGCACAAGATAACTATAGTTACATCTCTTTTTTGTATCTAGATAGTTATTTGTTGTAATGGGAGTTTTATTTAACGAGTGTTTTGGAATAAATCCGTTTTTTGTGAGGCAATAAATATTATAGCCAACAAAATGGGTGTTTTTTTGTGTGTATTTTTGTAGTTCTTCTTCTGTTGTTTTATCCCAGGATATTTTTTTGCCTGTTTGAGTTGTTTTTACAGAAACATTTTGAACACTTGGTAAATCAAGTGTCGCGACGGTGATAACTGTTTTTTTAGCGAAAGAAAACGGATAACGCCGTTTTCTTCCACAATTTGAAAAGCAACATACAATAAGAAGCAGAGCACTATATAGTTGGCGTGAAGATAGTTCCAAATTCTTCAGCTGCTTTTTTAATTTCATTGACATCGTCTTCTGATAAATCTTGTGTCTTTTCAATGTTTTTATATACCTCTGGGTAAGCCCCTTGAATATAACTTGCGCATTGTACTACAAATGGTTTGATATTTCGTAATTGTAGTTTGCGTAAATAGCCTTCTTTAAGTAAGAATAGAAAAATAGTCTGATCAACAAATGAGTATGTCTCGTGTTCTTGTTGATTTAAAATTTCGAGGGCTCTTCGACCAGCATCAAGTGCTTTTTGACTTTCTTTATCAAGTTCTGAACCGAATTGTGCAAAGGCGAGAAGCTCTTTGTATTGAGCTAAATCAAGTTTTAATGTGCCAGACACTTTTTTCATTGCTTTTGTTTGAGCAACGCTGCCAACACGTGATACTGAAAGTCCAATATCTATAGCAGGTCTAACACCGCTATTAAATAAATTGGTGTCTAAAAAAATTTGTCCATCGGTGATTGATATTAAATTTGTTGGAATATATGCAGAGATGTCATCACCTTGGGTTTGAATTATAGGTAGAGCTGTTAGAGAGCCGCTTCCTAGTTCTTCGCAAAGTTTGCCTGCACGCTCAAGAAGTCTCGAGTGAATATAAAAAATATCACCTGGATAGGCTTCTCGTCCAGGTGGGCGTCTTAATAGTAACGATAGTTCGCGATAAGCGATGGCGTGGGCACTTAGATCATCATAGAGAATAAGAACATCTTTGCCTTTGTTCATAAAATATTCACCGATAGTGCAACCAACGTATGGCGATAAATATTGGTTTAGTGCGGGTTCTTTTGCATTTGCGTCAATAATTATAGTATAGGCAAGGGCGCCAAATTGTTCGAGCTGATAGATCATTTTTGCTGTGTCAGATTGCTTATGCCCAATAGAGACATAAATACAAATTACGTTTTGATTTTTTTGATGTAAAATCGTGTCGAATGCTATGGTGCTTTTTCCGGTACGTCGGTTACCAATTAAGAGTTCTCGTTGTCCGCGTCCAATGGGAATAAGGCTGTCAATAGCTATGATGCCGGTCTCTAACGATTGATTGATCGGACTCCTGCGTGCTATGCCTGGAATTGTTGGCTCTATGGGCATTTCTTTATCGAACTCGAGCTGTCCGCAGGCATCGATGGGTTTTCCACGTGCGTTAATAACTCTGCCGATGAGTTTATCTCCAACAGGAATAGAGAAAACCTTTCCTGTTCTTTTGGCGATTTCTTGTTCTTTTACGGAGGTTGATTCATCAAGTAAGACAACCGAAACGTAATCTTCATCAAGATTTAAAACGAGGCCGCTGCCTCCACCTTCGAATGTGATAAATTCGCTGAAAGATGCGTTTTTAAGGCCATAAATGCTGCAAATTCCATCGCCAACTTTAATCACTGTTCCAATCTCGTCTAAGTTTTCTTGGGGTTTTTCACTCAAGACTTGTTCAAGTATCGAAACTATATCAGTATCTCTTTTTTCTATCATAATCCTACTCGATGTAAAACAGACCGCTTAACATTATTAAGTTGTTTAACGAATGAGCGTTCCCATACAACATTATCTCCAAGAATTTTTATTCCACAAATTAACGTTTTGTCTATAAAAAAATCAGCTAAAATTGTTGCGTTAATAGTTTTTTTCAAAAAGCTGTGTATCGTTTGCTTTTCGTTTTCTTCAAGAGGATGTGATGAATAAACTTTAAAAGAAAGAATGTTTTTACGTGTTTTATATTCTTTTATAATCTGTTCGACAACTTTATCAAATATTTCGATTCTTTTTTGTTTGAAAAGAGCCCGAGCTAAAATACAACTTGTAGCGTCTATTTTTAAAGAGTGTAATATTTTTTCAAATGAATTTTCTCTAATATTATCAGGGATAGATGATAAATTTAGATACATAGAAATTGCTTTGTTTGTTTTAAAAAAAAATCTTAGTTTTTCTAAATTGTCAAAACATGCTTTATCCATTTTGTTAAGGTAGAGGTTGAGTAAAGCTGAGGCATATTTTTTAGCAATGACTTCTGTTTGTAGTATCATGTTTTTGCGTGATTATTTAGAGGTAAAGTAAGGATAAGTTTTTGTAGTTCGGTTGATCCGTGTTCTTGCGCATAGAGTGCCATCAGTTTTTTTTCTACTAAGCTGAAGACTTGAGGTATTACCTGTTCAGCTATTTTCGCATTCGCAAAGTGTGCTTCTTGAACTGTTCTTTTTGCTTCTATTTGGTCATAAATTATTTTTTTTGAAGCATCTTCTTGTTGTTTATTTTTAAGCATTGCTTGGTACCATATCTGGACTCTTTTCTCCAAAGTGATGAGTGTTTTTTTTTGTACTCCAATTTGAAGATCCATTCGTTTTATGGTTGCCGTTAAAAGTTTTTCTTTATCCAACAGCTCTGATTGGTGTTTTTTGTAGTTTTTTATGCGGTGAAACAAAAATGGGATAATATGCTTTTTCCCGAGCGCCCATAATTGATAAAACAGCAAAGAAAAAAGTGTTGCATGAAATATAATACTTAAAGCGCTGCTACCAACATGCATGGGATATTCTATTCGTTAGAATTTTTTCTGCTTGATCACTGAGTTGTTTTATTTCTTGTTCATTTTTTTTATATGCAAGTTTTGAGCGAATTGGAATGTCTTGCGATTGTTCAACGTGATATTGTTTTTTTAGATATAACCGAAAATCCTGCAGTAAGCTTTCTTTTTCTTCAGTTTTTTTAACTAAAGAAAGTTCTCTTTGTTGTAAACTTACAAGTAATGCTTTGCGCGCTTTCTCGCGTTGATCGCGCATTGCAACAATAGGTTTACATAAAAGTCTACTGAGAAAGAAGTATGTAATCCAAAAATTAATAATTTGTACAAAAAGAGTGACGTTGATATCCATTGGTATTTCCTTTATGGAGGCTCTTTTTTTACGTGTTATGTTATTTTACATAAAAGAGTAAAATTAACGAGATAAGAAGCGCGTATATTGCCGTAGATTCAACGAAGGCTAATGCGACGATCATTGTCCTTAGAATGACGTTTGCATTTTCTGGTTTTTTGCCGATACCTTCACATGCTTTTCCACCGATAAGACCTTGTCCGATTGACGGTCCAAGTGTGCCTATGCCCATACAGAGTCCTGCTGCTAAGCATGCAGCTGTTTTTACCCAATTGATATCAGCCATAAGGTTCCTTTTTGTATATAGTTTTGTATATATCTATTTACTTTGTGCTCACCCTGGGGTTTTCTATGTGCCATCTATATGTTTATGTTAGTATGTAAACATATGCGTTTATTTGTCAAATACTATTATATAAATATTTGTATTGGCTAAGCTTTCAACATATTTATAATGTTTGTTGTACCTGTTTTTGAGGTTTTGCCTGATTTGTCTGGTTAATAAATTGTAAAATTTGCTCAATAATTTCGTTTTGTCGTTTTTCGTTTTTTTCAAATTCAGTGTTGCCGTTTATCGTTAGTACTGGAATATTACGTAATGTTCCGTGTACATCTTTTTTCTCGATTAACCAATCTTCGTGCATATTATGTAGGTCTGTCAGGTATGATAACGGTATAGCTGTTTCTTCTGATCTATTCCGTTTTGTGAGCCGTTGGTAGCAAATAGTGGGGTCTGCTTGTAAATATATGAATCCAGATGGTTTCTTTGCATATTTTTCTTCAAGCCAGGCAAACCAATCTTTGTATATTTGCCATTCTAGATCGGTCATGAACCCTGATTTATAGCAATTTTTAGCAAAACAAAACCGGTCACAATATATTGAACGCTCTAAAAATTGTATGTTTTTGCCTGACGATAAATTGTCGTTTTCTTGAAGCGTCTCTATTCGGCTAATAAATGCATATGATTGGAATGTATATGCCCACCGGGGGGTGTCTTTGTAAAATAGGTCAAGTAAGTTGCCGGTTGTGCCAACTTTTTGCCATTTATCTGTTGGTTCAAGTATGACGTCAGCATCGAGCATTTTAGCAATTATATTGAGAAAAGTTGATTTTCCGGCGCCGATATTGCCTTCTAGGATAAATGTTTTTTTGGGGACGAGCCCTGGTACGTGTGATGAACTTGTTGGTTGCATGGTGTTGCCTTTCATAAAAAAATCTCGTCATAAAAAATTTTGTCTTAAGTGTTCTCTTAAAATTAAAAAAAGCACCTATTTATGTGCAAATATAAAGTGCAAATAGTGGAAGTTCGTAGAATTGAGTTAATTTTATCGTGGAGCGCGGCGAAAATCTATTCAAATTTAATTTTTTTCGTATTTGACTCATTGTCAATGGGCTAAATTGACATTGTGGAGATTTTTGTTTTACTTAGAGCCTGCTCATGCAGATCTTGGTATTGGGAGAGTTATTTCTTATTTGAACGTTGTATTTATTATTATGTAATTTAAAAAAAAGAATAAAAAGAATACGTGTATGGCGAGAAAAACAAAATTATTATTGTGGGCTTTTTCTTTTGGTATTTTATTTTTTCCATTCATATGCGTGTGCGATGATAGCGATGATGCGCCAGAATTTACTGGAGATGTGAGTATTGAAGATCTTAATATTATTGAGCAAAAACCAGATTTTTCACAGTATGTTTTGAGAGGTGATCTTGATTATGAGAAGCTTTTGGATCTTCTTTGTGCTATAGAAAGTCCGTTATGGAAGAGTACACAGATTCCTAAGGGGCGCGATCCGTTATATCTTTTACCATATAAAATTACGGCACTTGAATATGGTGGGATTTCGACCAGTCTATTTTTTAATATGACAAATAAAATGCAAGTTAGCTCTGATAGTCTTTTGGATGTAAAAATAATAAGTAAGCAAAAAGTAACTGATTTTTTAAATGAGTTATTAAAGTCTGATGATGGGTTGGAGATTACGGCTCAGGAGCTTTCAAGTATTGTTCCCTTGCTTCAAAAGATTACGCTTCAAGAGATAAAAGCTGGCTTTTTTTTGCAGGGTGGTTTTGTTAAGGGCCCATTTAATATTCAGGTTAATACGTTGTGCCAAGTCGCTGAAAGAAATTTTTGGCTTAATAAGCGAGAACGAGCTGAAGCCTCTTCTATAATACAGAAGAAATTTCCTGGAGGATCTCTTGATGATAAAGAGCTTTATCGATTGACGTATGGTTTTGGTGATACGCGTGTGAAGTGTGGCTTGAATACTTTGAATATGACTGATTTTGTGGTTGATTTTGGATTTGAGGGTATTGTTCCAACCAGTAGGATTTCGTCAAAACATCATATGACGACCGTAGTTGATATTAATCTAGATGAAGATAACGAAATTATTAAAGAAACGCTTGTTAATTTACTGCGGGGAACAAGAGATTTGCTCCTTGAGCCTAAGCTTGGCAATGGGGGGCATTTTGGGGTTGGGTGTTATATTGAATCTAAGATAGGGCTTTTTAATAACTTGGCAAATATGTGGCTTCGTTTTTCATATAATAAACTTTTTGCCAACGATGAATATCGTTTGATTATGTTTAATAATGCGACTGGAAGGTTGGATAAACAAGAGGTGATAGATTTGTTTATAACAGATCCAACGGCAGGAAAAGAGTTAATAAGCCTGTTCGCTCGAGAGTTTATCTTTCCGTCGTCATTTAAAACGAGTGTAAATCCGGGAGGTATTTTTAATGCTATAGTAAGCATCTCGTTTGATGTGAAAAAAATGAACATAGCGTTGGGATATGATTTTTATGCTCAGCAGCAGGAACGTATTGAAAAAGTCTATAGTTCAAGCGTGCAAATGTCAGAATTAAGAATAGAAGATGCACAAATTCCAGATATCTATCAGCATAAAATTTTTTCAGAAGCTTTGTATACCAAACAATATAAGCGGTCTAAAGTAGGGTTAGGTCTTGGTGGAGATGTTACGGCTCATAGTAAAAATCTTGGGTATGATTGGACTGTGTACTTAAAGGGAACGGCGTCGTTTTAGGTAGTTAAATATATTTATAAAATCGGATTTTGCCCTTCGACTGGCTTGTCCCTACGCCAAGGCTACGGTGCACAGGCAGGGTGAGCGCATTTCTGAGTGGCAAAGAAATAGGAGTAAGTCATGCATAATAGTTATTTAAAAAAGAGTATATTTTTGATTGGTGGGTCTTTTGTATTGTTCTTGAGCGTTAGTGCGCAAAAACAATCGGGACAGGTCTCTCAGGTTTCTGTGGGCACTGTGGCTTCGGTTTCAGCCGGATCAGATATCGTGGCAAAAGAGTTGCATGATCCGGTAATGGGTAAGGTTTTAGACCCATTATGGGGCAGCAAGCCATCTATTTTATTGCGTATAGATCTTTCTATGCGAGCTATTAGGAATGCGTTTGCTCATATACAGGAGCGTAAAGCTTCTGGTCAAGTTTATTCGCCGGAAAGTGATAAAGAATTTATTGAAAAAGAAATGGCGATTATTCTTCATCCTGTAGAAGGCTTTTTTGGTGATATTGTAGCAGTTGCTGATATAATTAAGCCGCTTTTAAGTGAGAGCCTCGTTGGTCCAGGGCAGCCAGAAGAGTCGATTCTTTTGATGCAATATTTTTCTCTTAAAGAGAAGGATTTGGCTAAGTTTTGTGAGAGAACAATAAAATCGATTGATAGCTTTGAGCGAATTTGTCGTGAATTTATTCAATTGTTTGTTGATTTAAAAAAGAGCTTGTCGCCTACAACAAAAGCTGCATACTCTGCGTATCTTGTGAAGTTTAAAGAAGAACAAGCTCAGATGCAAAGAGAAAAAGCAGCACAGCAAAAAGTTGTTGCAAGATAGGTATAACAAAACGGGAAGATATAATGGGGCAGGCACCAAGTAAAGAACTAACGCAACTGTGTGGAACAATCGAAAAAGTTGTTTATAAAAGTGCTGAAAGCGGTTTTTCGGTTTTTTCCTTAAAAGTAAGTTCATCAGAAACCGTGATGGCCAAAGGGTGCTTGCCTGAAGTTTTTCAAGGTGAAGAAGTCTTTTTGTCTGGTACATGGGGGTTTCACCCAAAATTCGGTCGTCAATTTGATGTTCAAGAATGTCAGGCCAAAGCTCCATCAAGTGTGCTTGGTATCAGAAAATATCTTGCGTCAGGTTTAATTAAGGGCATTGGTCCTAAATTTGCTGAACGTATAGTTGCTGTTTTTGGTGAGCGTACGCTTGATATAATCGATAAACAGTCACATAGACTATTGGAAGTCGAGGGAATTGGTAATGGGCGCGCCGATATTATTAGCAAAGCTTGGCAAGACCAAAAAGAGATTTCTAAAGTTATGCTTTTTTTGCGTGAACGAGACGTCTCGGCTTCGTTTGCGGTTAAAATTTTTAAAACATATGGCAATAAAGCTATCGAACTTATTCAAGCAAATCCATATAGGCTTGTTGAAGACATTTGGGGTATAGGTTTTAAAAGTGCAGATCAAATAGCTCTTAAATTGGGCTTGAAACCTGATAGTTTGGATCGCATTAAAGCTGGTATAATTCATATTATAACGAGCGCAACTGGTGATGGGCATTTGTATGTTGTGGTTGAAGAGCTTAAAAAAGAAGTTATTACGTTATTAGATTTAAGTGTGAAAACGAGTGCTGGTAGCAGTGCTGTTAATTGTTATGAGTTAATAAACAAAGCTCTTTTTGATTTACATACGCAAGATAAAGTAAAGCTTATTACGTATCAAGAAAAGCACTATCTAACGCTGCCCCAATTTTATTATTCAGAAAAGGGCATAGCCCAAAAAATACAGAAACTTTTGAGTTATCGCGACGAGCTCTTATCTCCGGATAGAACGCCCATAGATATTGACGAAATTTATCAAAAATTACGTGCTGGTCAGGTAAATGCGAGTGCTAGCGCAAATAATCTAGAAAATAATAAAAATAATATTTTTTTAAACGAAGATCAGCAGCGTGGGATTATTGCTTGCTTGCAAAGTAAAATTACGATTATTACTGGTGGTCCAGGTACTGGTAAAACGACGCTTATAAAACAGTTATTGGAAGTTTTTGATGGGCAGCGCTTACGTTATCGGCTAGCTGCGCCGACCGGACGAGCTGCAAAACGTATGTTTGAAAGTACGGGACGTAATACTGAGACGCTACACAGATTGCTTGAATTTACCCCTGGGTTTATGAGTTTTGCCCGTAACGAACAAAATGCACTTAGTCTCGATTATCTTGTTGTCGACGAAGCATCTATGATAGATGTGTTTTTAATGCACTCGATTTTAAAAGCGCTTCCAGAGCGAGGGCGTTTGGTGCTTATTGGCGATATCGACCAGTTACCGTCAGTTGGTGCAGGTAATGTGCTTAAAGATTTAATTATGTCAGAAAAAGTTGCCGTTATACGTTTAGCGCAAGTTTTTCGGCAAGCGCAAGATAGTATGATTATTGTGAACGCGCATAATATTAATAAAGGCGAGTTTCCTGTATCGGCTGGACCAGAAAGTAAACGTGACTTTTTTTATTTAAAACAACAAGAGCCTGAAGAATTTTTCCCGTTATTACATACGATTTATAAAAAGAGGTTTCCAGCGCTTGGGATACACCCAGATAATACGGTTGTTTTGGTTCCTATGAATCGGGGAACTATCGGGACACAAAGAATAAATCAAGAACTCCAAATGATCTTAAATCCAGAAAAGCCGGGAGAAAAGACCGTTTCTCGGTTTGGTCAGGTTTATAGAATTGGTGACCGTGTCATGCAAATTCGCAATAACTATGAAAAATTTGTGTTTAACGGCGACATGGGCAAGATAAAAGAGATAGATCAAGAAGATCAAAAAATACTTATCGAATTTGGCGAGAGAACGCTTGATTACGATTTTTCTGAACTTAACGAGTTGACGCTTTCTTATGCGATATCTATTCACAAAAGCCAGGGGTCAGAATTTGACGCAGTTATTATTCCCATTTTTATGCAGCATTTTATTTTGTTGCAGCGAAACTTAATTTATACGGCGATTACAAGAGCAAAAAAACTGTGTATCTTGGTGGGACAATCAAAGGCGATAGCCATGGGTATAAAAAATGGCAAAGGCGTTACTCGGCTTACGTTTTTGAAAGAGTTTCTTACGACTGATTTACAGGCTAGATGATCCTTCGATAAAGTCAGGGCGAGCGCTGCGCTCATGCTGAGCTCTGAGCTTGCCGAAGAGTCGAGGCATTTAATAAAAAAGGGCAAGATAATGGGAGCTACTGCTCAACGTTGCTTTGATGAGTGTACGTTTGTTATTCTTGGAGCAACTGGGGATTTGACCAAGCGTAAGCTTATTCCGGCTATTTATAAACTTATAGCAGAACAAAAATTATGTAAA
>JBDRBF010000021.1:0-17612 GCA_043822925.1 bacterium
AAAAACATGGTACTATGCATATTAATAATAATTCAGATAAAATTACACTTAGAATTAAAAATAAATTAAGTTATGGGTTTTAAGGGGGGTATATGAAAAAAATTGATATTAACGCGTTATCACGTTTAGATGTGATTAGCGTTGTTGGTGCTAAAGAGCATAATCTTAAAAATGTTTCGGTCGTTATTCCTAAGAATAAGCTGGTTGTTATAACTGGGCCATCTGGTTCAGGCAAAAGTTCGCTTGCGCTTGATACGCTCTATGCCGAGGGCAAGCGCAGATACGTTGAATCTTTATCTTCTTACGCGCGCCAATTTTTGGGTATTTCCAAACGACCAGATGTAGAAAAAATAGATGGGCTTTGTCCGGCGATAGCTATTGACCAAAAAACGATTGGGTATAATCCTCGTTCTACTGTTGGTACGATAACAGAAATATATGATTATTTACGCGTGCTTTATGCGCGTGTGGGTATCCCGCATTGTCCAGAATGTCATGAAAAGATTGCTGCAGAATCTCCTGAACGTATAACAAAAATGTTGTGTGATAAATTTAAAGATACGGTTATTACGATTGTTGCGCCGTTTGCCGTTGAAAAAAAAGGTGAGTTTAAAAAAGATTTAATGCGGTTTTTTGAGAACGGCTTTTTTCGTTTTTTAATTGATAAAAAAGAGTATCGGTTTAAAGATGTTAAAGAGATAGAAGCGTTAGATTTGCAAAAAACGCACAAGCATAATATTAGTCTTGTGATCGATCGAATTACGGTAAATCTTGATGAACAGGTGCGTGTGCAGGAAGCTATAGAAAAGGCGTTTGCGCTTAATGGTGGCTTGTGTAGCGTCTTGGATGAAAATGGGAATCAAAGCAGTTATTCTTCGCATAGAATTTGTGTAAAATGTGTGCGGTCTTTTCCAGAACTTGAACCTCGGTTTTTCTCATTTAACTCTCCTGTTGGCGCTTGTACAAATTGCCATGGGCTTGGTTTTATTTATGATTGGGGACAGAGTTCTAAAGAAGATCAAGAAGCTAACGGTCGGTCGTATTATTTTAGTTTAGGCGACCGTGAACGTGTTTGTGAGTACTGTCAGGGTAAACGTTTAAAAGATGAGCCCCTTTCAGTAACTGTTGCAGGTAAAAATATTCATGAATTAAGCACACTATCTATAACTGATGCGTTAAAGTTTTGTAAAACTATTGATCTTGAAGGTGAGCAAAAAGAAATAGCTGCGCCATTATTACGAGAAGTTGTAAGCAGGCTTTCGTTTTTGGATAACGTCGGTTTATCGTATTTGAGTATTTCACGCACCGCCAGAACGCTTTCTGGTGGTGAAGGCCAACGTATCCGGCTTGCGCACCAAATAGGTTCAGCGCTGAGTGGCGTGTTATATATTCTGGATGAGCCAAGTATTGGTTTGCACCAGCGAGATAATGATAGATTGATTAAAACGTTAAAATTATTGAGAGATCAGGGTAATACGGTTGTCGTTGTTGAACACGATATTGATACAATGCTTGAGGCTGACTATCTTATTGATATGGGTCCAGCAGCTGGTATCCGTGGCGGTTATGTAACGGCAATGGGTACACCCGAAGAGCTGATGAAAGATAAGAATTCGCTTACAGGCTCGTTTCTTTCAGGTAACCGTGGCATACCTGTGCCAGAAATACGCAGAAAACCAAAAGATTATATTACTATTAAGGGCGCTACGTTAAATAACTTAAAAAATCTTGATGTCAAATTCCCGACTGGTGTATTTTGCGCAGTTTCCGGGGTTTCTGGATCTGGCAAAAGTTCGCTGGTTATGCAAACGCTGGCTCCAGGGCTGCACCAATTTTTTAACCAGGGTTATGCTATTGGTAAAGGCTTTGAAGAGCTTGAAAATGTTGAAGTACTGCGTAACGTTGTGATGGTAAACCAAAGTCCAATTGGGCGTACTCCACGGTCCAATCCGGCTACGTATCTTGGTATATTTGATGAAATTAGAACGTTATATTCTATGTTGCCGGAAAGTAATGCGCGCGGGTATAAAGTTGGTAGATTTAGTTTTAACGTGCCTGAGGGACGCTGTTTCGAGTGTAATGGCGAAGGCCAAAACCGTGTCTCTATGCACTTTCTTGAAGACGTTGTTGTTCAGTGTAAGTCGTGTAAAGGGCAACGTTATAACAAACAAACGCTCGAAATTAAATATAAACATAAAAATATTGCTGACGTGCTTGATATGACGGTTTTTGAAGCATGTACGTTTTTTGAGACGTTTCCAAGAATAAAAAAACGGTTAGATTTACTGTGTGAAGTTGGTCTCGACTATATTAAGCTTGGTCAAGCGTCTACAACGTTATCAGGCGGCGAAGCGCAGCGTATTAAGCTGGTTAACGAACTGGCCAAACGCGATAAAGATACGATGTACATTCTTGATGAGCCTACTACTGGGTTGCATAGCTGCGACGTCGAAAAGCTCTTGCTTGTCTTAAATAAATTAGTAGACCGGGGTAACTCTGTCATAGTTATTGAGCATAATCTCGATGTCTTAAAATCGGTCGATTATCTTATTGATATTGGGCCTGAAGGTGGCCAGAGTGGTGGATTTATTGTTGCTATGGGTACACCTGAGATTGTTGCACGGGAAAAAAAGAGTCTTACGGGGCAATATCTTAAGAACCATCTTAAATAAAGAACAGAAGGGATCGTGCATCCAGAGCTTTGCCTAGTGTTAAAACACTAGGCTTGCAAGAGAGTTTCAGGCGATTACGCCTGATGATCTGGAGATGATGTATTGCACCGGTGCTCAGGTGTAATCACCTGAGATTTGGTATCAGCCTATGGTTTCAACCATAGGCAAAGTTGAATAGTTCTTTATTCTTCATGGTTTTTTAACCCAGGTTTAATAATCTTTTTTGCGTTAGATTAACGTATTTTTGTTGGACATGTCTCCATTGCTTGCTATAATTCTCAAACTTAGTTTTAGCTGGGTTGGGCACCTATAATTTACATAATGAGCGAGAATTTATAATGGCGAATAAAAGCAAGTATCTTATTTTTCTTTTTTTAAGCAGTTCTTTCTGTTTTTTCGATGCGCAGGCTCGTGATAGAGACGGCGGAATTGGCGGGTTATTTAATACGGAGTCTCCTGAGGTTTCTATGCTTAGGGCGAATCTCAAATTACAGGCATCGCTGAGTACCCATTTAGAAAATTCGATAAAAAAACTTGGTAGATATAAAGCTTATTTAGCTGATAAAGAGGGCTTTTTGAAAGCGCAAGCTCGGCTTTCAAAAGAAGAGCGGGAACCTATTGATGGGCTTACCGATGAGTATATTCAACATCAGATTGAGAGTTTAGAAGGTATCGGGACGACCCCAGGTAAACTTGCTTTAATTCAAGAGCAAATTGATGCATTATTATTGACGAGTAAATCTAAGTGGGGCGAGAATATTGCTCGTGCAATGTCTGGAGATCGTGGGTGGCATGGCAAAGTTGATAATATCGGCGATGGCTTTATGCAAGGTTTGGCATACCGAATAGCTACTGATTTTAGTAAATCTTTGAGTACACGTATTAGTGGCGCTTTGGACAAAATTTTTGGTCTCGCGTTTACTTTTGCAGTTGATAGCGGGCTTAGTGCTTGGAGCCGACTGTGTGATGATATCTTTCATGATGGGTATGCAGGGTTTACTGAAGATAGTTTAGACGCGTGGGCGCATCTAATTAATGATACGTTTAAAGATATGAGTAAAATTATCAAAGAAGGGCTGAAAGACAGTTTGCGTGGACGTGATATGGCGCTGCGCCCCTTTGATGAGAGTAAAAAAGATTTTGATGGCGATGATGATGTTGTTGTCCCCGAGCTGACGCCAGAGCAAGCAGCAGAACTGGCCAAGCAAGAAGCAGAACTAGCGGCTCTTGATCCATGGCGCATACTGGTTGCCTTTTATTCGGGAATTTTTGAGCGTCTCATTGAAGAATTTAACGAACGTATTAAGCATTATGCCCCAAAATCTATCGAAGTTTTTTATGCACAAAAAATTGTGTCTTTACTGACTCAGTTTAAAGCGATCATAGAAAAGACAAAGACTATTAATGAGCTTGATGCTCGTTTCAAATCAAATAAAGCGTTTATTAATGCCTTTCAAGATGGACTTGGTAATATTTTTAAATATTTAATTGAAAAAGTTAAATCGACAGGGAGTACGCTTGATGTTTCTGGGCGTAATCGTTCTAGAAGTAAGAAAAAGAGCAGCTTTTTGTCTGATGACGATGATGATGATGATAGTTATAATAAGTTTTCAGACATTTAAAAATGATTAAAAAATATAGTTTTTACGTAATATTTATAAATGTTTTGTGTGTGACTTTTGCAAGCTTTGTACATGCTGGCACAGATACTCAGGCAACACAGGATATAGGCACAGATATAGTTGCGTTTGTGCCGCAAGATGCTAATGCGGGCGTTATTAAGCCTGTAATTTTGGAGCGTGTAAGTGCTGAGCGGCTTGCAGCAAAGCAAGAGCTTTTGCATAAACAGTTAAGCTCGGCTCATAACAGACGTACGTTTGTATATAGTTTTGCAGCTTTAGCTGCTACTGGGCTGTGTGCGTATTGGGCAAAAAGCTATTTTTGGCCACCAGAGAGTACTTCTGGAGCCGGTGGGTTATTGATCCAAGAAGAGATAGCTGAGTATAAGCGCGCCAAAACTAAGTTTTTAGTTGATTATTGTGAACGAGAGAATAGAAAACATACTATTTCTGGCGTATTTGAAACAACGTTGACCGCAGGCATGGGACTTGCTTTGGCAGCGGTTATTTTGGATATGTTTTCCCGTGGCAAAAACGTTTCTTGGAATATTTTACAGCGTTTTTTAGGCGAAACAGATTCGACTATATATCAAAATGATTGCGAAGTACTCAATAAGCGTATTGGCGATATTGGGCGGGCGCTTGAAAGTTTTGTCCGGACGATAAAAATATTGCATGCTCAAGCTCATGTTGAACAAATTGGTCAACATGGGCAAACAGAACTGGGCTCTGGGCCTGTAGTATCTATTGATCAGTTTATGAGTGAAACAGACAAAGAATTTTTGTGCGCAGATGTTGTGGTTTCGTACCGGGCATTTTTAGATGCAATCGAAGATTTGATTGCGCTTGTGCTTGAAAGTTCACGAAATTATGAGGGCTCACAAGATGTTGGTCAAGCAGCTTTGTATCAAGAAATTCAAAAAAGTGTTTCTTATTTGACCAGCGTTGTTGATGATTGTGCTGAATACGTCGAATATACGGTCAATAATTTAGATAAGCTTGGCTCAGATAAAAAAGCGACGGCCCGTGCATTTGTTTTTTCAAAAAAACTTTCTATGGCGTTATCGGGTGTTTCTGGTGGGTTTGGAAAGATGCTGTATGGTGTTAAGTAAAAAAAAACTGTTTATTATATGTTTTTTTGCTGTAATTTCTTGCTGGGTTTGCTTGGAAAGCTCTGAGAGCGTAAGTGATCAAGATCAGGGTAAGCAGTTAACAGCGCTTCTGGGTGATCCCAAATATCAAGAATATATGAAAACTAAGCAGGGGATTGTAGCTCCAAATTTCGATTTTTATACCCAATATATTAAAAAATATTATCCAAAAGTGTTTGTTATCCGTGAATTATTCTTTGAACATATGACTCCGGATCAGATAGCATTAGCCCTTGATGATATTATAAACGTTTTTACGGACCAGCCATGGTTCTATTTTGTCGATAAAAGTAATCAAATTAGTGTGCCGAGTTATTGGGAATATATTTTAGATCAGCTGAGTTTTATTAGCGAATTCTTATGTATAGCCCGTGTCGATCTTATAACAAAAAAAATATCGGTCCCAGAGCAGAGTAAGAGTAGCTTTTACTCTAATTATATGAGCTATTTGTACGATGATAAGAAAAAAACTAAAAATACCCAGGATCTTTTTGTCTATTTTCAAAATAATGGCAAAACGGTTGTGTATGATTTTTATGCGTTAAGTTTCGACTTTGTTATAAAAATTTTTAACGAAGCTATTTTGCTCAAAGATCTCAAATGTGCCAAGCGTTGCTTTACTGATCTGGAGTATATTCTGAAAAAGTTGGCTGGTAGCTTATATGAGCAAGATTATCAGGATGTTCTTAAAACATGTAAAGAATTGCTGGCGAGTTTGAAAACTAAATGCGGCGTTGATGACGTTGCGCAGCTTGAAGAGCTTTTTGGTGATGATGCTGAGGGTAAACAAATTGCCAAAGAATCTGCTGAGCTGGGGGTTATGTGATGCGTGTTTTTAGGGTGTGTGCTTTTGTGTTTATATTTACTCAAAGTTGTGTGTTTTGTGTAAATCAAAAAGTCGAGATAAATCAAGCAGCGTTCGCTGAAAATTTTATTAAGCATTATGAGTTTAGCCCTGAAGGGCGTTATGTTCATGAGTATCATCCGTTTATTTTACGCAAAACAGCGCAAAGTTTTGACCAGTTAGAAGGCGAGCTTCAAGCTAATGGTTATAAGCTTTCTGGCAGGTGTGTGATTTTGGGGTATGAAGAAAATGCCGTGCCGCCGTATTATACGAATTATAAAGAAGCAAAAATAAACGACGAAGCAAGTTTAAAGAGTAACGCAGGTTGGTCGCTCAAGTTGCATAATAGATTTGGGTTTATGACCGGTTTTTTGTTTAAAGATATTATTCAGGATAGTGTTTTTCAGCATATAAACGCTGCAAGCATTTTTTTATTTGATGACCGGGCTTCTATATTTCAAGAACATGCTTTTGATGAGGCGCTTCCATTAATTATTAAAGCACAAGCTCGCGTTATGCCGATTGTCAAAAAAGGGGATGCGAATCTCGTTTTTGGGTGGCTGATACGTTTTTGGCAGGCACTTTATGCCGGTGGTTTTAAAGTTGGTAATAAGCAGGTGGCTGGAACGCAGGATATTTTGTTTTCTATTGAAAATGCCCGTCATGTTTTAAAATCTGGGTTGCCTATTACAAAGTTTGCCATAGGTCCTGATATTACGTATCCCATAGAAATTTTTGGCAAACAGGAACGGGGGGCTACGCGTAATGCACAAACGTTTGTGAAAAGCTTTGTCAAAACACTTGAGCCGGTAAATGCTGAACCAACGGTTTATATATTTTGTAGTTTTGTTGACGGCGTGGGCAAAAGCACCATGCTTGGTAATATTAAGAACTGGATGGTTCATGGCGATAATATTGACCAGTTTGATCACGTTGATAATTCGTCGTCTCAGGTAGCTGATATGTTTCAATTTAAAGATAATGTATTTATTGTGGATATGCCTGCTCAGGTGAGTCATTTCACGTACAAGCCTGATGGGCTTGTGTATGCTGATGCTCAGACTGAGTTTGGGGCCCAATTTATTGAAGAATTACGTGCGCATGTGCGCAGTAATCATGTTCAGTATGAGCGCGAGTATCAGGAACTTATTTTACGTGTCTCTGGTATTATTGCGCGTGCTGGTTATTTTGCGCCAGAAATTAACGATATCGATAATCCTAAAACTATGTTTGTCAGAAATGTGCTATTACTTAAAAAAAAACAGGAAAATTACTGGGTGCCGTTTGAGTATGACGGGAAGCCATATTTATTTAATAAAGCCAATTTTTTAGCGATACGTATGCTTATGCCGCTTGCCCAGGTTAAATCAGAGGGGCTTAAGAATATTGAATCTGAACAGATGCTTTTTTGTAATGGGATCAGGTTCCCGCTCGCGTACCGATTATTTTTGGACGATCTTATGAGCAAATTAAGAGAAAAACAGGCTAAAAATATTGTTTTTGTTGATTTTTTGGGCATGTATCCACGCTCGTCCAGAGAGAACGTAAGAATAAATTATTTGTTGCAGCAGTTCGCTCTCTTGGATTCACGATTTGATGTTAACAAGAGTATTTATAAAAATTTTTCTAGTGGTGGCGAGCTTTTAAACTATTTGCTTGATGATAGAAAAGTAGCAAGGATTCTCGACGCATTTAAGCTTGAGGCGTTAGTGCGTGTTGGATTATATGAGTTTATTGTGGGGCGGGATCAAGGTGATTTGACCGGAATTACGGTTGAGGCGCTTACTAATATTTTGCGAGAAAAGCTTCAAAAAATGCCTGATTCTTTTATGTCGTATGTTCATGCGTGTGCGAGCGATAAAGTTGTGCACGAGCGTAACCATTTTAAAGATTTGTATGGGCTATCTAAGCATTTTGTAAATATACAGTTGTTTGATTTTTCTTGCATGTGTAATTTTTGTTATTTATTACAGCATTTTTTTAAAACAAGTATTCAGAATGAACAGCTTGAATTTATGTGGGAAGATCCGGGGGTTATTAGTGCTTCGCTTTTAAATTCTGGTCAGGGCGTAGGTAAAAATGTGAGCCCGTTTGTGCAGACTACTGGTGGTGTGACGGTGCGTCAGTGTTTTACGTTTTTGCCAGAATGTCGTGACGAAGTTTATTTAACGCCGTTTTTGCGTATGTTGCGGGCCAGTTGGTATGCAACGCTTGCTAATTTGATTTATTCTACTGAAAAAGATGGAAATAAGATTGAGATTAATAGGCAAATTTATCCGGCTCCGCCGCTATTTGTGGTGCAGCCAGAGGGTGCGCATACGGTTCAGGTTTTTCAGCGTATATTTGAGCCGTTTAAGAGCGGCAAAGTGCCTGTATCGTTGGTTCAAACATCAGCTATGTTTCATTTGGCTGGCCGTGCAAACTATGGCGTCTTGGGTAATCAAATTTATCGCTTAAATTGGGAAAGCACTGATACGAATAATGGCGTTTTTTCGTTTGCGTGTAATTTTATTGATAGAAAAACAAAAAGAAATGCCGATCCGGATACGCTTAATGTTATCAGCCGGTACGTTAAAAAACATCAGAGTGAGCATGACGTGGGTACGGTTATAACATCGTCAGATTTGTATGAAAAACTTAAGCAAAGCGTGTACTGGAAAATGGAACAGAAAAAGATTTTAAAAAAAGCGACTAAGCACGGGATTATTCAGTTGGATAGTAATGGCTTTTTTTGTTTTGATAAAACGAAGAAAAATGCAAAATCTGGATCCTCCGGTACTGCAGGTTCGAGCGGGACGGTTAGTTCTGGCCAAAATACTGGGTCTGTTCAATCTGGAGCATCTCAAGTTTCGGGTCAAGAATCTGGGCTGGATTCTGGAGGGCAGCGAAAAAAACGTAAACGTTATATATTTTTGGGCCGGCAAGAGCAAAAAGCTGGTATTAGGTGCTGGGTCAGGCTTATTGCAACGCTTGAAATGATTGCTAAAGATCCTGATAGTAATATAGCTGTACGCTATGGTAATAAAAAAGATTTTAAAGCAGCTGTGTTATTATTAGAAAAGATGACCTTGCCTCTTTATTTTGGTATTACGTATAAAGAAAATTTGTTTGACGATTATGACGCCGTCGAGCCGTACCCGTCTTGGGCTCATTGGGAAGAAGAATAAAATAGATATAAATAGGGGAAATATGAATAATAAGCAGCAAAATACGATTCTTGTTCCAGCGCAGAGCAAAAGTTATCAGCTTTTAGATTCGGGCAATGGCATGAAAGTTGAACGTTTTGGCGATAATATTATCGTTCGTCCAGATGCTAATTGTGTTTGGAGTCCACAGGCTCAAAAATCTGTGTGGGCTAATGTTGATGCAATTCTTGAAAAAACATCTGATGGTAAATATACATGGGAAAAGAAGAAGAGTTTTAAAGACTTATGGACTTTTACGTTTGATGGTAGAGACCAAGCGATTGTTTTTTCTCTTCGACTTTCGTCTGCAAGTAAGAATCTTGGCATTTTTCCAGAACAGGCATCAAATTGGCAGTGGATGATGAATCAAATTTATACTGCTGGTTCAGGTTCTAAACCCAGCGTACTTAATTTGTTTGGGTATACAGGGGGCGCTACGTTATGTGCAGCTGCAGCAGGGGCAAAAGTTTGTCATGTTGATGCATCGCAAGCTGCTGTCACCTGGGCACGCGCAAATCAAACGATGAGTCTTTTAGGTGGGGAGCCGGTTCGTTGGATTGTCGATGATTGCGTCGATTTTGTTAGTCGAGAGATTAAGCGTGGCGTCAGTTATGATGCCATAATTCTCGACCCACCAGCGTTTGGGCGTGATCAGAAGGGCAAAGTTTTTGAATTTGAAAAACAGGTACAGAGACTGCTTGGGCTGTGTAAACAAGTGCTTGTGCCAGATCCATTATTTGTCATTTTTAATGGGTATAGCATGGGATACAGTGCTACAGTGCTTAAGAATTTATTGGGTGATTTTTTTCCGGGCAAAAATATAGAATTTGGTGAATTGCACTTGCAAGAAAAATCGGGTCAACGTACGTTGCCATGTAGTTTATATGCGCGTTTTGGACGAGAATAAAAATAGTTGTTTTGGGGGTGTTTGGAGGACGACTTGTGAAGAAGTTATTAGTTGTTTTGACTGCTTGTTTCTTATCGTTTGGGCCTGTAGCCTTTGGGATGCATGGTTGTTTTTCAGTTAAAAAAACTGAAAAACACACCGTATGCGATGAGCCTACGTTGAATAAGAAATTAGTTAAAGATTTGGGAAAAGAAATAAAAAGTATTTTTCAGTGTGGTTTTAGAGATGGGTATACGTCAGGGGTTTGGTTTGTTGGAAAAATGAACGATGCGTTTTCTGATTATTATGAAAAACATGCACAAGAAATATACCAGGCATTAGATCAGGTATTTCAAAAAAACCGGAAATATAAAGAAAAACTCGATAAATTTAATATGTTACACGCAGCTATTAAGTTAGATTATTGTGTAACGTTTATTTGGGTTTTGCTTAAATTAGGAGCGAATACTTTAAAAAAAGATTTGTTCGGTAAGTTGCCTATAGATTATGCATCGGAACGCGAAGACGCACGGGTGATTTGTAAATTAATTGATCCTGAGAGGCATGTTAGCGTTTGTCATGTTGTTGAAGAGATAACGTTTGATGAAAATGGGGAGGCTATGGAGCGTAAAGAAATAGTTCAAGATCCAACGTTTGATTTTAATGAAGCATTTGGTCTTAACGCAATGGTGAACGGGTTAGCGTTGTCAGATTCTGACGAAGAGTAACTGTTTTACATAGAATTACGGGCAAGAAAAAAGAAGCGCTAAGACTTGAAGCACAAAGGGTGCGTTTATAGTATTAACTGTGCTCTGGGTGCGGGGATGCTTTTTGATTTAAAATTTTGTGGGCGATTATTATTCTTGGCTATTAATGGCGATATCAAGGCCCTGTAGCTCGATACTTACGTTGTCCATCCACTCGTTTTTTACGACGTGTCCGGCCAGATCAAATGGCGTCTCGCCAATATGAGCAAGTTTTGCGTAGATGTCAGGTCTATTAAAGAAAATTACCGGTTTAATTACCCCGTTCGAGAATAAAAAGCATTTTACGTGTTTATCTTTTAGTAACATGGGTTGTTTTAAAAGTGTAACGTTTTTGATTAAAAAAGTTGGTTGTGGGTTTTGGTTGCCAAACGGTTCCAGTTGATCCATGTCTGACATAAGTTTATTGGTTGCATCGCCCAGTTCTAGGTAGGCATCGAGTGTAATTTTGGGTAATAAATCTTGGGGTGCAACTGTTTTGGCAATAAGAGCTTCAAGCCGTTCTTTTAATTCAGGTACATTTTCTTGTTTTAATGATAGACCAGCTGCACATGCGTGGCCGCCAAACGTGAGCAAGAGATCTTGGCATTCTTGGAGTGCATGAAAAATATTAAATTCTGGGATCGATCTACACGAGCCTTTGGCTATGCCCGTATTGTCTAAGTGAAAGAGAATTGTTGGCTTGCCAAAATTATGCATGAGTTTTCCGGCTACCAAGCCTATTACGCCGGATTGCCAATTTTTGTTGCCAGCCATAATAAGATTTTCTTGTTCTAAATTTATCGATTTGGCGAAAATAGCTTCTGTAATTTCAGAGTAAATGCGTTGCTCTATAATTTTGCGCTCTTCGTTCATTTTTTTTAAGACGATACCAATGCGCTCGACTTCTGTAAAGTTGTCGCTAATCAAAAATTTGACCGCCTCGCGGGGGTCGTCTAGGCGTCCCAGGGCATTAATTTGTGGCGCGATCATGAACCCAACGTCTATCGAGCTTAAGATTGGCTTGGTGAGCATGCTATTTTGGGCCAGAACTGATATGGCATGACTGCGGTTTTTGTTTATTTTGCTGAGCCCATATCTGACCCAGTATCTATTTTCGTGTATTAATGGGACCACATCAGCTACGGTGCCTAGCGCGAGTAGTTCGTATGCTTTTTCTGGCATAGTAATATTTTTATGTTCGCATAATAATTGCATGAGTTTAAACGTGACGCCAACGCCTGCTAGTAACTTAAATGGGTAGACGCAAGATTTTTGGTTTGGGTTAACGACTGCATATGCTGTTGGTAATACGCCGTGGGGCTGGTGATGGTCTGTGATAATTACGTCTATGCCGGCGTCATGGGCATCTTGTGCCGCTGGATGCGCTGTAATGCCGTTATCGACCGTGATTATAAGTGTGTATTTGTTCTGGATTGCTTTGAGCACGACATCTTTTGATAGTCCGTAGCCGTCTTTTTTGCGTATGGGCAAGTAATAGTTTATTTGTGCGCCTAACGGGATTAACGTTAATAATAAAAGTGAAGTAGACGTGACGCCATCGACGTCATAATCTCCAAAAATAAGAATTTTTTCTTTGTTTTCTATCGCTTTTAAAATACGTTCGATTGCTTTGCCTGCATCTGTTAATAAGTTCGAGTGGGACACGTCTTGTTCGTACGAGCTAAATAAATAGGCGTTTATAATATTTTTATCGATAAAGTCGCGTGAATATAACGTATGGGCTATTGGCAAACTCAAATTATGATTATTACTAATTTTGCTTATTATTTCTGGGTTTGGTTTTTTGAGCTTCCAGACATATTTTGCGCCAGTAATAAACGTGTAATCTTGGGGTGTTTTTTTAGTTTTAATTTTTGTGCCTGTTTTTTTTGTTGTTTGAGTTTGCATGTTGGCTCCGGTTTTTTCGTTTGCCCATGGATATTTTTATCCCGGGGTTTAGACCGGGTTAAAACCCGCCCTCGTGCCCGGGCTACACAAAGCACAGAGAGTTTTTTTATAAAAATATTTTTTTAGATATGCTTCGACAGGCTCAGCATGAGCGCTCTCCCTGAGCTTGTCGAAGGGTTTTCTTACTGTTTTTTCATGGTCGGGAATAAAATTACGTCTTTAATCGAGCTGGTATTAGTTAAAAGCATAACAAGACGATCGATCCCAATGCCAACGCCAACACATGGTGGTAGCCCATACTCAAGCGCTGTAACGTAGTCAGCATCGTAGTGATGAGCTTCTTGGTCACCAGCATCGCGTGCTTGTACTTGTGATTTAAAGCGTTCAGCTTGGTCGATTGGGTCATTTAATTCGGAGAACATGTTGGCGACTTCCATGCCGGCAGCAAATAGTTCGCAACGGTCGGTGATAGCCGGGTTGTGCGGGTTGCGTTTGGCCAGAGGCGAAACTTCGACCGGATATTCTGTGATAAACGTTGGTTGAATGATTTTAGCTTCAACTAAGTGTTCAAAAAGTGCAAACAATTTTACGCCGTAACTTTGTGTCCCAGCGAGTTCTATTTTGTTTTGTTTGATGACAGAATCGATATTTTTTTCAGTGATTTGGTCAGCAGTTAGGCCGCCGATTTCTATTAACGAGTCTTTCATGCTTAAGCATTTGAATGGTGCTTTGAAGTTGAGCGTTAGATCTTGATAGATAATTTCTTCAGTTCCAAAGTTTTTTACAACAGCGTCATGTATAAGTTCTTCTGTTAATTTAATACCGTCTTTATAGTTGCCATGAGCCATATAATATTCAAGCATGGTAAATTCTGGGTTATGCCTGGTTGAAACGCCTTCGTTTCTGAAGTTTCTGTTAATTTCAAACACGCGTTCGATGCCGCCGACTACTAAGCGCTTTAAATAAAGTTCAGGAGCTATGCGCAAGAATAAATCGATGTTATACGCATTGTGATGGGTAATAAATGGACGCGCTGTTGCTCCGCCTGGTATAGGCTGAAGCATTGGGGTTTCGACTTCAATAAAGTCGTGATTTTGTAGAAACGCGCGTATTGATTGAATAATTTTTGAACGTTTAATAAATTTTTCTTTACGTTCTGGATTGCTCATTAAATCTAAATATCTTTGGCGATAGCGTTGTTCTGTGTCGACGAGTCCGTGATATTTTTCTGGTAATGGGCGTAAGCATTTGCTAATAAGTTTAAATTCGGCGACTTTGAGTGTTACTTGGCCGGTTTTTGTGGTAAATAACGTGCCTCGGACCCATAGGTGATCGCCTAGATCGATATTACGTTTAAAATGTTCAAAAGCTGCATCGCCGACATCGCTCATTTTTATATAAACTTGGAGCATGCCGGAACGGTCTTGAATATTGCCGAAAAAACTTTTGCCGTGATCGCGTATCGTGATTAAACGGCCAGCGAGCATATATTCTTGAGTTTCTGATTTTGTTTTTTCATATTCTTCGAGCGCTTGCTGAGAAGTCGCCGTTACTTTTTGTGCTTCTGGCCATGCTTGTGTGTTTTCTTGGTGCATTTTAGTAACTTTGCCCAATCTAATCGCATGTTCTTCTGATTCTTTTTCTTTTGTATTTATTGTTGTTTCTGGCGTTAGGCCTGGAGTTAATTCTTGGCTATTTTCAGGATTTTTGTTTTTTGGATCTATCATGGTTCTGCCCATATTTTATTAAAAATACTTACAAGAAAACACAGCTTAATATTTGTCATCCCAGGAGCGCTCACCCTGCCGTGCCCGGCGAAGCTTCACGCGAAGCCTGGGAGCCTGTCGAAGGGGATCTTTAAATATATCTGGCTTCGATTATACATATTTTTATCGTTTTAGGTAGGGCTTGTTCTATTGCGTAGACATGAGCCGGTCTTTTGGTTTAAGACTGTTTTTTGCTTTTGGGCGCTAAGATATATACAAATTCGTTGGTGTATCCCATGTGCAAGTCTTCGCGGGCTATTTTTTCTTTTTCGAAGTCGTTTTCGTTGAACGCTTGTAGTTTTAGTTCTAAAACCTGAACTTCAGCTTGAAGTTTTTTGACGATATCTTTTTGTACTTCGACTTCTTGTTTGAGTATTTTGAACTGTATGAGCCCCTTGTCGCCATATACAAAATAATATCCCAGGGTGCTACATAGCCCCCCGATAATTATAAGCTGAAAAAACGTTTTTATACGCATGCTTTCCCTTTGCTTGCGAGAAATTTATTTACGAATTGTTGTTGTTAATTTCTCTAGCACTATTCCGTAGCCCAAAGCTGCTGCTATGTTTGAAAATGATTTGATAGTTAAACTTTCTTTTTCCCCAGAGCGAATATCTTGAATGATGGATGAAGAAATTCCTGCGGCTTTAGCTAGTTTTCGTACAGATGCGTGGTCTTCTTCCATAAGAGCAATTAATAACTCGGAAAGCAAAAGATCCTGATATTCTTTGGTTATTTTTGCTTTCCGGTCTGGATTTTGTGTTAATCGTTCATAGGTAGATGTTTTAGTGGATACTTTAGTAGGTGTTTTTGTTTTTGATTTTTTTGAGCGAACTTTTATGCTTTTTTTTACTACAGGTTTAATCATAGTATGCTCCCTTTTTTATTCTTATTTCATAGTCACTTTTATATTTTAAAGCTTTAGCTTTTTCATTAATGGGTAACTTATCTTGTTTTTTATTAAAGGCATTTGTGATAATAATTTTTTTCCCAATAAAGAAAAACGATAAGAACCGATGCGTTCTAGATTTGAAGGCATATATTCCATCCCCCTCATTTCTAAATTTTGTTTTATCTTTAATTAATCCGATTTCTGCCATAAGTGCAAAAAGGTTGATCATCTTATCCTGAAAGGCATCATCTAAATTTTGAAAGTATTCGAAGGCTTGGCTTTTTTCATTGGTATTATAATACCATTCGATAATAAACTTTGATCCTTTATATGCTATGAATTCTTTCACTTTGCATCTTTCGTAAAAAAATATCTTTATTTAGATAAAGATATTTTTGCTTTTTACTCTTTGCCCAAATCCCGGTGGTGCGTCAAAAATGTGACATTTTCGAGCTTTAAGTTATTAATTTTTTCAACAAAAGCTGTCGAACGATGCTTGCCTCCGGTGCAGCCAATTGCGATAGTTACAAAAAATCGGCCTTCTTCATAAAACTTTTTGAGCGAGTATTTTAGGAAATCAAGCAGCCGGTCCCAGTAAGCAGTAGTTTCTTCTTGCGCAAACAGATATTCCTGGACGCTTGCATCTAAGCCGGTAAGATTTTTGAGTTCTGGGATAAAATATGGGTTTGGTAAGAAGCGTAGATCGTACACAAAGTTGCTTTCAGCTGGTACGCCGTACTTAAAGCCAAACGATATTAAATTTACACAAAGTGTGCGTTCTTGTGCGTCAGAGAACGTGTTTTGCGTCCATCGGCGCAGTTCGTGAATATTAAACTTGTCTGTGTCGAGAATCATGTCTGACATGTTTAATATGGGGTCAAGGAGTGTTTTTTCGCGTCTAATCGCGCTTATTATATCTGTATTATTTTGGGCCAGCGGGTGTTTTCTGCGGGTTTCCTGAAATCTCTTAAGTATCGTTTGTTCATGGGCGTTCAAAAAGACGATTTTTATATTACTGAGCTTTTCTATGTTTTTGAGGCGATTAATTTCTTGGGCAAAATCTTTTAAAAAATGTTCGCCCCGTGCATCTATGCCTAGTGCTATTTTTTGTGGAACTTGATGTGTTTGTTGGTTGTGTTGTTGGTTGGTTTGTTGGTGATGGTGGTTTTGTGGTTGGGCTTTAAAAGACAAATCAAGAAAAGTAGCTAGCAGCGGGATGGGTAAATTATCGACACAATAAAAGTTGAGATCTTCTAGTGATCTCATGAATGATGTTTTACCGGCACCAGAGAGTCCGGTGACGATAATTATAAGCGTATCTTCTGTTTTTGGGATGAGTGTTTGTAAATTGTTCATAAAAGATATCTTTTCTCGTTGCGCTTTCGTTACACTTGTCTCGAATATATTAAACTGCGTACTGAAACTATAGCATAGTGTTATAACATAGTGTATAGGGTCTGGCATTTTTCTTACAAAAAGGGATAGGAGTTTTTATGGGCGTGAAGAATGTTTTTATAGGTGTACTTTTATTGTCTAGTATCGGGGCTTTAGGTTATTCAGCGAGTCACGAAGTGGGGGCAGATACGAGTATTGCTGGACGTGTTGCCAAACAGGTGCTTGTTAAAAAGTCAAAATCAAAAAAAAATAAACCTGAAAAAACTCATAAACAAGTTAAACCTGAAATTTCGACAGGTCTGAAGCAGGATTACAATGCTGAACAAGATATTTATAAGTGGTTCCAGACTTTTGCAGAAGTTGTTGGCTTGGTTGAGAAAAAAGCGTTTAGAAAAGTTGAATTTGCTAAATTTATTCAAGATGCGCTTAAGGCAGCAGTAAGTCAGGTTGATGCACATTCTTCTTTTTTTATGCCAAAAAGTTATAAATCGATGATGGAGTCAACAAAAGGGGAGTTTTCCGGCATAGGCGTTAGTGTTATTACTAAA
>JBDRBF010000022.1:0-9615 GCA_043822925.1 bacterium
GGCACATCACAATTCAATTATCTCTCTTCACAACAAAGCTACATCGGTAATCAAAGCAATTTGTATTTTGATCACGGCACAACTTTTTCTTTTGCTCCATATCTATCGACTAACAAAGATCTTATTTATATGCAAGACGCTTCGTCAACCATACATCTCAATGGCGCAACACTTGCAATTACTCATACCGGCTTACGTTTAACCAGGGGCCGATTACTCCTAGAAAACAATATAACTTTTACCAACCAATATCTTGAAGGTAACCACACACAATCTCTCACCAATTCACTTGTGTTTGGCAACGCTGCATTAGGACCTGATTATGATCTTAATATAACCGTACTTAGTGGTGCAAATGTAAATGTAACAGGCATGATCAATTACGATTGCGCAGAGTAGGAAAACTTAATTTGAGACAAAATCGAGTAAAATTAATGGTTTACCTGCTCTATTATTGCTATTTTTCGTCTATTATGCTATTTTAACATCAGATATTAAAACAGCATAAATATGGAGATATGAAATGTTTAATCGAGATCTTGAGGCTACTTTACGTGAATATACCCGGTTTCCGGTCGTTGCCATTCTTGGCCCACGGCAATCAGGAAAAACTACTTTAGCCATAAAAACATTCAAAAATTACCAATATACGTCGCTGGAAGATTCTAAAACAAGAGAAATCGCTGAAGAAGATCCAGAAAAGTTTTTGCGCTTACATGAAAACGAGCACGGCATAATTATTGATGAGTTTCAAAATGTTCCAAAAATACTTTCATATATACAATTAGAAGTAGATAAAAAAAAGCGCCCTGGATATTTTGTTCTTACAGGTTCTCAAAATTTTTTAATGAACCAAGCAATTAGTCAGTCCCTTGCCGGACGTGTTGGCATTTTAACTCTTTTGCCATTATCCATGAGTGAAATGTCTGAAAACAATTTGATACACGAAAAAACTTCTAGCAATAACACAACTCCTGAAGGTAAAACAACTTCTGTAGATAACGTAATTTTTAATGGCTTTTATCCACGTATTTATTCAGAATCATTTCCACCAACTCAATTATACCCATCGTATATTCAAACATATGTTGAACGTGATGTTCGCCAGTTATCTAACGTTGGGGACCTTAATACATTTAAAAAATTTGTAAAATTGTGTGCTGGACGCGTTGGGCAACTTCTTAACCTTTCTGAACTAGCCAATGCCTGTGGAATGAGTATGCCGACGATGCAGCGCTGGATTTCGATTCTTGAAGCAAGTTATATTATTTTTCTCCTTCAGCCTTATGCTAATAATTTTAGCAGGCGCATTATCCGTCACCCAAAAATCTATTTTTATGATACAGGTCTTTTATGCAATCTGCTTGATATAGAATCCCCAGATCGACTGACAATAGATAGATCACACGGCAGTATTTTTGAAAATTTTATTATTGCAGATTTATATAAACAATATTTTAATTTTGGTAAGCAGCCTCCAATTTACTTTTGGCGTGATAAAAACGGAGCAATAGAAGTCGATTGCATCGTTGACGAGGGACGAAAGTTGTTTCCCATAGAGATTAAGTCAGGTGAATCTGTTGCGCTAGACTTCTTTACAAACTTAAAAAAATGGAATGCTCTTGCTCATGCTGCGGCAATTCCACTTGGTAAAAGTTATATTATATATGGGGGCGATAAGTCTCAAGGGTGGGAAGATTGGGCTACTATTGGATGGAAAGATATCGGTTTACTCGTTAAACAGCTTAAGGGTAATTTATAACCTGGGGCCGTTGTGCCCAGGCTAATCACACACATAAAAAAACGAGCACATTTTTTTGTTAGAAATAAAAAAATGTGCTCGTTTTTTTTATTAATTCTTATCTCTTATCCTCAGGCCCAACTAATTTTCCATGAATCGAATGATATCCAAAAGACATCGCTCTCTTAGTATTTGTCTCGATATCATAAATATCAGTATCACTTAATGGCGGTATAAACACATGCAAAGAAACAGCATCTGTTCCAAACACATTTTCAACTTGATAAACACCTGAAGCTCCTTCAATAGAGCCCTGTTTCAAATCGACCGCGTTTATTTTTTTAACGATTTTAGCTCCCGGCGTAGGATCTTCTTGATAATAAGAAATCTGTAAATTCCCAAGAGCAACCTGTAACAAACTCTGATTATTTTTGTGTTCACGAATAGTACTTTTTTGTCCTGGTTTCCAGCACATAACCAAAACTTCAAACTCAGGAGACTTATGTATCACGTTACGTGTATAACGCGCATCTGAAAAGAAAACATAAGGCTCTAAAAATTCAAAACTCAAAGCTTCTTTGCGTAAAAGATTCAAAACCTCATCGACTGGAAAGTTTTTATATGAAAGTTTATTGAGTTTTTCAATAAACGAACTTACCGCCATTCCAGGCTCAGCAATATAAAGACCTTTTTTTTCATCTACCACGTTCCAACTCCCCGGTAAAAAACTACTTCTTATCTTCTGCTCTCTTCTCTTTATTTTTTATACCATGCTTAATACGCAAGTTCAATTCTTGACATTTTACCCGATATAATTGGGCAGCTCATCAAAAAATGCATAAGACATTTTTTTTGTCTGCATTTTTTGAAAATTTTGATACACGCCAAGAACATCATCGATAACACAATCATCTTCTACTGTTGATAAATCACCTAGTGGCTTGTTTTGTGCCATTGCCTTGAGCACCCGGCGCAATATTTTTCCGGAACGCGTCTTTGGCAACTTGTCCACAAAATAAACAGCACTCACAACAACAAATTTCCCAAGCGTTTGGTGAATACGTGCAATAATTGCCGAAGATAAAGTACTGGATCCCAGATCTAGTCTGGGATGACCAATCGCATCTCCCCCTTTAAGCACTGCAAAAATAACAACCGTTTCCCCGCGCAACTCATCATCAACACCAATAGCTGCAGCTTCAGCAACATCAGGATGGGTAACAACAGCAGATTCAACTTCAGCAGTACCAATACGGTGCCCTGCAATTTTAATAACCTCGTCAGAGCGCCCCAAAATCCAAAAGCAACCGTCTTCATCTTTGATCGCATAATCACCCGTTTCGTACATATTTTTAAAACGCGACCAATATACTTTTTTGTAACGTTCCTGATCGCTATAAAAACCTAAAAGCATGCCAGGCCACGGCTTGCGAATTACAAGAAAGCCCTTAGTATTTACCGGTACTTCTTTGCCATCACCATCAACAATTGCAGCATCTATTCCAGGCATCGGGTACATAGCTGAACCTGGTTTAAATTTATTTTTGTCCATGTCAAAGCGTGGCGCAATCATAAACCCACCGGTTTCAGTCTGCCACCACGTATCAATAATTGGACACCTCTTGCAACCAATAATCTCAGAGTACCAATTCCAGACTTCTGGATTAATAGGCTCACCAACTGAACCCAATACTTTTAAACTTTCAAGATTATGTTTTGTGATATAATCGTCACCGTATTTTATAAATAAACGCAACGCTGTTGGGGCTGTGTAAAAAATACTGACGTTATAGCGCTCAATTAATTTCCACCACACATCTGGCGCAGGATAATCAGGAGAGCCATCGTACAATAAAATAGTTGCGCCGTGCATAAGCGGGCCATATACAACGTACGAGTGTCCCGTAATCCAACCAATATCTGCCGTGCACCAATACACAGAATCGTTATTTATCCCAAATGCATTTTTGAGCGTCGAATAAACATACGTCAAATAGCCACCGGTCGAATGCATAATGCCTTTAGGTTTTCCTGTAGAACCAGACGTATATAAAACAAATAATGGGTGATTAGACTCAACTTTTTCTGGAGCTATATAATTTGGCATGCCAGCAATAAAATCTTCAAAGTATATATCTTGGTCATTTGTATACAAATGACCAACAGGCCTATCCTGCTCGTCACGAACATGCTCGCGTCTAACCACAACAACATGCTCAACACATGTAACCCCCACAATAGCTTTATCGACAACGTCTTTTATAGGAAAACGCTTGCCGCGGCGCAAACCAAAATCAGCCGTCATAATAAGTTTAGATTGTACATCAAGAATTCTGTTACGCAGAGCATCACTCCCAAAACCAGAAAAGACAACGTTATGCAAGGCTCCTAAACGAGCACACGCGAGCATTGCAGCAATAGCCTCAGGAATCAATGGCATATAAATAGTAACAACGTCGCCCTTTTTAACCCCATATTTTTGCATGGCGGCAGCCGTACGGTTAACAAGCTCATAGAGTTCTTGATACGTTAATTCGCGCTTTGCGCCACTTTCATCTTCCCACAATATCGCAATTTTATTTTTACTCTCGCCAATAATATGCTGGTCCAAGCACGCACATGACGCATTAATGTGTCCCCCGGCAAACCAGTGGGCAAAAGGGGGTTGCCAGTCAAGCACATTGTCCCATTTTTTCAACCACGGCAACGCCTCAGCTTCTTGTGCCCAAAATTTTTCAGTAGCAACATCAAGTTGCTCTGGCTTTTGCAGACAGCATGAAGAAAGACTAAACACTAAAAATACAAGCGCTCCATATTTTTTTTTAGATTTCGATAAATTAAATCGCATGCAATTCTCCAATTACAAACAAAAAAACATCTCCAATTTTTCTTGTCATCTACCTATAGTTAAAAACATAGGCTATAGCTACAAGAACGCGTGCCCTACAGCACGCTCATATACATCATGGCAATAAATTTTGCAATAAACTCATCCAAGTATCACATGCATATCTTCAAAATCGATAGTTCATTGTAAATAAAAAGCGTAGCATCGCGACACGTTACCGTTCTTTAGCCCAGAAGCTTTTAACCCTAGGTCTAATATTTCCCAAGCATTTTCAAATAAACGTGCAGCATAAAATCTTTAAACTGAGAAGTAACTATACGATAATCTTTTGGATCAATATTAGCTTTAGTCTCATGCGATGTGCCAGATTTATGCTTAACCGTAAAATCACCTAAAACATCATTAAGGGCAACATTGGGAATCTTCCAATACCCACCAAGAATCTCAATTTTAGGAACATGATTGTCATAACATAAAATAAAAATCAAACGCATCGTCGGATCATACAATTTATCCTCAACGCTAATTATTTTAGAATGCGCAAATTCTTCAATCAAACAGGTATTGTTTCTGTTTTTTTGCCAATATTTAGCAAAACGATCTATTTTTTTACCCGCTATTTTACCCTGCTTGCCGGCCGTAAGACTAAGTACAGAATATAACGCGTCGCCTAATTCGTCTTTGGGAATTATAGAAACACCGCGCCCCATCGTGTCTGCAATAGGCTTTATAACATAACAATCGCAATTAAACTCTTTGAGAATTTCTTGGGCTGTCTTGTGCACATACCCAGCATACGCTAACGGGTCAACCTGTTTTATGCGTTTTAAAACTTTAAACTTTGGACAATAATTCCTGAACTCGTCATCGTCTAAAAGCTTTACCGTCTTAATTTTACTATTAACAAAATCAGCCGTCGCCAAATCCAAAACTAAAACATTTGGGTATTTTTTCTGAAAATCTTTAACCTGCTTATCCATACTGGCTGTACAAATAATCGCTTTATATTGTGAAATCTTAGAATGATCCCCAATCTTTCTATCCCCAACAAGACTCTTAAACTTTGGATTTCTTTCAAGCTGATTCAAAAAAGTAAGTACTTGGCCCCCATTTTTAATCAACGCGTTATAAGCCCGCATCTCTTTAAATTTTTCCGGCATATAATAACGGCCAACGTACCAAATGGGCAGATTAAATTTTCGTTTTAAATAACGCCAAAACTTACCCCAATAAAATTCATCCAACCCCTTAAAAGCAGAAATACGAGACTCACCAAATTCACATACTTTAAACATTGAACCTGGCTGACCATCGAACTTTAAATCAACGATACAAAAAGAGATATCTGCACGAATATTATTATCTAAGCCTGACAAACTATTTCCCCCAAAAAGAGCATCAAAAAAAACAACCCCTGCCAGAACAAATACACATAAGCGCTTCAAGACAACTCTCATAAAACTCCCTCAGTTAAAAAAAATACTTTTAACGCGTATTAAAATATACTTTTAACTCTTATTTAGGATCAGGTATTCTCTATAAAAAGCAAGCTCTCAAATAAGGAGAATTTTTATGAAGAAATTACTGACCTGCATACTTATTTTCATGTTTTTTAGCGTTACACCAAATATAATATTTGGCACACAAAATCAAAAAAACGCTCACACTGGCGCGTCCGGCAAAGCCTCGTACGAAGACTGCATGCTTGCCTGCTTCGCCAAAGCTACGCAAGAACGTAGGCGAGTCGAAGCACCTCTTCATGCAATAACATATAAACCCGAAAGCAGCCAATTTTGCCGCCGATTTGGCAACCACATTCATGGAACTTGTAAAGCTAAATGGCTCTCATATAAATATAAAATCCCATACCTGCTTATACCATTCGAATATGCTCAAGATCTAACGTTATTCAATACAGAAAAACATGCAAGCCCCGAACTTATAGAAACACTCTATAAAAACCAAAAAAAGCACAAACAAATTTCCTCTGACCTAACATATAAACGCATCGTAAATATAGATAAAGAAGCTGACCTCATATCTGGCCTGGCCAAAGCTAAAACACCGACGTTATTCGTCTGTAATTTTAACACACAACTCAATCACGATAATATCAAAAACTTCATGCACATAAGCCCGCTCTACATGAACATCGCCTACAGTTTAGCACTTGCTGAACCTGAATTTGGAAAAGATCTAAAAAAAATACTCACCCCAATCAATCCCATATCTATAGATTTACCAAAAAACCGCATAACCGTTGCCATGCATGTGCGCAAAGGAGGAGGCTTTGATGGCGCAACAGAGGCGCAAGACTATTTTAAGAGCGAAAACTACCCCGTTAAATATCAAGAATTTATTATTAACAATAACAACACCCAAGAACAAATAAATATAAACGCCCAAACAAACACCCCCGTAAATTTAACGGCCAGTAGCCAATCTGAACCCGAAATAAAACCTACGAGCAACTCAAATAAACCAAACGAGCCAAACACAAATAATAAAAACCTAATTTTTGCAAAAAATAAAACCAAGCCTAAATTAAAAGCAGCCGTAGACAAGCTCTTCCCCACAAAATTACCTCCAAACCAATACTACATAGACCAAATAATAAAACTCTCAGAGCACCTCAATAATGCCCCTCTCTATGTATATTTCTTTACCGATGACCAAAACCCTGCACAGTTGGTTGAACAATTCAAGAAAAAAGTTAATAAACCAAATATTATCTGGGAATATAGAACCGAGAAAAACGCCCACGATCTGAATGTTATAGACGATTTTTATGTGATGTCCAAATTTGACTGCTTAATCCGCTCAACGTCTTATTTATCTCTTGGATCGGCTATTTTGGGCAGCCACAAAATCTCGATATCGCCCGCCAATGCTACATGGATAGGAAAAAAAACATTACTCGTTGATAAAATTAATTGGGTTGCTCGTGAATAATACATGCTTCGACAGGCTCAGCATGAGCGCAGAATCCAAAGCGCTCACCATGAGCCTGTCGAAGGGTCTAAACAAAATTCTTAACCTCTTTACACCAATAATCAAAAAACAACATGTCCCGCGAGTATTTTTTCTTTAAAATTTCTTTATATTTCTCCTGCAATAAATCAGGAGTAAGATGTTTCCAACTTTTTACAATAACAACCGGCAAATCTTTAAATAAAACATCAGCAGGAGAGCTCAAAACAACAGGAATAGACCCAACAAGCAACGCTCGCCAAACCTCAGGACAATCAGCCCCATTAGAGGCAGGACACAAAGTAAAAGCGCACCTAGCCATTTCTAACAAGCATTCTTGCAAACTTTCGCACAAACTCTCTTGGCCGCTTTGTTTTGTCGCATGAAAAACATATTTTTTCTTCTTAAAATAATCACACACTTCTTTGCCCGCCAAACCAGGATTAAAATAGGCTTTCATAATTTTTGTCTTAACAGGCGCTTGATCAAGCATATTAAGCACCGTATTAAACACGCTTATGTCAGCATACTCAAGCCCAGCGTGAGCAACTCCCATAGGTATCGCAAAAATTTTATCATGTACTATGTCACAATTTTGGCAAAACCAAACAAGAATTCGTGGATCACCAAGATACTTCTTAAACCTACCGGGGCAAGAAGCATCACTCCCATGAGTGATTAAAATAACAGGCACCCGTATGTACGGGAAAATAACTTGAAAAAAATATTTTAAAACTTCTACTTTAACAAAAATAATACTTTTAGGTTCTATAGTATTTATATCAAAAGAACAAAAAGCATCTTGAACAACATAATCGGCCAAATGCTTAAACTGTTCGCCCGTAATAAAAGCCCGCCCAGAATAAACACCCGAACTTTTTTTTGCCTCATGCATATTTGACACAGGCATATTTGAAGTAGGCATAGATAAAAACTTTTTTAAATTTTTCGAATGTATGTGCAAATTATTAATGCGATACTCTTGCCCACCATACGCCATAAACGGCACGCTTCTGCCACTTGCATCTTTCTTCCAGCGATACGTTAATAATCCCGCGTTAAACAAACACTTACCGCTTGCAAAACCAGGATTACACGGCCCATTACGTGGGTCCTGTCCACCCAAATACTGCCCCAAAGCAGCTGCATCAAATACTGATTTAAACAAATCTATATTTTTAGAATAAACGCCAGAATTACTCGCCGTATCCCCACGAGAATTCCGTAACCCCTCTCGTTCGATATATAATTGAGAGATTATAGGTAAAAGACCAACACTCTCTGAATTTTCTGCCCTAAAACCGGCAAGCATTTTCATGTCATTCTTGCCTTCTTGCGCATGCGCTGCAAAATATTGAGCAATTTTTTTCATAGCATTTGAATCTCGCACGTACACAAACGACGAAATACATCTATCATCATGCTCAAAAAGAGCAGCAACTTCTGTATAATTTTCTCTTAAACCAGGCAAAAGTTCCTGAAGATTACTATACAAAAGCACATCGTTCTCACAATGCACAACATCTTGAAGATTATATTGGCAGATAAAATCATCTAAAACTAAAAAACGCTCTGAAGTAAACTTCCAAAAACCTGCCCTGCACCTACTATTAAGCGTCGTTTTTTTTGTAAAAGCTTCATGCTCTTGCGATCTGGTCAAACTTTCAACCGGCACAATCTTTACATATAAATCATCACGCATATGCGCGAGCATGCGCTTTTTATCTTCTTTATCGAGCGCTGCTTGACTAACAACCAAATAAATATCTTCTGTTTCGTTAAATAAGCGGGCTTGAAATGTTACATCTTCTACGTAAGCGGGCAAATCCGGCCCTATATGAACATAGACAAGTGAAGAAGAATTCAAATTCAAAAAACAAAAAAAATTTATAAGCACAAAAAAAAGACTTTTTTTAGATATCATATGCACACTCCCTCGCTTAAAGGCAAATCAAAAGAGACAGAAAAGAACCCTCAATACAATCAATACATAACTTATCACAAATATTTCAAGGTTCTCGATTATTAATTAATTTGCCTATAAATTTTCTCGTTT
>JBDRBF010000023.1:0-61383 GCA_043822925.1 bacterium
GCTTGGCATATGTTCAGCTTCTAAATATGCATTAAGCAAATCTATTTTAGTATCGATTTTGTTGCCGCCTAGTACGATAATAAATGGCTGTTCTGGGGTTTGTTTGAGTTTGTTTAAGTGCGTGATTTCTTGTTCTATGAGTAAGCCAGCGGCCCGATTTGATTCTATAAATTGTTCTGGAAGTATGGTGATAGATGTGTCTGGGCGGTGTATAAGCCCAAAAGCATCGTTTATATATACGTCGCCTAGATCGGCCAGAAGTTCAGCAAATTCAATATCTAATGCTTTTTCACCATTAAAAAAACGTAAGTTTTCGAGCAGTAAAATATGCTTAGGGTGCTGGTAGCTCTTTTTTTGGGCTAGTAATAAGTCGACTTCGTAATCAACTTCGTACCCATGATTTTTAAGCCAGGTTGCAAGAATTTTTGTTGATAAATTTTCGTCAAAAAAATTGGTTTTCTTCTCTGCGTTAGGTTGTCCCATATGGGTGGCTAGAATAACTTTGCCGCCATTTTTTATAATATAATCGATTGTTGGAAGTGTCGCACGTATCCGGAAATCATCAAGAATTGCGCCCAGGCCCGGCGTAGCCAAAGGCGAAGCCTGGGTACGATTTTCTAGTGGGACGTTCATGTCTGCACGTAAAAAAACGCGCATACGCTTTAAATTGATATCTTTAATGGTTTTTATACGCATGATAACTCCTATTTTTTGTACTATCTGTATTTTTGCTCAGCTTAACTTTTCTACTGTTTTTGTCTATGGCGCTGTTTAGTGAGGTTTTTTGGGTATGGGCGAGGGGGCGTTTTTCTTGGGGGTATATTTATGGTAATATGGGGTTAGGTTATCGTATAAGAAGTGCAGGTTATGCATTCTGTATCTTCTTAATTCTCTTAAATGGGGGATCTTTCTATGAAAAAGTTATATTCATATGTTTTGGCCAGTTTATTTGTTCTTGTTGGTATTAGTGCCGGTAATTCTTTGAGTGCTATGAAGAAACAGGTTGAACTGTATCCAAATCAAAATACTTTTCAAGAAGAATCAACTAAAATGCTTGAATTAAGAGCTCTGTATTTAAAAGAAATACGAGAATTACAGGAACAGGTTCTCGAGTTCAAAAAGATTATAGCTAAAGCTGTGCCGGCACAAAATAATTGTGACGTTCGTGATGGTCATGAAGTTAATGGTAATCAATCACTTATACAAGATGTGAAGCAATCTATAAAAAGTAGTATAAAACGCATTGTTTGGTTTTTAGTAAAGTGGCCGGTATTTATTACTATCCTGAGTGGAATGGGACTGGGGCTATTATTTGGAGTATCGTATCTGGTTGGCGGAATGCCACTGGTTCTTCCGTTGTGGGCTTTTATTAAAACAGTCTTTAGACTTGTTTTTTCCGGTCTAAAGACTGGTGCTGGAAGTATTGCCACTGGGATAGGTTCAAGACTTTGTTCATTGGTCCCTACAACTAGTTGGCTTGGTGGTAAGCTATTTGGTCGATTTTGTCCTGCTCGCGTATAACGTATAATTAGAATTTAATTAATTACAAAAAGAAACAGGGGTATGTATTTAATGTACATGTCCATGTTTCTTTTTACATGTTACAAATAGAATTGTTAATCTCGGTTGGCGTTTTTGCCTATCTATGTGTTTGTTTTGTGCTCGTACTTATGATACTCTTATAGGGAGGTGTAGGAGTATTTATTTTTCAAAAAAGTGTTTATTAAAAAACGTGATTTAAGTTCTAAATTTTTTCAGCCGGGGGGCTTTCGTGAAAAAATTATTTCCGTATGTTTTAGTGAGTTTATTTATTTTCGCAGGCGTGAGTATGCACGGTTATGTGTATGCTGCGGATTATTCACCCATTATTTCGAGCGCATCATCTGTTATGGCTCCGGTTGTTAGTGAATTAGTTCACGATAAATCAACTGATGTGTTTGTTAGAAATAAATCAATTGAAAGGAGCATTGAAGGCGCAGAAAAAATAGTGAACGCTATCTCCTGCGATGAGCTTATTGCGGAAAATGCTAAAATAGATGATCTTTTTAAGAATCGCTTTACTAAGCGCTTTGGTATTAATTGGCCACTGGTTGAGGTGCGCAATCAGCTTGACCTTTTTATGGGTAGTTTAAAGACGACGCAAGCACGTTTAGTTAATGAGCAAAAAAAGATAAGCAGTAATCTTGGTTATAGTGGCTATGCTGTAAAGAGTGATGCGTTATTAAAAAAAATTGCTAATTTGACCGCTCTCATTGATAAAAGAAAAGCTTCAGTTCTTAAGAACCCAGCTTTTAGTGGGCAGGTAAAGCTTTACGATAGCCAGCGTTTATTTAAAAGAAATCTTGGTATTGGACTTCGTTTTGCGGTAGTAGCGTTTGTGTACATTTATCGTTTTATCTCTTCTTATGATTGGCAAGATTTTAATGGGGATAGCGATAATCATGATGGTGGCAATTTTGGCGGGTCTCTTGGAGAAATACAACAATGCCGTAAGGTTTTAGGCGTCACCGCCGATGCGACTCGAAAAGATTTACAAAAGGCCCTGAGGAAATTGATGTTAGAATTTCATCCTGATCGCTGTGGAAAAAATAACCCGAATCCAGCACACTGTAACGCTCGTGCTATAGAGATTAATGCTTGTTATGAATTGCTTAATCCTAAGTCTAAGTCAACGAGAAGCTAAGATTAGAGCTTTAAATTGTTTTTAAATTTTTTCAGCCGGGGAGCTTTCGTGAAAAAATTATTTCCGTATGTTTTAGTGAGTTTATTTATTTTCGCAGGCGTGAGTACGCAAGTTACGTGTGCCCAAAAAGTACAGGTATCAGCTACGCCTGTTACACTTGTGACGCCTGTTTTTTCAAAAATTAAAAATTTGGGTAAAAATATACGTTTTTCTGCTTTAGCTAAATTAAATATGCTTTCTCCTGAGCTTTGTTTTGAACGCGCTGAAAGAATGGTAAGCGAGATCGTGCCTGATGATCTTATGACTAAAGATTCTGCGATAGCGGAAGCTTTGATTGCTCGCTTGTATCGTCGCTTTGGTGCTGATTTGTTGTTTGTTCGCATTTGTAAAGAGCTTGACCGTTTTTTGGGTGACCTGAAAAATATGCAGGTATGTTTAATTAGTATGAAACAAAAAATTGCGGCACAAGTAACAAAATATGCTGGTTTATCTGAAAAATGTGAAGCTTTGCTTAAAAAAATTACAGATTTGATTGTTCTTTTTGATGAAAAGAAAAAAACAATTGTAAGTACTCCAGAATATAAAACCCAAGAAGCACTTTTTATAACGAATAAAAAGAATATTTCTAGAGATTTCTGGGCAAATTTTATTGTTAGAGTTGGGGCTGTGGTAGCTTTTTATGTTTTTCAATATTATTACAATTTTGGTAGCAGCAGGAATAGTAGCACTAATAATGGGCCATTGTCTCAAGATATTGCGCAATGTAAGAAACTTTTTGGTGTCTCTGCAGATGCGACTTTAGAGCAAATTAAGAAGGCGTATAGAAAAGAGATGAGCCAATGGCATCCAGATAGACATTCTAGTGATTGTTCTAATAGGTCATCAGACGCTTGCGCCAAGTATAGAGAATATGCTGAAGCTCTTAATAGATGCAAAGAAGTGCTCGTACCTCAGCCTAAGCAACAAATGAGAGACGAAGACTAGAGCATTAAATTTTTTTAAAAATTTATTCTTGTCTTAAAACGTGTGCGATGTCTATGCCTTTAGAGCGGCGCGCAGGAATCCAGGTGGCAAGAAAGCCGATAATCATAGTTGCTGCAAAGACGATCAAGAAAATCTCTATGTCCATACGTGCCGGCAGGTAGGAGACATAGTATACGTCGGGTAGTTGGATAAAGGGGTAGTTTTCAAGCAAGTATCCGGCACCAGCAGCCAGCCCGAGCCCAACCAAAGAAGCCCAAAAAGTGATAGTTAGGCCGAGGCGTAAAAATATGGCTCGAATTATATTATCGTGAGTGCCCATTGCTTTTAAGATAGCTATGTCACCTTGTTTTTGTTGAATTTGCATGAAGAGTAACGAGACCATGTTCATGGCGGCGACCAGTGTGATCAGTGCGAGAATAAAGAACATGACGTATTTTTCCAGCTTAAGAGAAGAGACAAGTGCTGGGTATAAATCTTTCCAAGATTGTACGGTTAGTTCTGGTAATCTTGTTTTGAGTTTATTTAAAATCTGTTGTTCTGTTGTATTAAAAGAAAAAATATTAATTAATTTTGCACCCAGTAATTTTATAGCTTTCCAGACAAAGTTTGGTGAAAGTAGTCTTCCAGTATCTTGCCAAAGTTCGACAAAGGTTCGTTTGTCGTCTTCACGTATTTTGATGGTTACTTGATCAACCCCTTTTTCTTCAAACGTTTGGTTTAAAAAGTCATGAGATGCAAATGCAAAATTGCTGTCATATTCTTCTAGTCCTATTTTGAAAATACCGGCGATAATTACTTTTTTTTGGCGTAATGCAATTTTTCTGCCGCCACCTTGTTCTGGAATCAAGAGATCTATTTCGTCACCGATTCTAAAGTCGTATGTTTCTGCTGTTTTGTAGCCGATTATTATATGATTCTCGTGTAATAATTTTTGTAATATTTTTTTATCTGATATTTTTGGTTGTATAATTTTTTCGTGAATATTGGTGACCAGGTGTTCGTTTTGCTCGTCGACGCCTTTGAGAAGTATAACGTTATGAGATCTGTGCTTTTCTAAAATTGTTTGGCGTACACTTGAGCAGCTTATTCCGGTTATAATATCTGGAAAGTCTTGCTCAAGTGCTGTGCGAATATCTGAGTAGTTTAATTGGTCTCCTGCCGGTGCACTTATAAGTATATGTGAATTTATGCCCTGCATTTTTTCATGAATTGTTTTTTCGAATCCATTAGTGATAATTAACGTGAACATGAGGGCGAATGTACCTATTAATATGCCCAGAAAACATATTTTTATCATGAATGATATGTTCGCGTCTTTACTTTTAAAGCGGAGGTAACGCCAGGCGAGAAATGACGATACGTTAAATGACGATTTTTTCATGTTTTCTCCTAAATATTTTAATACTGGGTCCTTGTTTTTCGGCTTGGTTTGCTATAGCCGTCTCCTAGACTGCTGGGAATATGGCTTGGATCCTGACTCGGATCGTGTCCGGAGCGATAGCGCTCAGAGTTCAGGATGACAATACATAACAGAGTCTAGAGAGAAATATATAGAGCTGGATAACAAATTAGATTGTATCGCGAGTTGTGTGAGATTGTAAAGAATTGGGTAGGCTAACGAGCGTTTGTAAAGAATTGGGCTGGCTTGTGATCTTGTTCTTTTATATAGTTGCTGCCCAGGATGCCTGATGGTTTAGTTTTGACGTACTGTTTGAGTTGTGCGGCGCGTTGTGCTATTTGCGGTACAGAAATTAGTTCTGTTGTATTGTTTGTGAGTATGGCGATAGAGAGGGAGAGTATAGATTTTGGGGCAGGATGAATGCAGTTCTGGGCGAGTGCTGCTGTATCAAAACTGGTGCAAATTTCTTGGGCAATAATTTCAGCTTTGTCCGGGGTCGATATTAATATAAAGTCGTCGCCGCCAATATGTCCAACAAAGTCGCCTAAGTTGCCGTGTTTTTTTATGGAATTGGTTAGTATAGAAGCTGTATTAGTGATCATGAGGTCGCCTTTATTAAACCCGTATGTATCGTTATATGCTTTAAAATTATCCAGATCAGCGTACAAGATAGCCAGTGGCTCGTGTAGGCGTTGGCTTATTGCTTTGTTAATTAACGCGTTGCCGGGTAGTAGGGTGAGTGGGTTGGCATGTTGGTTGCGCTGCGAACGTTTAATATTTAATAAGATTCGGTCATATAACTGGTTTGTTTGGTCGCGTTTATTGACGTAGTCGTCGGCGCCCATTTGCGCGATAGCAATTATATCTATTGTTGTTGGGTTGTTCATGATAACTATTATTGGTATGTGATAGGTGAGAAAATGGGATTTTATATCGCTTATTATCGCCAGATTTTTTTTAGTTTTGCTTGGGGGCGCGTATGAATTATCGATAATTATACAGGATAGTTGAGTGTGTGTGTCTATAATTTCTAGGATATTTAAGAGCGTGGGGCATAGATGCATGAAAATAAGATCGTAATTCTGTAGTTTGTTTTGATAAAAATAGACATGATTATTGTCATCTGTTTTATTTGGCGTTACAGGTGGTGTTACGACCAAAATTTTTGAGCGAGATATTTTGGATGTGACATTTTGCATGCGTGCCTTTTCTTTTTTTGATAGTATAGTGAAAGAGTATAATAGTAGAAGATGTTTCTGAAGAGAAATTTAAATAAATAGAGTAGGGCATGAAGAATTTGATGGGAAATTCGGCGAAGCGTTTTATGAGAAAATTTTTTAAGCATAGTTTTCTTGGTGTTATTTTTGGATTCTTAGGTTTATCGGTTCTTTTTCTTACGTCATGTGTTCCGTATTACAAATTAGCTAAAACAGAGTTCCCACAGGGAGTAGATCATAAAGACTCGCGTGACGTAACGCGTAATTATGTACGTACGGGAAAAGCGTTTGATCAGTTTACGACGCAGGCAATTTTTGATGCGTTATGGCTTTCGAACGATACGCGCATGGCTTATATAAAAGCGTATAGTAAGCGCCGTGGCAAAGAACCAGCTAAGCAAGAAGCGTTACTTAAGCGTCAGTTGGAAGAAAATAAACATTGGATCTCTTTTTATGTTCTGAGCGATATTCGGGATATTACGCATACAGCGTTACATGAACCAAATTCTTATTGGACCATGTACTTAGAAGTTGAGTGTAATAAAAAAGTTATAACGCTTGAACCAATGAGTATTAAAGAAATAGAAGTTGAGCCAGAGTTTCAAGAGTTTTTTGGTAAGAGCCGGTTTAATTTGTTTAAGAATTCTTATTTAGTGCGTTTTCCTGTACAAGATATTGATGGCAAAGTGTACTTTGCAGAGGGTAGTAAGTTAACGCTTGTGTTCAGTTCTCCAGGTAAAGATATACGGTTAGAGTGGAACACATCTGACGTTAAAAAACATGGAGAGATATTGAAAGATGAAGATTTCTATTGGTGCTGATCATCGTGGTTTTGAACTTAAGACGTTTATTAAACAGCAGATGCCTGAAATTGAGTGGATTGACGAAGGGTGTTTTTCTTTAGACCGTGTCGACTATCCGGTGTTTGCGCGCAGCGTGTCTGATAATGTGCTGGCTGGGCGTGCAGATTTTGGAATTTTAATTTGTGGGTCAGGGATTGGCATGAGTATGGCTGCTAACCGTCGTCCGGGAATTTATGCAGCGCTCTGTTGGTCTGTCCAAGTTGCAAGACTTGCCCGTTTTCATGACAATGCCAATATACTTGTTTTGGCTGCCGATTTTGTTTCTCATGAAAAAACACGTTCTATTATAAAAATGTTTATAACGACCACTTTTAAAGGTGGCCGTTATAAAAAGCGTCTTGATATGCTTGATGCAGGTTTATAATATTGAATGTTATTATTTTTTACGCGAGAGCATTTTTTTGTACACTTTTGGTAATACGTCTTGCAAGATTTTTTCAACAGCCGCTGTATCTTCAGGGCTGATTTTTGCAGATGTTATTTTTCTTTTTGGGTCGATTTTAGATTTATGCATTTCGGTTAGTGAGCCTTCTTCTGATAAAGATAGGCGGGGAAGTTTCCAGTAGCCGCCTAAGAATTTTAGATTTATTTGATTATTGTTGTTTGTTAAAACAAAGACCATGCGCATTGTTGCATCGTATTGTTTATCAAGTACGGTTATTGGCTTTGATTTTTCGTAACTTTCTACTAAGAAAGCTCTATTTGGATCATTGGCCCAATGACTATAAGAAGAATCGTGGAGACTTTTTAGGTCGGTTTTATTGCTTAGTAAAATTAGTTTGAGCGTGTCGTCTAGATCTTGTTTGTTTACAATAATTACACCCCAGCCATTTGCTGAATCTAGAGGCTTAATAACGAGCGTATCGCAATTAAAATCGTGTATAATTTGTTGGGCTAAGTTTGGGGTATATTTTTTTTGATATATTTTCCAAAGTGGCTTGAATTGTTTTAAATAATTGTCGTCAAATAATTGGCTTGTTTTTAATTTGTTACCGACAAATGGTTCGACCGCTTTATTTAAAATAATAAAACCTGGGTAATCGTGTTGGAATTTATTGCATGCTGGCCTGGTCATGTTTGTGTGATGAAAAATTAAAATTCCGTTGTGTTTGTTGATTGCAGGCTCGTTGGGATCGAATTCTTTTTTTATTAATTTGTTAAATAGCGTACTTTTTTTTAGTATGTCGAGCGATTGATATATTTGCCCATCGAGCGCAATATAAGAATCAAAAGAGACTATTCGTTTTTCAAGATTTGATAGATTAGTTCTAGAAATGTACCAGGTTGGAAGATTGTATGACGATAATTCTTGCCACAGGTTCTTCCAAATTTTGCCTTTGCCGTAGAGGCTATCATGGCCCTTGAAATATGAGCGTGTAATTTCTCCAAATTCTAAAATCTTGAGATTTTCCCCATCATATTTCATGTCTGCGATGAAACATGAGATATCTGGTTGAGTTTTTTCTTCGTGCTTGGGACCTGTCTTTTTTTGTTTCTTTATGGGGGTTTCTGCGTTGAGTAGTTCGTCAATTGCTATGGTAATGCTTGCTCTATCTGTTGACTCTATTACCATATCGAGTAAAAAGTTTTTTTCTGCTTGAGCGTCTATTAATTGTTGGTTTTTTTTTGTTTTATTTCCGTTGTTTTTTTGTTTGTTTTTTTTCTTGTTCGTTGCTACTTGTGCCTTGTTTTTTTTCTTGGTGGTACTTGCATTTATTACATATGTTTGCATGGTGAAAATAGTGATAAATAATAGTGATAAATAACGTAATAAGTATGGTGAAATTTTGGACCGAATCTTCATAACTACCTCTTTTGTGTCTGAGCCGTATATTTAGAAACTCTTTTCTGTTTTTATATTAATACAGATTTTGTTTTTAATTAATATTTTGTGTGTTAAAGAATTTGAACGAGATTTTTTTAATTATTATGTCTGATAATTCAAGCCTTCTTGCGTGTGGTTTGTGGTTTTTTAAAAAATTAGTTTTTTATTTTTTTGGGGGATTTTTTGAAGATAATTTTATGGTGAGAGTTTTTATCGTGGGCTTGAGCGTTTATTTTTACGATCTTCTTACTGGTTTTTTTTGAATGGGGGTTTTTTAGACTGTATTTTATTATTAATGTAAGAAGATCGCTCTAATAATCCGCCGGGGGTTTAATTGGTTTTTTGGGAGATAATGCCCCAGGGTTAAAACCCGTGGGCTAACAAGAGTTTCGTGCTAAAGCACGAGGAGTTGGTTCTCATGCGGAGCCAATTGGCGGAGCATGAAGCTTGAAATAGCCCCGTGTTTCAACGCGGGGGTTATTGTTCTCGTGACAGACAACGTCATATTACATGGGCATAATAGCTGGCCATAGTATTTCGTCCAAAACATGCTAAAATAGATGACAATCCCGGCATTAAAATACCGGTCTAAAAAGAGCATCGTGCTTGCGCACGAGGAGCTTGAGATGACAAATTTGGGTTTATATTGTTTGCTTAAGGAGATTATTTCATGAGTAATGAGAACGCAAAGCCCGTAAAAGATGAGAAAAAGAATCCGTTTCAAGATACATTAAATTTACCACAGACAGAATTTTCAATTAGAGCTAACGCTCAAGAAAAAGAGCCAGAATTATTGAAACGCTGGGCATCACAAGATTTATATAGCCAAGCAATAAATTTACATAAAGAAAATGGCGAAGCTAAGCGATTTGTCTTACATGACGGGCCTCCATACGCTAATGGGTATATACATCTGGGACATGCATTAAATAGAGTTCTTAAAGACGTTGTAACAAAAAGTAAACGCATGTCTGGCATGTACGTTCCGTTTACTCCTGGCTGGGATTGCCATGGGTTGCCTATAGAATTAAAAATGACTGCAGAAGTTGGTGTAGCGCCAAAGGCGCAAAGTAGTGTTCAAGAGCGCTTAGCGTTTAAAAAAGCATGCAGAAAATCTGCGAGCACCTGGATAGATATACAAAAAGAAGAGCTCAAAGCTCTTGGCTGCGTGGCAGATTGGGATAACCCATATCTTACGATGAGTCCAAAATATGAAGCATCGATACTCAGGGCCTTTGCAGTTTTTGTAGATAAAGGGCACATAGAACGTAAAGGCAAAACAGTGCCATGGTGCATGTCTTGCCAGACAGTGCTGGCTACTGCCGAAATAGAACATAAAGATCGTAAAGATCCATCGTTATATGTTGCGTTCTCTCTTGATAACGATAGTGCATATAAAATTTTTCCAATAGCTTTTGAAAAGCAACCGGGCTTACACGTAAGCTTTTTAATCTGGACGACAACGCCTTGGACTATCCCGCTCAATAGAGCAGTAGTGCTGCACCCGAGTGCTGAGTATGTTTTATTACAGGGTAAAGAACCAAATACGGCGTATATTATTGGTAAAGAATTAGCGACAAAAGTTTGTGCTGACCTCAAGATTGAGAAAGTAATTTTAGCTGAATGTGATTCGATAGTATTTAATGGGGCCAAAGTAACACACCCATTAGTTGATGCTTTACAGGTGCCAATAATTTTGGACGATTCAGTACAGCTAACAGATGGTACAGCCTGCGTGCATAGCGCACCCGGGTGTGGACCAGAAGATTACATGCTTGGTATAAAAAATGGGCTTGAGATTTATTCGCCACTATCTGTTGACGGTAAATATACTGTTGGAATATTGCCAGAAGAACTTTTGGGTATGTCAGTAACTGATGGACAAATCTGGGTAATAAAAAAACTGGCTGAACGGGGTAAATTAATACATAAAGCATCGCTACAGCACTCGTACCCGCATTGTTGGCGTTGCAGAAACGGTTTAATTTTTAGAGCAACAGACCAATGGTTTTGTGATCTTAAACAAAATAATTTAGTTGAAAAGACACGTGAAGAATTAAAGAAAATAAAGTTTTATCCAGAGTGGGGACAAGCACGGTTAGAAGCGTTTGTACAAAACCGGTCTGAGTGGTGTATCTCTCGCCAACGCCAATGGGGTGTGCCAATTACGGCCGTGATGTGTAGCAAATGTGATCATGCGTATATTAATGCAGATTTTGTTAATAACATAGCGAGTAAAGTAGAACACGAGGGCATAGAGTACTGGGACCGTATGACCGTGCAAGAACTCCAAAAAGAGGGGTTTCTCACGCAGGATTTTGCGTGCTCTAATTGTAAGAATAACGATGTGCATGAGTTTAGGTTAGAACGCGATATTTTGGACGTTTGGTTTGATTCTGGCGTGAGCCATTATGCAGTGCTTGTTCAGGATAAGAAATTGGGCGTGCCCTGTGATTTGTATCTAGAAGGTTCTGACCAGCACCGTGGCTGGTTCCAAAGTTCGCTCTTATGCTCGATGGTGCTCTATGGCCATGCACAAACCAGAGCTATATTGACACATGGCTTTACGGTAGATGAAAACAAAGAAAAGATGTCCAAATCTATTGGTAACGTTGTCGCGCCACAAGATTTAATAAATAAATATAGTCGCGATATTTTACGCTTATGGCTAGCGAGCACAGACTATGAGCATGACCTCGTTGTATCAGACGTATCTATAAAAAATGCGTCAGAAATATATCGCAAAATACGTAATACATGTAGATTCATGATTTCAAACTTATATGACTTTGACCTTAAGGCTCACGGCGTAAATTTTGATGATATGCATAAACTTGATCAATATATTTTGTCTCGTTTATATACTGTAACGCAAAGCATAAAAGCTGATTACAGCAAGTTCTATTTTACTGGCGTCGTTCAGACTATTAATAATTTCTGTGTAAATGATTTGAGTGCGACGTACTTAGATATTCTAAAAGATAGGCTATATGTTGAGCGACCAGATGGGCATGCTCGCCGTTCCGGCCAGACTGCTCTCTATCATCTACTCGATATGCTTACGCACTTAATGGCACCGATACTTTCTTTTGCTGCCGAAGAAATCTCCGATTTTTACTTAAAAGATAAAACAGAATCTATACACTTGCGTACGTTCCCAGAAGCCTTAGATATGTGGCGGATGACGACTCAAGAAACAGGTCTTGAAGCCCAAGCTTCCTGGAATAATTTAGAAGAGTTGCGCTCTGTCGTGTTTAAAGCAATAGAAGAAAAGCGACAAGCTGGCTTGATCAAGCATTCGCTGGAAGCAAAAGTTACGTTGTTTATAGATAAATATGCAAAAGATTGTGAAAGTGTCGGTGTGAGACTTGATGAATTTATGGCTAATTTAGCGCTACCAGAAGATGTAACGCGTTTCTTTAAAGACTGGTTTATTGTCTCGCAAATTTCTTTTGCCAAAAAAGGCGCAGGTCTAGAAGCTACAGGGCTCCCATGGGCGTTTGTTAAAGTTGAGCATGCCCAAGGCGCAAAGTGCCAGCGTTGTTGGCAATGGGACGAAGCTGCAAGTCCAGTACATATGCAAGTACAGTGCAAATTAGGGGATAGGAGCCGCCAGCCACGTATGCATGTTGAATGCAAGAGCGAGCAAGTTTGGCTTGATGGTTTATTGTGCACGCGCTGCAAAGAGATTTTGAGTAAGTAAAAAAATGTTGCAAGCATCGTGCTAAAGCATGAAGATTTTGAAAAAGAATCCTCGTGCTTTAGCACGATGCTTGTAATAGCCTGGGGTTTTAACCCCAGGAAAAAAAGGGATAATCAGTTTGGTTATGCTGCGGCGCTACAACGCGGCAGGTGATAAATGAGAGCTATATGCAAATAACAATCGATTTTCTTAAAAATTGCCCGCAGCACATTCCCAGACTTATACAAATAGCTCAAGAAGCTTTTGGGCCTTGGTCCCCGGATGAAGAACAATTACGCCAGAATTTAAATATCGATTCGTTGCCGTTAACACTTGTTGCCCTTGATAACGGCATGCCTGTTGGCATGTGTTCATTGACTGAAACAAAGGGGCTTCGTTTTAATCTTACTCCATGGCTTGGGCCACTTGTTGTTGACAAACAACACCAAAGGCACGGTATCGGAAATCAACTTATTGAGGCGATTAAGCAAAAGGCACGATTGCTCGGCTTTGAAAAGCTATATCTTTGTACAGACAATCCGGAACTTGCAAATAAATATTATGTACGGCGTGGGTGGGTTATAATTGGCGTTGATGAATGGAAGGGGCTTCCTGTTACGGTTATGCAAATTGATCTGATTCCTGGGGCCTCGTTGGGCTAAAGCCCATAAAGGGTATTATCTCATGTTATCATGTCAGAGGCATGAATTTCTTATAGCTTGGGCACGAGTGCAACGAGGCCCCAGGTTATGGTTCGATAATATCTCTTGGAATTGTCGGCATTTGGATCGGCGCGGCTGTTTATGTTGGTAAAAAGAACCATGAATTAGTACAAGAAAATAAGATAATCGAGTAAGATTCTCAGTGGGCCGGGGTTTAAACCCCGGCCTAATATCAGTTTCGTACGTCCGTACGATGACTTATACAGGTGGTATAACGGGTGCATGCAGCGTTATGCGTTCGGTTTTTTTTCTATTTTTCCCTGGCTTTTCAAGGATAAAAGAGTACCCCAAAGCATCTAATATTTTAAAAAATGATTGTAATGATAAATTCTTACGCTTGCCTGCACGGATTTCTTGAACGATTGTAGGTGAAATCCCTGCCGCTTTTGCCAGTGCCCTGACAGAAACATCATCTTCTTGCATGGCTGCAATAACAAGCTCAGAAAGCAGGAGTTCTTGATATCCCGTTTGGAAGTCTTTCAATTCTTTTGTGCTTAAGCTTTGTATGTGTTTGTCATATGTCGATAACGGTTTTTTTGTTGTTTTTTTTGTTACCGTGATTTTTTTCTTACTTTTCATAGTAGGTACCTTTCTTAATGCGTATCTCATAATCTTGGCGACAACGCAATGCTTTTTCTTTTTCACGAGGAGGTAATTTTTGCTGTTTTTTTTGGAATGCATTTGTCACAATAATTTTTGAGCCAACAAAAAAGAAACTTAGGAACCGATGAGGGATTGGTTTGAAGGCATAAATTTGGTCTCCTTCGGCATTAAATTTTTGTTGATTTCTGATTTTCCCAAAATCCCCCATTGTTTGAAACAGATATAAGACCTTGTTACGTTCTTCTATTGATAGTGTTTTATAATATTCAAAAACGGTGCTATTGCCACGGTCATCGAAATACCACTCAATCGTGAAATAGCGACCTTTATATGCTACGAATTCATTCATAAGTTCTCCCTAAGAATATGTAAATATTGTAACATGATTATGTTACAAGCGTCAATAAAGATTTGGCCAAAAAACTCGTGCGCTACCGCAAAACTTGTATTAGACTGGGGCTCATGTCCTTCAGTAGCTTTTTGCGTAGACTGGATTAACCCCAGGAGAATATATGACCAAACGAAAACGTTTTGCGGTGCCGTGCTTTGTTGCAGCACTCATACGTAAAGAAAATAAAATCTTACTTGTTAGGCGTTACAAAACCGGTGATGAAGATGGCCTGTATGGGTGCGCTGGCGGCGGGCTTGATGATAACGAGCCGGTGACGCATGCTGTTGTGCGTGAGGCGCAGGAGGAGCTGGGCATAACGCTTAAAAAAGAAAATCTTAAGATTGTGCATGTACTGCACCGCAGAAACGATGTTGGCGTGGACGTCGAAGAAATAGGTTTTTTTGTTTTGGCAACAGAATGGGAAGGTGAGCTACAAAATATGGAACCTCATAAGCATGATGACGTCCGGTGGTTTGAGTTAGATGCGTTGCCTGAAAATATTATGCCAACGTTAATACAAGCGCTTGAGATGATACGTGATGGGATTTTTTATAGCGAGATGGGCTGGGATCTGGACTTTGTGTCTGATAATGACGCGATTAGGGCCTCTTCAAAGCGCGTAGCTCAGAATAATTAAAGTCGGAAAAGCTAAAGCGGGTCTGAAAAGTGTTTTTATCTCGTCAGATTTTTTTTAGATTTTTTATGTGTCTTGATTTCTTTTTTGACCAGATCATTAAATTTATTTCGATCAACCCGATTTTTTTGCATATGTGTTCGGGCTTGTTTTATGATAGAAGTCGACAGACTTGCGTGGTCTTTTTTTGCAACGCGAGCTTTAGTCAGCATGCGTTTTGCTTTGATTTCCGCATAACCAATTGAGATAGTCGGGCGCTTTTGTATATTCTTAAGCAAATTTGGATTATGTTTTCGTGTATTTTTTTTGTATGTACGCCTTTTTCTCTTAGTCGTTTTTTTTCGACGCTTTTTCTTAAGCGCGTTGTTTTTTCTGTTAGGCTCTTTTTTTGAGCTAGTAACTTTTATTTCTGAGGCTATTGCAAGTGGGGTAAATATAAACGAAGTAAAAGAAACCAAAAAGCAGAGAATGGCAAACTGGTTGCAGGTTCGTTCTGACTTTTTTGTTTCTCGTGTATTTATTGCGTGTATTTGTTTGGTCATTGTTATTCTTCTATCTAATATCTAAAACTAATATCTAAAATAATTTGTAATAATTTTTAGCGTTTTAAGTTTTGAGCTAAGTGTAAGACAAAAAGTACGGTAGAAATAAGAAACACAAACTTGAGTATCATGATTTTGATAAACGCTTTGTTTGAGTTCATGATTGGATCCTTTCTTGTATAAAAAACAGTGTTTAAGTATAAAATTATTGTTCTTTTGGCATGTTTAGCACATATTTAGCATAGAGAGATTATATTCAGCCTGTCAATAATATTGAAAAGTATACTGTAAAAACCAGCACAAAACCTGTTAATAGTCAGAAAGGGCACTTTCTATTAAAAAAGCGCCCTTTCTGTGTTTGATAGTTTTTCTATCTTTTACTTCGCAAGAGGGGGGATTTTTGTGTTCTCAAGCGCTTTGTCTAAGGCGTTGGCCTGGTGTTCTGGCCGAGTATCGCCCCCGTAGATGTTAAAAGTAGTAAAATCTTTTAGTTTGCTCCATAGATCATCTGATGTTTTCTGGGTTTCAGTATATTTTTTTTGATAATCTTCGATGCTTTTTTTTATTGTATCTCCATTGGCTTTTTCTTTTGTTACATCGTTAGCCACTACGGGAACTTTTTTGTTAAGAGCTTCTAAGTTTTTTTCAGAAATTTTTAGTTTGGCTTTTGCTGCGTCTAAGTTCTTTTGATGTTCAAGTGATGTTTTTTTGAGCTCTCGCAATGCTGGAATAAATTCTTTGTTGTTTAGGAATTCGTTTGTGCGTTCACCCAATTTTTGTTTTATTGTTGCTTTACTTGTTTCGCCATATTTTTCAAGCTCTGAGAATAACGTGTCAACCATAGTATCGCTTGCTGTAGTTAGTTTGTCTGGGCCGAGATTTTTAACAAGTTCTGGTAAAAAGGCTTGGCATATTTGCTTGTAATCTTTAGGCTTGGCCACGATTACTTTAGGCGTAGCTTTTTTTGTGCCTGCATCATCATCTATATCAGATGGTATAAATTTATTAAGTTGAGCGTCTTTTTCTTTGATCTCTGCAGCTAGTGCTTCCAACGTTGATTTTTTTAGTGGCTTTTTAGCTTTTGTAAGTTGCGTGAATTTTAAAGCAATTTTCTTAAAGAGATTTTCAGCTAGTTTTTTTGCGGCGACTTCTTTTTTTGAAAGGCCTTTTTCGTAGGATGTTTCAGGTGAAGATGATTTTCCTGGCGAAGAATCTTTTGATGTGACACTGTCAGCGCCGAATGGTTTATTTGCTGATGAACCATAAGAACTTGGCGAATCCCATGAAGAATGGGACGATGAATCCCAATATGAGCGGGAAGGGCGGCGATAGGATGAATCATAGCTATCACTATCAGGTCTGTAGCGGCGAGGGCGGTAACTTGATGAAGAGCTTGAGTATCCCCGTCCGGAGCGTTCACGGTTTCTTTCAGATTCTTTTGCTATTTTATCCCGTTCTTCTGTTCTTTTCTTGAGCGCTTCTTTATATGCGGGGCTTGAGAGCATTTTTTCTAGTTCTTGTGTTATTGGGATAAATTTTTTTGTAAATAACGGTGTGATGTCTCGTTGTAGAACAGTTTCTTTTGATAATTGGGTTGTTGGTTTTTTTATTGCGTTATTTTGAGTTTTTACTGTGTCATCTGAACTTGAGTTCCCAACGTCTGTGTCTTGCCCATTCGATTCTTTGCTCCCCCTGAGCGCTTTTTTTGTAGGAGTCAGTAGTGCAATTTTTTGAAATTTGAAATTATCATCTTTTGCGAGTTTGGCGATGTCTTGAGCCGGTTGTTTCTTTATTTGTGCCTGTATTTTATCGTTCAATTTTTGTAAGTCTGTTTTTATACTGTAAATATCTTTTCTGAGTTTGTCATATAATGGTAAAAAGAAAAAATTGAGATATAGGCGCTTTCTTTGCATGAGTTCTGTTGCGGCAACAAAAATATCTATTTTAGATTTATATGCAAAGAAAGCATCTCGAATTACAGGGAACGATTGGTCTATGTTGATTTCTATGTTTTTTAAGTGAGTAATAATATTGTTCATGACTTGCTTGAAAGCTTCTTTCTTTTCACGGGAAAGCTCTTCTGACATTTCTTTAGAAGATTTTTCAGGGCCTGGTTTTACATTGGATTCTAAAAAAAGTGTTTTTTGGTCTTTTTTAATAAATTCTTTTTTTTCTTTATCTGGTATTTCTTTTGAGCTGGGTTCTTGTTTTGATTTTCTTAGGTCTTGGTCTGAAGCGTCTGGTTGCTTGTCAGTATCTTTAAAAGCTGATTTAGGTGCATCAAACATCTCGTCTGATAATCCTAAGTCTCGAGCTATCTTTTCAAAATCGATCCCTTTAAAAAGTTCTTCAAACGGGTCAGCGGCATCAGGAGCATATAATAAATTGCCAGCTAAACATGTAATAAGAATACACGAAAGAAAAAATTGCTTTTTCACGATATCCCCCTATTTTCCCAATAGTAATCCCAACGCATGATCGAAATATAGAATTCCTGTTATTAATATAGTAAAGTCAAGATTGCAAAGTCAATTATACGGTTCTCAGGTGTACGGCAGCGAGGTCGTTAACGCCTAGGGGTTTGCAGTTATTCACAGGCATGTCTGATAATCTGAAGGTGCATGACTTATGTGGCTAAAAAAACTGACTCTAATAAAATCTTTCCTAAACAAACGCTCTGGATTTTTGCTGATTGAACTTGTTGTTGCGCTCGCTATTTTTGCCATTTTTCTTAAAACTATTTTTAGTTTACAAGTAAATATACTTGTTTCTCAAAAGTGTATGCAAAAGCGAATGCAAATTATGGATAGTTCATCTTGTAGCCGTGAGGCGCAAGGAGGCTCATGTGATTGAATCCCGGATAGAGGTCCAGAATGACAAAAAATAAGAACAGGGTGAATAAAGAACAGAGTAAGCTCCTGGGTATAGTAGAAGCTTTTACGCTTATCGAACTTGTTTGTTACGTTTCGATCCTGACTATAGTTATGTATTTTGTTTTTGCATTTATTTTAACGACGCAAAAAGAAATTTTATCACAAGATAAAGTGAATGAGCAATTAGTACGTGATTTGCTGGTGCTTGATTTATTAAAGCGTGATCTGATGAGTGCCAGTATGAAAATATGTGATTGGAGCCCAGATAATACTATTTTTACTAAAAAAACAGTACAACTAAATGGGGTGCTTGAGCAACAAGCAGTTTATTGGACGACAGCAAAAAATGGTTTATCGCGTCGCTTTGGTCAATACAATTTTTTCACACAAGAATGGAGCACTCACCATACAGATTTCTTTGCCTGCTCAATTACGAATTTATTTTTGGTGCCGCAAAAAAATAATGTCCAAAATGTCCAAGAAGTTACGAGGAAAACAAATAATAATATTACTGGCGTTCTTGTAAAATATAGTAGAACATCTCAGAACTCTCGCGAAAATACGCTCTTTATACGTTTACGCAATCGAAGAATAAGTAAGTAATAATATGAGAACATGTAAACATACGCGGCAAGCCTTTGCATTAATAACGATACTTGTTGTATCTTCAGTACTTATGCTTTTTACGCTTGCGTGCTGGCAACGGTCTATGCTGTGTCGTGATTTAGTTACATTACGAGAGCAATATTTAGAACGGTTTTATTTGGCCGAAACCGTTCTAAATATTGGAATACAATTGACTCAGCAAAATCCTGATTGGTTAACAAGTAAGCAGAAACGAGATCTTATGCCATTGAAGTTTGACGTAACAGCACAAGTTCTGTCTCAACAAATAACGTTTCAAGAAAAATTAAAAGCACAGAAAATTACTGCAACAACAATAATAAGCGTGCCAAATTTACGAACTGGAGCACGAACAAAAAAACGCATCAAAAATTTAGAACAAAATTTTTTAATTGTGAGTGCACAATTGCGTGAACTTGATAAAGTTATTATGGTTTTACATTGTACTGTAACAACAGATAAGCGAGAGAACCATGACTTACAAGACTCGAAGGTTAACGATTTTTCAATTGTTGTCGACAACTTTACTGTCGGCGCTTCTATTTAGCGCTGCATTTTTTATTCCTGATTCGTGTGGTTTTTTGATTGTTTTTTCTGGCTTGCTTTTATTTTATATATTTTTAAAACAGCAAAATTTATGGCACAATTTTAGTGCAGGATTTACGTGGGGGCTGGTGGCCTACGGATTGCACTTTATCTGGCTCCATGAGCTGCTTGCTAAAAAGTCGTGCGCTGGCACAGGGCTTTCTCTTTTTTTATATATATTTATTGTCATATATTTTTCTTTTACGAGTGCTCTTTGGTTTGGCGCTAGTACTTTTTTTGTAAATTTAACACGTAAAATTTGTGTACTAAAAACAATTATAAGTGTTTGCGTGATAAGTATAATTACAGGAATTTATTTTTGGTTTTTAGGTAATTACGCATTGTTTTTTATGGGGATCTGTGAAGGTTATCCATGCCTAAATCCCGCAATACCATTAGCTCGCTATAAAATATTTTTACGTTTAGTTTCATGTTTATATGGGTTTATGCCTGGAGTAAGTCATATAGATTATGCGAGGGATCTTCAATCACCATTTAAATTATATGATATTGTTTATTTAAAGCCTGCGCCAGCATTGCAAACACAAAATAAACTGGCGCTTGAGCAATATGTATATCATAAGATCGTGCAAGGGAGTACGAAACTTTTGCTTGCTGCAAATGGCGGAAAGGGCGAGGATGGATCCCAGATCAAGTCTGGGATGACAAGACTTTCAAAGCAAAGTCTTGTCATTTATGTCGCACCAGAAAGTTTTTTCCCATATCCGTTAAATACAAATCCAGAAATACTTAAATTTTGGAGTAACGCATTGCCATACTCAAGTCATTTACTTATGGGAAGTTTTTATCAAGAAGAAAATAAAAGTTTATGTCACTGCGTATATCATATATTTCATGGTAAAATTATTAATTGTTATAAAAAAAAACATAGTGTAATTTTTGTTGAAAAAATGCCACCATTCTTTAAAAAATGTATTATACTAAGGGACATGTTTTTGAAAGATTTGTCAGAGCTGAGTGTAGAAACAAAGTGTAATCAAAAAACTATTTTTACTATTGGATCAACGCAAATAATTTCGCAAATATGTTCAGATTTTTTTTTAAAAAATAAGGTACAAGATCTTTTATATAATATTCAATGTGATGGTAGTGGCGATTATAAAAATGTGTGTATATTTTTGTATGTAAATGATAGCTGGTTTGTTGATTATTTTAAAAAAATAATGGAAAATCTAATCTATCTTAAAGTAGCGCAGCTTAGAATTCCCATAGTTTTCATTAATCATACTAAGTGTAAAGAAATATGGTCAAGATCCCCGGAATAAAATAAGTATATGTACATAACGTAAGAAGGAGCACCGATGCGTGTTTATATGCTCAAAGATGTTGAAAAAGTTGGAATGGCCGGACATATTATTGAAGTTTCAGATGGCTATGCTAAAAATTTTTTATTTCCAAAAAAATTAGCGGTAAATGCAGCTGGTGCACATGCGGCTAGTTATGAAAAACGTGTCGTTAAAGAAAAGATAGAAAAACAAGTACTTAATAGCAAAATGGACATGCTTGCTGAACGCATAAAAACATTACATATTACTATTAAAGAACGTAGCCATGATGATGGTAAATTATATGGTTCAGTTGGAGCAGACGAAGTACTTGTACATTTAAAAGAAAAAGATATCTCAGTTAACAAGAAACAAATTGAATTTGATAAAGCAATTAGAAATGTCGGTGAACATAAAGTTACTGTAAAGCTTTCATCGAAACTTAAACCTCAATTTACCTTAAAAGTGGTGGCAAAATAAAATGGCGGACAATGCACCTACTTTTCAAAAATTCAGACAAGATCAACCTAAACAACGAGAGACTGAAGGCATTTTGGGAAAAAGTTTGCCTTCTAATCTGGATGCCGAAAAGTCGGTGCTTGCTGCTATTTTGCTTAATGACGAAAATATTACATTAGTTTCAGATCAACTTAAGCCTGACGATTTTTATAGTAAAGCACACGCAGCACTATTTCAGTCGATTTTAGAACTTGCTCAAGATTCTAAACGTATTGACCTGGTTGTTTTGCAAGATCATCTTGAAAAACATAATAGGCTTGTTACCGTTGGCGGTATTGAATATTTAATAGAACTGCAAGAAGACATTCCATCAATGGGATTAATTATTCAGCATGCAAAAATTGTACGTGATAAAGCTGTCTTGCGTAACTTAATACATTCGGCAGCTGAAATTATTACAACGTGTTATGACCAAAAAATTAGTGAAATTGATTCAGTATTAGATCAAGCAGAAAGTAAGATTTACCAAATCTCGAATAAACTTGCGGCGCCAACGTTCGTACAGCTTGATATTTTACTCAAAAAAACTTTCAATCATTTGGCTCAAATTAAAAGCCATCAAGAGGGCGTTACCGGTGTTCCAGCTGGTTTTGAACGTTTTGACACCATGACATCTGGGATGCAAAAAGGGGACTTACTTATTTTGGCAGCACGACCATCTATGGGAAAAACAGCGTTGTCTCTTAATATTATGCTTAATGCTTGGAAAAGTGGTGCAGCAGTTGGTATGTTCTCTTTAGAAATGTCTTCAGAACAGTTAATCTTACGTATGCTTTCAGCCGAATCAGAAATACCAAATCAAAAAATACGTAATGCTCTTGTTTCGCCAGAAGAATGGGTAATTCTTACTAATCATGCTGCAGCATTGGCTGAAGCAAAGATTTTCATAGATGATTCTGCGACAATTAATATTATGGAATTACGCGCAAAAGCGCGTAAACTTAAAGCCCGTGAAAATATCCAACTATTGATTATCGATTATTTACAATTAATTGGGTCTCATGGTCGGCACGAAAATAGAACACAAGAAATTTCAGCAATTTCGCGTGCCCTTAAATCTTTGGCTAAAGAACTGCAAATTCCAATACTTGCCCTTTCACAGCTTTCACGTTCACTTGAAGCACGTATAAATAAACGTCCCATGCTTTCAGACTTACGAGAATCTGGTGCGATTGAGCAAGACGCTGACGTCGTGTTTTTTGTATACCGGGATATTGTATATAATCCTGACACTGAATACCCAGATATAGCTGAAATAATTATTGGTAAACAACGTAACGGTCCGATTGGCTCGCTTAATGTCCGCTTCCGAAGTGACGTACAATTATTTGAAGAAGCCCCACCTGAATTACAAGATCCGTTTTAATATTTTTGAGACATAAATTCTGGCCTAAAATAGTTTTGTGCTCAGCATAAAAAATTTAAGAGGAGAGTTTTTAATGTCGGGATTAGTAATGGAGCCTTCAAAAATCATTTTAGGTATCGATCCCGGCTTTGGCACGACTGGTTACGCAATTCTCAAAAAAGATCAAAATAAAGCAACGCTTTTAGATTATGGATACTTATCACTGCCAACGCAAAAACATTTGTCTGAGCGCATTGGTATCTTCTATAATTTTTTTAATTCTAAAATTTCTGAGCTTAAAATAACCCAGCTTGCTATAGAGACCCCTTTTTTAGGCAAAAATGTCCAAACGTTTTTAAAACTGGGATACTTGCGTGGCGCTCTGTATTTATTAGCAGACCAGCATAATATAAATCTCTTTGAATTCTCCCCACGGGAAGTTAAAGCTGCCGTTACAGGTTTTGGTGGGGCTTCTAAAGACCAGGTTGCGAGTATGATACTTCGGTTTTTTCCCAAGATTAACCAAGTAAAAGCTACTGCAAAAAGCGACGTCACTGACGCCTTGGCTGTTTGTTTGACAGGGTTTTGGATGAGTGAACGCAAGAAGTTACTTGCAGCTGTCCCTGACATGTCCGATAAGTCTAAATTAATTCAAAAAGCAGTTCCAGAGCCGAAATCCTAAGATCAACAGAAGCTTAACCAAGTCGTCCGATAATGAATATTATGTTAACTTTTCAGCTTTCTCTTAACTTTGTGACTAAAATCAAAAAAATCTGCCAAACAAAATTTCACCTGTGGTTCATTTTTAGATTCGTCTTTATCAAAATTAATTTGTTTAAGAAATTTAGAAATGATTTTTTTATTTTTATTATATTTTGGTTTTTTAATTTCCAAATTTACTGTCTCAAAAATATTAAAAAGTTGAAGATCAATTAGTTCGTTAAAATATTCAATTAAACAGATAAGTGCATTTGAATTTCCATAGAGATATACATTCATCAAAATTTGATAAAAATTAAATTTTTTATCAATCGAATTTTCCATCTGCATAAGAGCAAAAACAAAATACTCAGGATCCATGGTTTTAACTATTTCAGAATGCTCATTAAAATAAGAACACAATATCCTTCGAGTTTCTTTATTTCCATATGCGGCAACTTCTTTTAGAATTATATCAAAATCGAAATTTTCTTGTTTTTTTTCACTGTATAAATCATTAATACATGATTTATCATGTTTCATAAATTCTTCTAACAAATCTTCTTTAACACGTTTAAGCTCTTTTTTGGGTATAAATCCCAAGAAATCAATCGATCTGAAAAAATCCAAAACCTGCTCTCCATCCTGCCTATCTTCACATTCATCATTACAATCAAAATAGTCAGAATCAAGTAATCTTATAAAATTAATTTTTTTATCCGATTCAAATTGTTTTTTCATTTGGTGCCAAACAGAAGCTCTTTCTTTCTCAAGACACTGTTTGAAACATTCAAGCGCTACAATAGTCTCTTTGCTCATACCTAATTTTGTATGCCTCATGCCCAATAAATATACACTGAAAATCATTGCGATAAATAACAATAAAACAATACGAAAGCATTTGATCATCACCATATCCCCTCCCCTTATGAGCCTTCTACTCTTTCTCTCCGATAAGTCTCTTTAATACATTTAAAATATTAAAACGCCCGAACAGCCCTAAAGAGAGCTCCAATAAATAACTATTTTTTAATATCCTACGTAGCAATAAGTTTAATCGTCAATGATTTTAATATTTGAAGCTTTCTAGCGAACAAAAAGCTCGGAGAGAAGCTCTTTCTTAAATAGATTTATAAGAATGGTTCACAGAAGGCGCAAACGGTGCGCCCGCTGGGCGCACAAAAAAAACGCCATGTGAGTGAAGTCCCACATGGCGAAAAAGGAGAAAGGAGAGTAGTAATGAAGTCTTTTAATACTTACTTGATTAACTTTATTTCAATAATCTTCCAGGTCCTCTATTATTTATTACAGTTCTCGAACATTCCGGAGTCTTGTTTCAAGCTTCCGGGGAGTCGCATCCCATATTAAACTAAGACCATCATAACAAATTCTAACAGAGAATCAAGTCAAATTTTCACTATTTATAAAGCATTTTAAAAAAACACTAAAAAATACATTAAATCAACGAAATTCCTATGAGAATTGTTTCAAAGAGCATAAAAAGCTTCTCAGCCAACAAAACTGGCCCCTAGCAGAACCATAACTTACGCTGGGACCTAATAAACTATAGGTTTTAGATGGAAAGTCAAACTTTTAGAACAAAAAAACATAGTTAATTTATAGTTTTTCTTATGTAATTTACGGTGTTTTTTGAATTAGATTACAATTCAATGAGAAACATTTTTTGTATATCTATTGATTTAAGCAAATTATCAGAGTTTATCGGGGAAGTTATAAAGATCTGGCAGTCTAATTGCTCTAATATTGCCAAGCACAAAGAGATCTTTTCAGGGTCAAAATCAGCTGTCAAAAAGTCGTCCAGAAGCAAGACCCCTGCATTATTTTGAGCCAAAGTTTGTTGTAACTGAGCTACTTTGATTAAAAACGTAATAAGCTTTTGTTGACCACGTGAAGCAAAAACGCGTGCACGCTTTTTTTGAAAAATAATAGCAAAATCATCAATATGAGCCCCAAACAAACTTCTTGAAAGTTTAAATTCTAGATCTGTTTTATGTTGATAATCGGCCCAAAACCGCTCAAAACTTTGTGTATCAGATTTATTTTTGGCTTGATACGTAAAAGATACGTTAAATTCATCTTCTAATTGTACGTTTTGTTGTGATGCATAGTTAAAATACGTACGTAATAAACTATTTACCTGAGTTTCTAGATATACCAAATAATCACAGCGGGCTTTTTGAATTACGCGGGTTTGTTGCCAGAGCTTTTCAGTCCAAATGCCCAATTCTTGAGCTACTCGATTTTCATTCCCATAATTGTTACTAATCAGGCTATTGCGCTGAGTAAGTATTTGTTTATACAATTTGAGTTCCTGCAAAACAGCAGGATTCTGTAAAATTAACGAGAAATTTAAGAATTCACGCCGGATATCTGGAACACCACTAACCAGTAATAAATCTTCGGCTGTAAGCGTATATATACGGTAATTAGTGATAAGTTCTTTATATGATTGTATTGGCTTCTGATTAAGTTTAACCAATTTGCCCTCTTGGGCTGTATAGCCAACTTGAACAGTATCTGCCCCACCCTGCTCTTGCGTATCGAAATTAATACGAACAAAAAAATGTTCTTTTTCAAGATTTACTAAGTCTTTACTCAGGTGGCTTCTAAATGAACGCAAGTAACAACTATAATGTATAGCTTCTAATAAACTTGTCTTGCCTGTACCATTTTTACCCTTAATAACAACGAATTTGCCGTCAATATCAAATGTTTTATTAGTAAAACAACGAAAATTATTAAGGGTAATAGATTTTATGAGCACCAGACCCCTTTAGTTTTGTACCATAGATACAGGCATTACTAAATATGTCAGATGGTACTCTTCTTCTTGTGCTTCAAAAATAATAGGCCTGGTACTATCTTTCACAAAAAAAGAAATATCTGCTTTAGGAAACACTTGCAAGCCGTTTAATAAATACGGAGAATAAAAACGACTTTCTACTTTATCGCCTTCGTACCCTTGCATATTTATAGACTCTTCAAGTTTTCCAACTTCTTTGTTTTGTAATTTTACCGTGACCGATTTTGGAGCAAACGTAAAATTTGTTGCAACAAATTGTCCTGCAAGCAGGCAACCGGTACGCTTGAGGGTTCTTACTAATTGGTCTTTAGCCAGTTGTGCGGGGAAAAAACCATCTTTGTTTAAAACAGGCTGATATTGTGGAAATGGATCAGACACTAAACGAGTAAACAAATTAAAGTTTTTGCCCGAAAATACAAGTTGGTTACCACAAGTTCCTAAGAAAACTTTATCGTCTGTGTTGCTTTCAAGAAGTTTTTTAAGTTCAAGTGCTGCACGCTTAGGCAATAACCATTTTTTTTCTTCTTCTAACGTATATTTTGTAGACGTCAGTCTGGCCAGACAATGCCCATCAGTTGTCACAAATGACATTCGTGTTGAATCAAATTCAATAAGCATGCCATTAAGGGCTGAGTTTGCGTTATTTTGTGGAATAAGAAACGCAATTTTATTAAGTGCGCCAAGTAAAAACGCAGAATCAAAGTTCATAAGATTTTCAATTTTTTCTGGGAATGGAGGAAATTCCTCAGGATCTTTGATATTAAGTGCAAGATCAATTCCATCAGCTTTTAAATGTAATTGATTTTCATGAATATCAAATTCAATTTGACCGTCCATTTCTTTAACTAATTCGAAAATGCGCTTGCCCGAAATTAAGAAGTTTTTATTTTCTTCAAAATTGCTTTCTATTGCCATATGGGCTTGAAGGCTAATTTCTAGATCTGTTGCTTTAAGTGTTAATTCTCGTGGTGCAACTTCAAACATAATTGATTCTGTGATATCAAGAGATGTGCGTTTATTGCAAATAGGCTGCATTGATGCCAGAAGCGCCAGTAGCTCTTTTTGTTCAACGACAAATTTGCCTTCCATGTGACCTTCCCATCATATGTAATTGGTTATTGTTAATAATTGGTAAACTTCTACTTTTGAGCATACAAAGTATACTACAGGAAGCTTTTAAATAAAAATTTATATTAAATAAAACCGCCAACCTGAGTGTTCCATAATTTTGTATAAACACTCGAATTTTTTATTAATTCATTATGCGTCCCGTCTTCAACAATTTGTCCCTGGTCAAACACCAAAATTCTATCCATAGACATAAGTGTTGATAAACGATGCGCTATGACAATAACTGTTTTATTCTGCATGAGTGTTGCAAAACTATCTTGAATACATTTTTCTGTTTGAGAATCAAGCGCCGACGTCGCTTCGTCCATAATTAAGATAGGGGCGTTTTTTAAAAAAGCACGGGCGATTGCGATGCGTTGCCGTTGACCGCCTGAAATTTTAATCCCCCGCTCACCAACTACTGTGTCATAGCCATATTCTGTTGAAAGAATAAAATCATGTGCATAGGTCTTTTTAGCCGCCCAAATAATCTCACTTTCAGCGGCAGAATCTAACCCATAGGCTATATTTTCTTTAAACGAACGGTGAAACAATATAGTTTCTTGAGGTATAAAACTTATATTTTGACGCAGCGATTGCTGAGTCACATTTTTAACATTATAACCATCAACCAAAATACTCCCCGTTTGCACATCAAAAATCCGTGTAATTAAGTTAACAAATGTACTTTTACCTGCGCCAGAAAAGCCAACTATGCCTACTTTTTGATTTTGCTCAATTTTAACAGAAAGATTTGAGAAAATATTTTGTTGCCCATAAAAAGCGAAATTTACAGAATCAAAGATAATTTCGCCTCGCACATTTTTTAAAACATGAGCACGTGGTAAATCAATTATTTTATGCTCTATATTTATTAGCTTAAGCGCTTGCTTACATCTGCCAACAGATTCTGAAAACGTCACAAAATCTTCTGAGATATTCGAAATTATTTCAGAGATAGAAAGCGCTAACGATATGGTTAATGCAAAATCTCCAATTGTTATGGCACTATTTTGCCGCGCATAGAGCAAAACAACTAATAATAGCGCAACCATACCAAAAACGGAGAGAGACTGGATGGTACGTATTTTTAACATACACCATTCTAATTTTTTACCCGCCTTAACTTGTTCATCAAGAGCACGCCGGACATCAGCCATTTCTCTTTGGTGTTGAGTAAAGAGTCTTACCGTCATAACATTAGATAAGCTATCAACAATTTTTCCGGTAACCTGATTTTGTGTGCCAGAAAGGACTTCAGCCAACGCGCCAGATTTTTTTGATAACATAACAGAAATTACCAAGAAAAATACAGTCCAAGATATTAAAATTAACGCTAATAATGGATGAACGGTAAACAACGTTACCGAGGCTATCAATAATGACAAAAAATGAGCAAAAAACTTATTAATTGTTATTTTTATTATTTCTTTAACACTTTGAGACATTTCTTTAATTTGAGAAGCAATCGACCCGCTCATATTATCTTGGAAAAAAGAGTGCGACTGAAATTCGACATATGCAAGCATGCTACTGGTTATATCAGCTTGTATTTGAGGCAACATAAACAACCGTACAGCATCATAAAATCTAAATGCCAAAATCAACACTGCCATAGAAGCCAAATAACCAAGAATGGGAAATAATAATGCAATCACTAAGCTGCCCATATTTGGTTCATATTTTGCAACGCCATCTATTATTAATTTCATCATGTATGGCCTGACTGACAAGTCAAAAGCCAAAACAACTGATACTAAAAGTAAACAGGCTATCTTAAACGTATGCCGTTTAAGAAAATACCAAATAAATGGTACTAATTTTTTTGGTATAGAAAATATGTCTTCGCTCATGTCTTATGCTCTATTTAACGATATTTTTTGTTAATTGGGCTTCTTCTAATCTTTTTAAAATATTATCAATAACTGCATCCAGTGCTTCAGGAGTGCTTGCATTATATTTTATAACATTAGGATGGTCCAGCAAGCGATGAAATTTGTTTTGAACAAGCTCTAGTTCATCATATGCAATTATTTGTTCAAAACTCCGCTCTTGATATCTTTTTTTTAAAACTTCAGGAGAAACATGCGTTAAAATTACAATAAAATGCTCATATACATATTTATTAAGACTTTGTAATTCCCAATCCTGAAAGCTACACCCACCGCGCCAAACATCTGAATACACACATTCACTAAAATGTGCTCTATCAAAAACTATTTTATCTGCAAAAATATACTGTCCCATATATCTATCAAATTGATTCACATCTTGATGCCCCAGAGAAGCTAAATCCCAGCCGAACCAACTTAATTTTGCTTTAAGTGTTTTTATTAACGTTGTTTTGCCTGAGCAATCACAACCTTCTACAATAATACCCTTAATCATAACCCCTCGTCTTAATCTATTCTTTTACTAAACTACCCGGAAGTTTATTCCCAAATAAACCCTTAGGATTATACGCCTGAGGACCAACTCCACCCTGATATTTTCCAATATATTGGTCAATCTCACCGTAAGATTTAATAAAAACTATCTGGCCAATTTTTTGCCCCGGATATACTTTTACAGGCACCGTCGCTCTAAACTGTAATGTCCATTGACCCCTATACCCAATATCACCAAGTGGCGCTGTAATATGAACAAATAACCCTAACCGTCCAGTGGAAGACCGCCCACCAATCAAAGGCACATGGCAACTACTGCCCATCTCTTCAAGTGTATGTCCCAGGTAAAATTTGCCCGGTTCAAGAACAAAGCCATCGGGAGAGAGTAAAATTTCTTTTATAGGCGCTTTAAATTGCGTATCTATTACATCCTGAACATCATACATAACAAGACGATCACCAAGTCTAAAATTATACGAATTTGGATTTAATAAATCAGGGTCGTACGGACTAATCAGAATATTTCCGTTCTTTACTTCGAGATCTATTTGGTTGCCCGTTAAAATCATTTTTTTCCTATTATCATCCCAGGCGCGATATGGGATCTAAGCCTTATTTTTTCTCTTTACTTCCTAAATTCTTTCCACTGTTTGCCAGGCAAACTATGCGGCATATTCTGATAATCACCATTATAAGTAATTGTATTCCCCGTAAGTTTCCAAAAAACCATCTGACCAATAAGTTGATACGGATATAACTTAATTCTATGATCTGTTGTTATTTCAAGCGTCCACTGCGTTATTGCCCCCGAGTGGCCAAGATCAGCCGAAATATGAATAAATATTCCGGTACTTCCAACATCACGCAATGCAAAAATTTGTTGCGCATAATCATGCGCCCCCATCACTTCATATGTTTGAGCTAAATATAAAACGCCAGGTTCAAGCACATATCCTGTTTCTGGCATATCTTCAAAACATAAATCTGATGATTGCTTGGAATCAAGCGGCCCATAAATAGGACTTATTTTATTATTAATTCTGAATTTGTATGAAATTGTACCAAGATTGTTCTTATCGAATGGACTTAACACAATCTGTCCGGTAGATACGTTTTTTGCGATCTCATTTGCTGTTAAAATCATTTACTGCAATCTCGTCTTTTGTCATCCTGAACTCACTTGCACTTCGTAGCCACGTGGGGACGAAGTAGTATTTCAGGAACTAAGCCTGTTTTTTCTGTTTTATTTTATATACACATATTAATAGTCATTTTTTAGGATTCAAATTTTTACCATAAATAGGGGTACTTTGCAAGCTGTTTTCAGATGGTATATAAAATATAATTTTTTAAAGATTAATTCTTAAAAAAATTGTATAAAATTTGCTTTAAATTTATATAAATTTTGAACGGTCTTTATTTCTTTAATCTTGAATTAACCACCAGCTTTTGTTTAAATTCAAACAAGTAGTAAGTGTACAATTTTCGTATCCTAGTCTTTTGTGCCCTATCAGTTTGGCCTTGTTTTTTCTGGAGAGAGTATGATGAAGAATGGTGCTTGGAGCTCAAAGCTTCTTCTTGTAATTGTTTTGTTTTTTATGGGGGGGGGATCTTTACTACCTGTCAGGCAATGCTTGCGCCAGCAAAACCTACGGCTATTATAGGTTATGACAATGAGATTGCAAATACTACGGAAGATCAAGTACAAGAAGAGTTTGCAAAATATCTTAAAAAAAAAGAATCTGATTTAGGCTTGACCCTCGATTTTGCTAACGAAAAACAGTTTACGACAGAGAAGAAAGCTGATTTCTTATTTTATCTTACCTATAATTCGATCGCAATAAAAAATGAAGAAAACTTCACCAGGCTAAAAAATACAGCTAATTGTACTGTGGTGATAAACGTAACACGCAAAAAAAAAATCGAACCTGATCAAATTACACCTATTATTTCAACTTTAAAAAACACAGATGGTAAAGATCTGCTTACAGCCAAATATTTCATTGTCCAATTTGCATATGCTGATTATACATTTTGGAAAGATAATAAGAGTACAACCGATATAAAAGAAAGCGATAGTAACAAGGCGTGGGAAGCGTTAGTAAAAAAAATCTTGTTAGAAAAAATATCTAATAACCAAAATATAAGTAAATTAACTGAAACAGATTTAACAAATCTGCTAAATTTTGTTACCGCCAATAATGGAGATTGTATCCTTCCAGCAATTAACGTAATAAAATATTATTTTGAGCAAAAATTAAACCTGCCGACTGAAAAGAAGACGCAAATTCTTAATATAAAAAGCGCATTACTCGCAAATGATACAGCTAAGAAAGAAATGTTAAGCACAGTAACCAACGTTACCGTGCTGCCCAAAGAAAAAAGCGACCAACGATACTTACTCTTTTTATGTAATAATTTATTTGATAAAGGCGATGATTATAAAACTGCAACAAAAAACGCCTACAATATTTTAAAAGAAACAAAAATTGATGATGAAAAAATAAAAGAACGATTAAAATTATTTAAAGACAACATAGAAGAACCTGAAGAAACGCCTATGCAAAAACAAATAAACAAATTCTCGGCAGCCCTTGCCCATCTAAAAGATAAACTTGCAGCGCTTGCCACAAATATGAAACAAGTGAAGGATAAGTTATAATCCAAAATAAAGCCCCGACTCTTCCCCCCTACGCATAAAGCAACGGAGGACTATGTCGGGGCTTTGTTATTTACGCCCGCGGGTGTTTGTCATCATAAATCTTACGTAATTCACTATTTTCTAGATGCGTATAGATTTGTACGGTCGATAAGCTTTCGTGCCCCAAAAGCATTTGCAAAGACCTGATATCTGCCCCATTTTTTAGTAAATGGGTCGCCAGCGAATGGCGCAAGCTATGTGGGGATATATTTTTGAAAATGGCAGCACAGATTAAGATTTTCTTTAAAATCATCCAAAAAGATTGGCGAGAAAGGGCCTTAATATCATTGCTGTAACAAGCGAAAAATAGATAATTTTTTCGCTTGGCAATATCGTGTAAATCTTTAGGCACAAGCTGGAGATAAACAACATCAAGATATGTGCGTAATAAATCAAGAATATTTTTAGGTAACGGGACAATCCGTTCTTTGTTGCCTTTGCCACTGAGTTTAATAAAACTGTCATCGAAACATATCTGATCAGTCGTCATAGAGACCAGCTCGGTCACGCGCATGCCGGTTGCGTACAGGACATATAACATAACCTTATTACGAAAACCCTTGAGACTCGTGTCTCGATTGGCGGCTAGTAAAAGCCGCTCAATCTCCTGTTCAGATAAAAATGATGGTAAGTTCTTTTCACACTTTGGAAAGATAATCCCCTGAGCACAATTAGGCAACGCAAAGTACGACTGCAAATACTCGAAAAATAACTTAATCGACGATATTTTTCGTGAAACCGTTTTTGATTTTAATTTTTCTTCATATAACTTCTTAATAAACAATAATAAATGCTGTTTTTTACATTCATCAATACTCAGGTTTTTTTTCTGCAGGAAAGCCATAAGTTGATCGATATCACTCTTATAAGCCATAAAAGTATTTTTAGACGCTCGTTTTTCAGCCAAAAGGTGCGCATGAAATTGGGCTACATAATCTATTTTTTGGCTTATCGACACGTTATTTTACTCCTAATACGCTTTAGCTACCAAAATATCGTGGCAACTTTGCTTATCGCAACAAAAACATTTTTTATGTATTTGTTGATCTAAAACACAGCGTATTGTGCCTTTGCTCTCTTTCAATTTTTCTTCACACGCAGCATCACCGCACCAGCCAATTTGATACATCCCATTAGCGTCTTCAAGCTTTTGGGCGAAATCCGTAAGCGTTTCAGCCTGGTGCCACTGAGCATCACGCTTAGCTTTAGCCTGTTCAAAGAGCATTGTATGTATAGTATCTAAAAGAGCTTTAACTGATTCAGTCAGATTATCACAGGAGACAAATTGTTTTTTAAGCGCTTTATCTTGCTGAGCTCTATTAACCAGTACTACTGAATTTTTCTCAATATCTTTAGGACCGATTTCTAAACGTACCGGGACGCCTTTGAGTTCCCAGTGAAAGAATTTAGCACCAGGAGTCATTTGTTCGTCTGTATCAATTTCTGCTCTAATATTTTGTGCACATAATTGTGCTTTTATTTCTTCAGCTTTTTTGAGTGTAATTTCTTTTTGGTCTTCTGTTTTATAGATTGGAACAATAATAACCTGTATTGGCGCAATTCGTGGGGGCATAATAAGCCCGTTAGCATCCCCATGAACCATGATTAATGCGCCGATTAAGCGTGTTGTTGCGCCCCAGCTAGTACAAAATGGAGCTTTGAGTGTGCCGTCTTCATCTTGAAATTGTACCCCAAACGATTCTGGGAAACTTTGGGCTAAAATATGCGTCGTGCACATTTGCAACGCTTTACCATCTTGCATAAGCCCTTCGACTGTATACGTATGAGTTGCGCCCGCAAAACGTTCACTTTCAGATTTTTCACCAGTTATAACTGGGATAGCTAAATAATCTTGGGCAAAGTTTTTATATATTGCAAGCATAGCTTGAGCCATATCAAGCGCTTCTTGATAGGTTCTGTGAGCCGTATGTCCTTCTTGCCACAAAAACTCGCTCGTGCGCAAAAACGGCCTTGTACGCATTTCCCAACGGACAACGTTGGCCCACTGATTTATTTTAAGTGGCAAATCACGATACGACTTTATCCAGCGTGCAAACATAGCATATATCATGGTCTCAGATGTTGGACGGATAACGTATGGCTCTTCAAGCTTTTTACCGCCAGCATGGGTTACCACTGCTACTTCTGGGGCAAAACCTTCTATGTGTTTAGCTTCTTTTTTTAAGAACGCTTCTGGGATTAATAATGGGAAATAAGCGTTTTGTGATCCTGTTGCCTTAATTTGTGCATTCAAAACAGTTTGTATTTCTTCCCATAGAGCATATCCATACGGACGAATAACAAACGTGCCTTTTGTGGGCGAGACATCGATGAGTTCTGATTCTATTACAACGTCTTGGTACCAGTCGGCAAAATTTTGATTAATATCGGCAAGTTTTTTCATCGATTCCCTTAAGTAATAAAATTATTAACGAACTTGTAAACTTTCTTTTTGCTATTCTGGACTGAGTATTGTCATCCCAGACTTGATCTGGGATCCAATCCATATATCCTATGATAGACGATAGTATAAAAGAGAACCTATAAATTGTCATCCTGAAAGGGGCCACTGTGTCACCAGAAAAAAGTAAACGCGGCAAGATTTTTATAGTTTCCTCTCCATCTGGTTGCGGCAAAACAACAATAATTAGAGAGATTATCAGACGCCTTGGCTCTCAATATAAGCTCAACGTTGTCATAACCTATACTTCCAGGCAGCCAAGACCTGGGGAAATAAACGGGCAAGATTACTTTTTTGTCTCACGTCAGGAATTTGAACAAAAGAAACAAGACAACTTCTTTCTTGAAACAACTGAATTTAATAACAACCTGTACGGCTCACCTGCCCACATCTTAGAAGAACTTAGAACAGGCCAGTCGTTTATATTTGTGATAGAGCAAGAAGGCGCACAGAGCTTACTTAAAAAAATAAAAAATCCCGTACTGATCTGGATCGCCCCGCCAAGCATACAGGCTCTCAAAGAACGTATTTTAAAACGCAATTCAGAAACCCCTGAAAACATCGAAAATCGTTTAAAAATAGCCGAACGTGAAATAGCATTCGCTCAAAATTCACACATTTTTAACTATACAATCGTTAATGATGCTCTCGAAATGGCGATACAAGAGGTTGCGAGGATAATTACATCAAGCATCCAGCATTAACAAAAAAACAGGAATCCAAAAACATACGGGCTTTTTCAAGCCCTTCTTGACGCACTGTATCTAAATTGCCTATGGTTAAAACCATAGGCTGATAACAAATATCAGGCGATTACGCCTGAGCACCAGAGCCATGCATTATTTCCAGATCATCAGGCGTTTACGCCTGAAACTCTTTTACGAGCCTAGTATTTTAACACTAGGCATAAAATTGAATGTCTGAATCTACGATAAAAACATATAAAAACGCCAAAAAACACACTTTTATTGACCCTGGCAAGCTTTTCTCGCTTGACCAATTGCCTTAAATACGCTAATCTTGTTTCTATGTGCAATTAATTGCATTGTTTTTATGTTCTAAAAAATGGAGTCCTGATAATTATTAATTGTCCTAAAATGGAGAAGATTTATGAAAAAGAATCTAAGAATATTTGCACTCAGTACCGCACTTGTTCTTGGCCTAGGAATCACCCATAACATTTTTGCCATGGAAAAAGAAAAAAACAAAGTAAAAGAACAGCAAACAGAAAACGTTTTTGAAAAAATTTCTCACGACGTATTTAGTACCATTTTTTCAGATCACTTTAATAGACACGAGCTCGAAGACTTACGGCTTGTAAACAAAAAAAGCTTTAAAGCGACTATAGATAACGAATACAACAACGCTTACACAAAAATAACCTATGCACCTCTCAACCACATTTATTTCAAAAACCTACTCAGCATTGCAACGTCTGATGTTATTTCCGATATAAACACCATTGATTTTACCAAACCACTAACGCCATTAACAGACCATGATAAAATAAAAATAGAAGATAATCTTGAAGCCATTTATAACGAAAGCAACAAAGACAAAGCTCTTATATTGAGAGACCAATTTCGTAATACTTTTTCAGTAGCACAAAGGCTGCAATATTTTGAAAACAACGAAACCTGCGCACAATACCTTAAACATAAACTCAATAATCAAATACCATATTTTTTGTTACAAACCTTACAGGAAGCTAGCACCATAGCTTTTCACCCAAAGAACGGCAACATAATCGTTGTGCACAGGAATGATTCGGCAATAATATATGACCAAAATGGCAAAAACCCTCAACAACTTGCTACAAATGTTAGAGACATACTTTTTCACCTAAAAAACGACAATATAATCGTTGTGAACACTAATAGTGAGGCAATAATCTATGACCAAAATGGCCAAAACCCTCAAACATTTGCTACAAATGTTAGCTTCCTTGATCCAATCTTTTTTCACCCAAAGAGCGGCAACATAATCGTTGTGCACAGGAATGATTCGGCAACAATATATAACCAAAACGGCAAAAACCCTCAAACATTTGCTATAAATGTTAGAGACATACTTTTTCACCTAAAAAACGACAATATAATCGTTGTGAACACTAATAGTGAGGCAATAATCTATGACCAAAATGGCCAAAACCCTAAAGTATTTGCAAATATTAAAAACATATTTTCTCACCCAAAAAACGACAATATAATCGTTGTGAACAATAATTGTGAGGCAATAATATATGACCCAAAAAGCAAAAACCCTAACCAATTTGCTACAAATGTTCTTCGCAGAATATTTTTTTACCCAACTAACGACAATATAAATGGTCTCGTAAAATTTTTTCACCCAACTAACGACAATATAAATGGTCTCGGAATAATTTTTCACCCAACTAACGGCAAAATTATTGTTCTGAACAATAATTTTAAGGCAATAATCTATGACCAAAACGGCAAAAACCCTAACCAATTTGCTACAAATGTTCGCTTGCTTAATCCAAATGGTTTCGGAATATTTTTTCACCCAACTAACGGCAATATAATCGTTGTGCACGGGGATGATTTGGCAACAATATATGACCAAAACGGCAAAAACCCTAACCAATTTGCTACAAATGTTTACAACATATTTTTTCACCCAAAGAGCGGCAACATAAATGATCTCGGAATATTTTTTCACCCAACTAACGGCAAAATTATTGTTCTGAACAATAATTTTAAGGCAATAATCTATGACCAAAACGGCAAAAACCCTAACCAATTTGCTACAAATGTTCTCGGAATATTTTTTCACCCAACTAACGGCAATATAATCGTTGTGAACAATAATTATTGTGAGGCAATAATATATGACCAAAATGGCCAAAACCCTCAACAACTTGCTACAAATGTTCGCAGAATATTTTTTCACCCAACTAATGGCAACATAATCGTTCACCACTCTAATGGCAACGTAGAAATAAAAAGTAATAATTATGCCGAGACACTAGTGAAAACCGTACTTGTTGCCAAATTGTTTAACCAGAAAAGCCGAAACCAGAAAATACAGTTGCATAGAGATTGGCTAAATATTTTTAAGAACCTGCCAGACTTCGTGCAAAAAGAACTTCAAACAGTAGTTGAAGAAACAGCAGTTGAAGAAACAACAGGTGAAGAATTTTCAGAAGATCTTTGGCCTTATTGCCAAATTCTCTAACCTGAAAAGCCGAAACCAGAAAATACAGTTGCATAGAGATTGGCTAAATATTTTTAAGAACCTGCCAGACTTCGTGCAAAAAGAACTTCAAACAGCAGTTGAAGAAACAGCAGTTGAAGAAATTTCAGAAAATAACCTATAAATATTAAAGTCCCACGAAGTATACTTTCGTATATCTCGTGGGACTTTGTTTTCGAACGCATAAAGCTTAAACTCAATCTAATAAGTTTTTTACACGCAAGTTCTTGAGCTCTTCACGATAAAAGATATATAAACCCAAGATTATTAATACAAGCGATGCAAAATAATGCCACGTTACACTCCCACCCATAAAGAGCCAGTCGTATAACGTGGCAAAGCATGGACAGAGAAAACCTGAAAAAGAAAGAAACGTTACCGAGTATTTTTTAAGCATCCAGGCATACAGGTTATAAAAGATAAAATTAGCACTAATTATCAGAAGAGTAAGCCAGCCCATAAACGGCAGAATTTGAGAGACAGGATGGGACAAGTCGCGTGTTAATATAGCCGTAATCATGCACAAAAGACCCCCAACAAGCATAGCAACACCATTAATAAAACCTAAATTATAGCCCCGATTCATGAGCTTAATCACAATAAACCAAGCATAGGCGCCTGAAATAACAGCAAGAAGCAAAACGATTTCTGGCAAAGATATTCTGAATAATTCTAAATGAGCCTCTACCCCACTTGCCTGAGCTAGCAGCGTTGGAACAAGGCCAAAAAGACCCACGCAAATACCAATGAGCTTTATTTTACTAAGCCGTTCTTTAAGTAGAAAATAAGCTAAAAGAGCCGAAACGAATGGGGTTGCTGAAAATATTATCGTCGTTTTAAGCGCAGAAACATATTGTAACGCCCAAAATTCAAACATAAATGCTAAATATATGTGAAATAAAGAAACTAAGAAAAACGTAAGATAATCTTTTTTTTGTATTATAAATGCTTTTTTATTGTGCTTGAACCACTGATAGGCCAGCAAAAAACCTCCTGCAACAATCATACGAATGCCAATTAAAAACGCAGGACTTGAGTATATAAGTGCTTTTTTTGCAAAAATAAACGTCGCGGCAAGCGTTGCCCACAAGAAAACGATTAAAAACATGTTCTCTCTCCTATTTAAAATTTTTCCCCAACTCATCAGGCGTTTCTCACCTGATTTTTTCAAAGCCTGGTATTTTAATGCCCAGCAAAATATTATAGTTTTTTTGAATAAAAATAAGAACAGATCATAAATAATAATACTGGAGGCACATAAAAAATTGAAAGCGCTATAAATGTATTATCGTTAAAAATTTGGCCTACAGAAGTACATAAGTACATAAGTAAAAAAAATAACCCACTAGAAACAAACGATAAAATAAAATTATTTTTACCTTCACGGGCAAAAATAAACATACAAAAAAGAGCAAGAAACGGAAGAAACAAAAGCCAAATAATTTGGGCAAAACGTCGATGAAACTCTAAAAAAACATGCGTATCAAAAGCCTGTTCTTCCAAAAGATCTTTCCAGCGTAAAAATTTAAGTTTTTTATGGTGCGAACGATCTGTGTGATCCTCAAGCAATTTGCCAATATTTATTTCAGCATTTTCAAATGTTGCTCGATAATGATCTTTGTTTTCTTGTGAATAAATAGTCCCATTTTTAAGATAAAGCATATCTTTATGCAGGCACGCTTGATTTGCGGTAAATATATATGCCCCATTGGTTTTATTTTTGAATGCCAATAATAACGAATCAAAAAGGGTTGTCTCTGAAGCCGCCTGAGTCTTATTTTTAAAAAAAACCGTACAATCAGGATATGGAGTGTGAAACATTTTTGGAGCAAGCGTTGAAAACTGTTTTTTAGCCAGCTGTATGAGCTGTTTTTTGCCTATAGAATAACTTTGTGGGCTCCATTCAAAAATTAATGGAACATATAAGAAAAGTATTGTAAGCGTAAAAAACAACACAGCTTTATAGAGCGTCGTTCGAATAGACGATAAAAGATAAAACAAGAGTGTTTCGTTATGTATAAATAAAGAACCCAATGGTATCTGAATAGCCAGACAAATAGCGATTGGCATAGCAAAAAGGGCCATAAGAGGGAGCATAGTCCAAAAAACAACTAATACACTATCAAGCGATGGAACGGTTGAAAAACGAACAAAGAAATTACTCGACGCCAGAAGAAACGTCAAAAGAAAGAAAAGTGCGCCAAATGTGGCGTAAAATCGTTTAAGAAAAAAGCCGAATAACATTTTTATTTTTGTTTTTTATCGTCCTGAAATTATAATTTATCATCCTGAACTTGTTTCAGGATCCAAGTCCAAAGCGCCTCTACCTATTTTTTGGCGTTCTTATCGTCAGTAGTGAACGTCTGACAAATTTCAGTATCAGTAACAGAAATGCGTTCTATTTTAAGCGCTTTTCCCGTCTGAACGTCAACTTCTACCCATATGCCAGAAAACACCATGGGGCCATATTTTTCAACCATAAATTTACCAAATTTATGGTGAATCATCATGCGTTTTATAACGCCATCAAACTGAAAACCAATAACTGAAAATTGAGCCCCACTTGATCCAAGATCTGTAATATAACTCGTTCCTGCAGGTAAAATAACTTCGTCAGCAGTTTGTACATGAGTGTGAGTCCCATAGACGCCCGATACTCGACCATCAAGAAAAAGTCCCATTGCTTTCTTCTCAGAGGTTGCTTCCGCATGAAAATCGACGAATACTATTGGTGTTTTATGGCGCAAAAACGAAAGAAGAGAGTCTATTGCTTTGAACGGGCAATCAAGAAGATCTTTAGAAAAGACCCGGCCATGCAAATTAACAACGGCAACCGTGTGGTTTTCGACCGTTAAAAGAGCATGTCCTTTTCCATAACACCCAGCCGGAAAATTGGCGGGACGAATAAAATCATCACGCTCATCAAATGCTCCATAAACATTTTTTTCGTCAAACGCATGATTACCAGTGGTAATTACCGTAGCACCCGACTCTTTAAGCTCTTTAATTTCTTGAAGTCCAATACCATTACCTTTAGGCGATGAATTCTCACCATTAACAATAATGGCATCTATTTTAAATTTTGCTTTTAACTGAGGAGCCCACTTTTTAAAGAGGGCGACCCCGGGTTGCCCCACGAGGTCGCCTATAAACATAAAACGTAGTGTTTTCTTTTCTATCATCTAGTCTTCCCAACCCAGACTTGCCTGTCCACCGAAGCCTTGGCGAAGGCTGGAATCTGGGATCCAAGCCTTATTGTTTTTTTAGCTATCATGTTATCTATCTACTTATCGAGCTGACTGAATAAAGCGTTTTTCACGTATAACATTTACTTTCACTTCACCTGGGAAAGAAAGTTCTTCTTCTATTCTCTTAGCCAAATCGTGTGCCAGCATCTCTGCTTTTTCATCATCAAGCGTATCTTCTTGAACAATAACACGTATCTCTCGGCCTGCTTGTAACGCATATGCTTTTTTAACACCATCAAAACTATTGGCGAGTTCTTCAAGCTGTTCTAAACGTTTAATATAGGTTGATAATGTTTCTTTACGAGCCCCTGGACGAGAGGCTGAAATAGCATCAGCCAAATGAACAATAAAACCATAAATAGTATTCGATGGCACATCTTCATGGTGACTCGCTATTGCATTAACGATTATCTTATCTTCGCCGTATTCTTTCGCCAAATCGCCACCAATAACAGCGTGTGGTCCTTCAACCTCTGCTGAAACAGCTTTACCGATATCATGCAATAGACCAGCGCGTGCCGCGATTTGCGGATTAAGACCTAACTCAGATGCAAGCATACGACAAAAATGTGCTACTTCTATACTGTGTACAAGTTGATTTTGCGTATAACTTGTTCTGAAATAAAGTTTACCGAGTAATTTGACCAACTCTGGATGCACGCCTGAAAAGCCAAATTCTAGAACAGCTTTTTGACCTGTTTCCATGATTGTTGCTTCAAGTTCAGCTTCACATGTCGCAACCGTTTCTTCTATACGAGTTGGATTTATGCGACCATCTTGCATCAGTTTGGTTAAGGCTCGTTTAGCTACTTCACGTCGAATTGGGTTAAAGCCTGAAATTGTAATAATTTCAGGAGTATCGCCAATCACAAACTCCATACCTGTTGCCATTTCAAGCGCTTTAATATTACGCCCTTCTTTACCAATAATACGTCCCTTCATTTCTTCATTTGGAAGCTGAATGACAGAAGAAGAATGAAGCGTTACTTGTTCAGGCAAGAACCGTTGCATAGCACTCGTTAAAATATCAACGACGCGCTGTTTGGCTGTTTCATGAGCTTCGCTTTCAATTTTCGCAATCCATTTTTGATTTGCAAGTTTAACTTCTTTTTGCAAAGACTCAAAAAGAATACGTTTTGCTTCGTCTTGTTTAATGTTACTTAAGCGTTCAAGCTTTAAAACAAGCTCATCATAAAGTTTCTTTATTTTTGTTTCATTAGAATTGAGAATGTCTAATCTACGTGAAATATCACGTTCTTTTTGTTGTAACTCTTTTCTCAATTCATCAAGCAAGACTTCACGATGATCTAACGTATCTTCTTTTTTTTGACATTTATTTTGAAGACGCTGCAATTCAATCCGGTCTTTTTTCATATCCAGATCAAATTCACTGCGTTTTTTATAAAGTTCGTTTTTTAGTTCGATTTGAGCATCTTGTCGCATCCGCTCTTCATCTTCTCGAGCTTTCTGCAACAAACTTTGAACAGCATATTTTGTTCGTGCAAGTTGGCGTTTATTTAAAATTAAATAAACCCAAACACCGGCAGCGCCCAGAATACCGCCTAAAAGAAATGTTACTAATCCTAGTGTACCATCCATGTGTACATCTTTCTCTTTAAAGTACCTATATTTATATACTCTTTATGGCGGGCATTAAAAAACACCCGCTAATTAAAAAAACTTATTGTTGCGAGAATATGAGAATATAGGAAGAGAAAGAAGAAAAAACAAAAAAATAAGACGTTTAGGACTCGTCTTTGGTAAGCAAAGAATTTAAATGCAAAGATTTATCTTCGTAAGACTGTAAAAGGGTTCTTTGTTTAGCCAAATCAACCGCAAGTTCTAGTGCTACGACGACAGCCATTTTGTCATCATGTAGAATTCCCTTTTGAGTCTTATTATTTATCAATTCATTTACTATATCAACAGCCTGAACAACGATATTTTCGTCCTCAGTTGTCGCTATAGTAAAACTCTTACCAAATAACGATATTTTTAAATTCTTTTGCATATTCCCAACAACTTTATTAACTAAAAAAACTTTCTTGTCGTCCTAGGCGTTGAGCCTTGTCTCCCCGGACTCAATCCGGGACAGGATTCAATACGTGCTTTATTGAGCATTTTCCAAAGTTTCAATACTTGTCAGTAACTTGCGTATAGAATTCTTCATAGCTGTTTTTTCATCTTCAAGAGACTTTGCGAGTGATTGTAATGAACTTGTCTCTTTTAATAAAGACGTTTCAAGATGCATTTTTTCTTCACGCAATATACTATTTTCTCTGGAAACTTCTTCTACTGTTTTTGCTAACTCGTTGTTTTTCTGAATAATTCTAAGAATTTTTTGTTCTAATTCTTCTAACTGTTTCATCCTTTTCCCTTTTTCTCGCAAAAAGCTACCGTTTTTTATACTCTGTTATAAAAAAGAGTAACGAGTAGTCGGTAAAAAGTTCAACAGTTTTTACTTTTTAGCGAGTTCTACAAGCTTGGTAAAGGCTTCTGGTTCAAAAATAGAAAGCTGACTAAGCATTTTTCTATTAATTTTAACGCTTAGCTTATTTAATGACCCAATAAATGTTGAATATGAAAGATCATGTTGCCGGCATGCAGCATTAATACGCTGTACAAAAAGTTTACGATACTCTCGTTTTTTATTTTTTCTGCCAACAAAAGCAAACGCAAGTGCGCGCAACATAGTTTCTGTTGCACGTCTAAATACATTACTACGTTGTCCCCAATATCCCTTAGTTTTTTTTAAAAGACGCTTATGTCTCTTTTTAGTTGCCATTCCGCGTTTAACTCTACTCATGATAGTACCTCATTATTTAAATCGGTTTTATTTACGTACATCCAGGAACTCAGTCCTGAGCACTGTCATCCTGCCTGTTCACCGAAGCTTCACTCGAAGATTGGGAACTTTTTCTGCCTCGGCATAGCGTTATGCCTTGGAGGGGTTCAGGATTAATTAAGGGAGCAATATTGAAATGTTCTTTTCATTAGCTCCAGTCAAAACTACACCAGATCTCAAATTACGTATTTGTTTCGCTGATTTTGCCCAAGCATGGTGCCTTTTATACGCTTTTGTTCTCTTAATTTTACCATTACCAAGTCTTTTAAATCTTTTTGTCGATGATGTGTGCGATTTCATTTTAGGCATATTAGTTTTCCCTTAATTCTATTTACCTGTTTTTAAAAAATATGTTTTCGACCAATAAGAACTACCACGTTGTTCTTTTTCTTCTACAAGAGTTCCAATTTTTCGCTCTACCAGTAATTCATCGTTAATTTTTTTAAAGATCATGGGACCAATCGTGTCCATCATCCCAATTTCACGCCCCTTAAATTGAATCGTAAATTTTACGCGCTTACCATCAAGAAAAAACTGCTCAGTTTGTCTCATTTTGGTTTTAAAATCTTGATCTCCAATATGAGGCCGCAACTTCATTTCTTTTAAAACCATTACTTTTTGATGTTTTTTTGCATCATTTAATTGTTTCTTCTTGGCGTACACAAATTTACCAAAATCCATAATTTTTGTTACAGGAATCGAATCTTTAACCCCAACCTGCACAAGATCTAATTCCGCCTGAACAGCGAGCGCAAGAGCTTGGCTTTTGGGAATTAAGCCATGATTCTGGCCTGTTTCATCAATAACAAACACTTTGTCCGTCTTTATTTGCTCATTAACAAGATATTTACCCTGTAACTCATTACCTGAATCTCTTGTAAATACTTTTTCTTTACTACTCACCATTACTTCCTTGCCCTCTGAGCATTACTAACTTTTTCTTGCACCAACACAAATACTCTATCAAACAATGCGCTATCCTCTTTCAATTTTTTAAGACAATTATCTCGTCCTTGCCCGAGCTTTTCATCATTAAATGTAAACCAAGCCCCTGATTGCTCAATAACTTCATGCGTTATTGCCATATCAAGCAACTCTAGTTCCTGACTTATGCCTTCTCCAAAAATAATATCTACTTCAACTTTTTTAAAAGGGGGCGCTACTTTGTTTTTTACCACTTTGACAGAAACTCTGTTTCCAAAAGCTTCTTCATGTCTTTTAAGTGTTGCTATGCGCCGAACATCAAGTCGAACCGATGAATAAAATTTAAGCGCATTACCACCAGTTGTAGTTTCTTTATCGCCGAATGGCATCATATTAATCTTATGTCTGATTTGATTAATAAAAATAAGCACAGTTTTAGACTTATTAACAACAGCTGTTAATTTACGCAATGCTTGAGACATAAGCCGTGCATGCAAGCCTACGTGATGATCTCCCATTTCACCCTCAAGCTCCGCTTTGGGAACAAGAGCTGCAACAGAATCGATAACAAGTAAATCAATTGCGCCTGAACGAATAAGCACTTCTGCGATATCAAGAGCTTGCTCACCATAGTCAGGCTGAGAAATAATAAGATCATTAACTTTAATACCAACACTTTGAGCATACGCAGGATCAAGTGAATGTTCAGCATCTATAAAAGCACATGTACCGCCATTTTTTTGAGCTTGTGCTATTGCGTGAAGCGTAAGCGTTGTTTTGCCAGAAGCTTCAGGGCCAAAAACTTCTATGATTCTTCCACGAGGATAACCGCCAACTCCTAAAGCTTCGTTTATCAAAAGAGAACCTGTTGAAATAACTTCAACATTCTGACTAGTTCTTTGCCCCAAGAGCATAACCGAACCTTTACCAAATTGTTTGTCAATTTGTGCAAAAGCAACTTCAAGAGCTTTTGATTTCTGTGTCGTTATCTCAGTGCTTTGTGCCATTGTCATAATCTCAATCGTTTTCTTTTTATGTTTAAATTATTTTACAAAATGTTCGTTTTTTATGCGCCCAAAACTTCTTATTGTCCGCCATTATAAACACGAAGCATCTTCTTATCTATGTCTATTTTAGCATTTCTTTTCAAAAACTCAATAAACACACCGAGTTGAACCCGACTATTCATCATTTTTTCATTTTTAATAGCTTCAAGCTCTTTTTCAGACGGTTTTACACCAGATAACACACAATTATCAAGCTGGGCCAAATAAAACTCTTTCCCATGCTTATACTGCAATAACTGCGCTTTATCAGATAATGCAAACAGTCTTGCTACAAAGTCCCCAGTCTCTTTTAATTGTACTGGGGTATCATTTTTTCTAATACTTTCAACCTGAATTATTCGCGCATTATATTTTGTAGCCAAGAGAGCTAATGTATCTTTTCCGGCAAAAACAGCAGCCTTAGCATCTTTAATAGCATTTTTTATTATCTCTTTAGTTTTTACTTTATAGAAGTACTCAAGAACTTCTGCTTTAATATCAGTCAAAGAACGTATAAAACTTTCCTGGGTTCCAGCAAGTTTATACACAATATAAGTGTCGTCTTGAAAGAAATAACCATATTCTTGCTGGCCCTTAAACGTTGAATACAAGCGCCCCGCCATGTGACCATCTAATGTTTCAGCCGAAGAATCTGATTGTGACAACCATTGCGTTTCTTTTTTCTCAAGATTATTGTCTTTAACAAATTGCATCAATGCTTCATCTGATGATTTCATTTTATGGACAACCATTTCCAAATCACTCTTAAGCTTCGACAAAGCTTTTTTTGCCGTCAAAATCTTAACGATCTCTGGCTGAACCTCTTCAAATGTTTTCGAACTTGCTTTAATACGCTCTACCAATTGTATAATTTCATAACCTTTTGCTGTTTTCACGATATTTGAAAGCTCGCCTGCTTTGTATAAACGAAAAGCAGCGTCATCAAATGCTGGATCAAAAGTCCCGCGCTCAAACATTTTAGTTAAACCACCTTGTGAAGCTGACGAATCTTCTGAGTGTTTTTTTGCTATTTCAGCGAAATTATCTGGATTCTCTTTCACTAATTGTAACGCCTCTTTTGCCTTGTCCATGGACTTAACAAAAATATGTCGAACTTGTAATCGAGGAGCTATTCTAAACTTAGATGACACATTTTTATCATAATAACTATGCATCATCGCTTCATCTATAACGATTTTCTTTGCATATTCTTCTGCCGAGACTTGATAGTAAACAGCTTTGCGTTTTTCAGAAATACGATATTTTTGCTTATTTGCTTCATAAAAAGCTTTTAATTCTTCATCTGTAACAGGTTTCTTTTTTGTTTCCTGTAAAAATTGATCATACCCAAAAACCAATATCGAAAAACTCTTTTGAGCCGTATCCTGCTGATATTCAGCCTCAACCTGGTACTGTGGCATATAGAACGCGTTGGTAACAAAACGACCAATAAAATTACGTTTAAATTCTTCTTCTTTCATATCTTCATATTGAGAAGGCGTCAATGAGAAATTTCTCAAATAAGCTTCGTATGAATTAAGATCAATACGACCACGCTCATCAATAAGTTCTTGTGGTAAAGTTCTAACCAGTTCTTCTTTGAAAAAATTGCTATCTACGCGTAAATTAAAACTATCTTTTACTTGATCAAGCAAAACTTCTCTGATACAAGAATCAAGTGCTATTTCACCCATGCTTGCTTTGCCAAAAAATTCCTTCATAAGGTCTTCTGCTGATAATCCAAAAGCTTTTGCATATCTTTGAAGTTCTCTCATGCGACGTTGAATATCAAGATAAGACTGCTTATAACGCTGCTCACTAATCGAAAACCCATTAACACGCGCAACGCCCGCTTTATCTTTATCCATTCGCCACAGTATCGGCGCACTACCTATTACAAATGCAAAGAGCACTATCCATAAAACAGTGTGCCACTTTCTGATTTCTTTTCTAAATATGTAAATCATATACTCTTCCTTTATTAGTAATTAGTATTTACTACAAGTCTTCCTATCAAGTGTAAAAGTTTACCCTAGAACGCTGTTTTTTTCCAACTATAAAGCACACCCAATAATCAATCGCGTATTTTTTTATATGCATTTATTATTGTTTCTACAGTGTTTTCGTCAACTTTATCAGTTTCAATAATTTCACAAATAAATTGAGATGAAGCTCTCTGTTGCTCAAGATCTTGTATGAATTTTCGTAAAAACGTCTTTTGACGCTTGGCATACTGCAACGTATTTATCTGTATAGCTTCAATAACAGCAGCAAGATCTTCTTGTTTTTTGCCTGCTCTAATCCAAGTAAATAGTTCTTTGTAGCCGATAAGCCCCTTTTGAACTATAAAATCTTCCCATGGAGTATCAATAAATTTTTGAGCTTCAACTATCCAGCCACCGTCTTCTATCATAGAAATAGTACGCAAGCAAATACGCTCTTGCAAAATGTGCTTGTCTGGCACAATAATCACAACAAGAGAGTTCCACTCAGGTGCAAATTGTGGCTGAAATTCAGAAGGCTTTTTACCTGTTTTTGTCCATATCTCCAAAGCTCTTTGAATACGATAAATATCGTTAGGATGAATCTGTGAGGCCCTTTTTTGATCTACGACATAGAGCTCTTGCCATAAGCTTTGATCGTGCTCCAATTTTTCAAGTTTTAGCGTTCTTATTTTAGGCTCTAAGCTGTCTTGATATAATACAGGGGGGAAAAAAAGTGATTTTACATAAAATAAAGACCCACCTGTAACAACAGGGGCGCAAGCACTATTACAAGCTTGTTCTATTGCAGCCAAGACTAACGCCCTAAACTGAACAACGCTAACATCTTTAGGCTCACACATGATATCAAATAAATGAGACGTAAAGGGATCAGTTTGCCAATTCGGCTTGGCCGTTCCAATAGATAAAGGCTGATAGAATTGCCCAACATCTGCATTAATCACCTCAGACGGAATGCGCAATGCGATTTGCTTTGATAAGTCAGTTTTACCTGATCCTGTTGGACCAATAACAAATAGTGCCTTAATATTGATCCCTTATGTTTTACTCATTATAAAATGTTTGATTCTGTTTTTTGTTGTAAAAAACCTTTATTACGAAAAAGAAACTGCTTAAATGGTGTTCTAATTTCCTGAATAACAAGTTCTTTATCGATATTTTTAACAACCTGAAGCTCTTGAACTATAAGATCTTCCGTCGACTGCAACAAAGTACGTTCACCAAATGATAATTCTTTTTGCTCAGAAACATGCATCAAGTCTCGATAAATTTTTGATATCTCAAGCAAATTACCACTTTGAATTTTTGACTGGTAATCTTTATTGCGACGATTCCATCCACTTGGCGTAAAATCAATACTCTCAAGCCGACGATCTGGCTTGCTATAAAGCTCACTCATTACGGTATTAACAATTTGCATATCGCTTGGATGACGGATCCCTATTGAGTTAACGTTATATAACGGCACAAGAATAGTCATGTCTTTAAATAAAAAGACAAGCTTTACTAATTTAACAGTTGAACCACTTATTGATTTCTCAATAATATCTCTGACTACTGCTACACCGTGGCCAGGATAAATTACTTTATCATTCCGTTCAAACATGTGCTCCCCTATTTCGGGAAATGATTACAAAATCAAAAGCAACACTTTTCCACACCCCATCGAAAGCATTAATAAAATGCATATAATTAGTCTATTATATCATACAAACAAGCAAACATAAACTAAAAAGACTACCCTTTTGACTCCTTTTATTTTTCGGTAATACTAAGTGATCTAAGATAACAAAAATATACTTTAAATTATAATTAATGGGAATTTAATACATGCTGAAAAAAACTTTTTTTTTCTTACTTATAGTCTTTGCCCTTATATTAACACGATCTTTTTTCGCCGGACCACGAGAAACTGCCACTTACAAACTTTGGGACAAGGACGAAGATATCGATAATCTTGCATGGCAAGCCCAAGATTGGGATCCAAAACAGCAACCAATAAACATACAAACAATACAAACAGGAACAATTTCAACCACCAAAGCACCGGGCCTGACGCAACCAGTAACTCCAAGAACATCTCACCCAATACTAACACCACAGGAACAGGCAAAAGAAATAGAAAACAAAGTCATACATCTTAATAGTAAAATAGAAGCTCAAAAATTTTTCTTTGACCAACTCAATAATACAGGAACAGACCCATTTACAGGAAAAAAAGACAAACAAACAATTGCAAACAGCCTACGTAAAATACAAACGAATCTCGAAAATATTGTAAGAGAAGCTCAACGGGAAAATATTTTAAATCTCATAGATTATGCCGAAATACAGGAAGTACAAAAAAATATTGATACCTACCTAAAAATAGCATCTTACAAATAACCAAACGACCAAAAGAAACAAATAATAAAACGCAGACAAACACCTTAGCGTTTACCTGCGTTTTATTTGGCTTTCGCCCCCCTAACCCTTATTTCTAATTTTATTATAAACAAGACAAAAACAAAAAAGTAAGAGATTTGTAAAAAAATATTTTACTTTTTTTATTTTTACTTTTTTCACAACTTACCTAGCAATAGATTATGCCTGTGCCCATGCTTGTTTTCACCTAATCATGTAACTTAACAACGCAGGATAAAATTCTCACATGAGTAATTTTTTTATAAAAGCTTCGACAAGATACGTCACGAGGCAAATAAATTTGGCTATAACAAAAAACCAATCGCCAAAATTTCAAATAAATAATTATCCCATCAGTGTCGACGCAAAAAAACATAAATTTGAAAAGAAACTCAAAAAAACGCGGTAAAACTCGCGCCAAAATCGCACGCGCACAAGCAGCCTCAAATTTGACCGATTACCTCGCGTGACACCTTACAATAGCCCAAGTCCATTTCTTTTTGTTATGGCTAAATTTATTCCAGTTGTTTTTGAGTCCCGAAGCAGTATACTAGCTATTTAAGGCCGAAAGCTCATGATTTAAACATGAAAACAGAGGTTACACGTGGCAGAGATACAAAATCAAACAGATATGTATGACACGATAAAAAGTAAATTTAAAAACGGCTTACGATGGAATTTTTCCGGAAGCATGATTTATGAAACAATCAAAACATTCCATCAACTTTTTTTGATCAAATTTTTATCAGTATCTCTTTACGGTCTGATTGGAAGCACCCTTTCTCTTATTTACTTAGCTACAAAAATTGCTGATGTTGGCACTACCTACTCATTACCACCATTCTTCCATTTATTTACCAAGAACAAATTTAATTTTAAAAAACTTTTTTTTAAATATTTTTTACTGCCCCAACTTCCCATTATTATTATTACAGCTATCGCTACTACCTATATATACCGACAAAATTTTGTTCCCCACGCCCAACTTTTACTTATTGTTCCCATCATTATTATTTTAGAAACATTCAGATCTTTTTTGAGATATTTTTTAAATTTTTCGTTTAAAACAAAAACAGTCGTCATCTTAGAAGTCAGTACTTTTTTAACCTATGTCTCTTTTATTTGGTTTTGCGTCTTATACAAACATTCACCGGTAACGTTAAAGCTCATTCTTTTAACACATGTAACTGAATCAGCAATCGTTGTTTCAGTTTTTTCAGGACTCGTTTATTCGATGTACAAAAAATTACCTGACACTGAAAACGTACTTGATAGTACTATCTGGAGGCGGCTACTCAATATGCGCCTGTTCAATTATTTGATTCGACTGAGCAAGGACCTTTTTACAAGCAATTTTTTAACTCCATTTTTTGCTTTTAGATTCGGCTTTGAACAAGCAGGTTTTTTCTTTTTTGCTACAAACATTGCCTCATCAATTCAATCGATTTTCAAACAGTCTGTCGGATTTTCTGGGCATGCGCTTTTTGCAAACCTAAAAGAAAGCTCTCAAGCCGAAAAAAAAGAAGCTTTTGATTTATTGTGCCAAAAACTTGTGCACTTTGTCGCCCCTCCCATTATTTTTCTTTTAATTAACTACAAATTCATTATAAAACTCGGCAACACTCAAGACCCAACGCTTTTAACCGGAGCTTTGGTGCTCATGTTCCTAACCATTATACTTACTGAATTCTTTCTCTTACTTTACGAGCAATTTTATATTATAGAAGAAGCGACGCAAAAACTTTTTTTCTTTAAAATTTTCGAATTGGCCCTGCTTTATCTTGTTGTCATGTCCAAAGCCAGCAGCTCTCCCCTTATTATGCTCATTAACATTACTTTTATCAGACTTATTAGTTTTGTTATCATAGCTATCAACGCGTACTATCTTTGGAAAATAAAACCACGCCTAAAACCAGAAGCTAAATTCTTGACGCTCTGCGTCATTATCTCGATCTTGTTTTCACTGTTGTCATCATAGACTTGCCTGCCCTTCGACCTGTTCTCCGTAGCCACGTAGGGCATAGGGGGAAGCTACGTAGGGCGCAGTAGGGATCCAAGATCCAGGCCTTATTTTCTAATCTTAAGAGATTACGCACCCAGTTATTTTATGAGTTGTCTTATAAAAAGCGTCGGCATACTCTTGAGCTAAAATATCTGAAAATTTATTTTCTATCAGCTCTGCTATCTCTTTTTTCTTTTCATTGTCATAGCATAGATTAAATGCTTTTGAAATTTCATATTTGCTTATATCATGTTCAAATCGATCAATTAACGTTCTGACTATTTCGACGTTCCCTATTTTTACCGTATCGACAAGAAACCCATTTTTATAAGTAATAAGCGTTATTAAAATTTTAAATGCCTCAACAATATTCTCATTCATACACATCTCAAGAATCAAACCCAATTGTTCATAATTTTCTGTTTCTAACAATATCTCAAGATACACTTTAAAAGTTCCATTTTTTACCATTCGCTCTATCTCCTCATGCATATCCCCACGAGTAAGAATTAATAAAGAAAGAGATAATGCCGTCTGCGCCGCTTCCAATAATGGCTTAAAATATTTTTTAAGAGATCCAACATGAAATAATTTTTTAGTTTGTTGAGCGCCAATAAGATTCTGTCCCTGACAATAAAGTCCAGTTATCAGACATAAACTCAAAATAAACAAACATGCCAAAATCTTCTTCACTTTTTCCCCTTTTATTTTAAGTACCAAAACCCCTAGGTCCGACGTATCAAAATGTTACAAGAAAATTATAATCCTACAATATTCAGTGTAAGCAAGTAAGCTGACCAAATGCAATCAAAAACCATTGTTTTACATACATAATCTTTCTTTCTATAATCAACCAACATTCAATTTTTTTTAGTACTCTCTTTTTGGAGGATTCTACAATGAATAATAACATGAATACCAAAACAAAAAGCCCTCTTTTCAAAAAATTGAACAAAATAGCATTATTTTATTTAATTACAGTAACCCTTAGCTCAACGCCAAACATACAAAGCATGAAACCATCAGAAGACGACTTCCGGGAAGAAATAACGAATCTTCGCCCCGAACTATTTTCTGAAGATGATTATTCTTCTCTCCTCACGCCAAAAAAATATAATGTGCCAAGTCTAAACCTCCAAAGACTTCAAGAATTACCCATCCCAAAAGAGGCAGAAATCACAAGCTACAACAAAACTTCAAACAATTCTCCATATGCAATTTTTCAGGCTGTGTGGCAGAAGAAACACAAAAAACTTACCAAGCTACTTAGTGACAATAATTTAAAAGAGACATTTAGCACTTACCAAGATGATAATGGCTCCTTAGCTTTTACAACACTTAAGTTTGCAATATCACAAAAAAAACCCTTTAAATATGTCAAAATTCTTGTTGCCAACATTATTTACTCAAAAGAACAAATCACTGAAATCATTAAAGACCTCACTCAGTATATAACCTATAGTGAAAACTACCGTCCAATCAAAGAATACTTACAAAATGTTTTAAAAGAAAAAACACAAAAATAAGCACCCCAAAACTCTAAAGCTCTTCGACCAAAGACAACAAGAACCAAAATTAAAAAGCAATTAAATTAAGACTTATCATACAAATATCAAACAGAAACCCCTATAAATAGTGGCTTTAGAGCGCTTTAAATACAAGCTGTTTACAAAAACAAACGTTCCTGCTATTATTATTTTCTATTGAGCAATTTACTTGAGTTTTGATTATTTTAACGCAAATAGGAGTTGAGCATGAAACTTTTTACTAGAAAACTTACTTTAGCCATTCTATTAACCATAGCCCCATTAAACGTAGCCATAGAGCTACATGGAATGTTGGAACAGTCAGATGAGCATCTTTTTGCCAAAACAAGCTATGATTTAATTAAAAACCTCAAACAAGAAAAAATATCTCCAAAACAAATAAGAGATACTTTGAACAATCTTGTAAATGATCAAACAACAAAAATTCTAACGCCATACCTCTGCGTAAAGTTTTTTTTAGAGATAAAAACAATGCCGCCCTCAAAATATTGTACTGAGGCCATTGGTGAAGTTTTATCATTTCTCGACGAGCATTTATTATCAGTTCTCTCAGATCTCACCGATTCTAGAATAACAATAATATCATGCTCGCAATAGACACTCATGCTGATCCAAAATTCGTCTCATTTGGTGGAATAAAACCTATATCACTTATTATTTCTTTTTTGCTCAAATACAACGAAGATCGCAATCCAATAAAGTTTCTTTCTAATGCTGTAGCATCAAATCATATTTCTATCGCTTCAGCACTCATTACTAATGGAGCACTAAACACCAATGATGTCATCGATTTTAACGAAAAAAACACGTACCCTCTCCATTTAGTATTACTAAAAACAACTATAGATAAAAACTTTAAAGAAATCTGCTTGTGTCTCATAAATAATATTTACTACACAAAAAACGAACTTAAATCGGCGATAAAACGCGCCAAATCAGAAGATTTCAAACAAATATTTATAAATAAAATAAACGATATCTACAGCCAAAAACACCACCAAAAACAAACACTTATAAGGAAATAGCGCATCTTTAATACTTTTTAAAAAAATGGAGTTATATCATGAAAACTATGCAAAACAGTACAAGAAAACTTGTTTTATCATTAATTTTAGCGATAGCATCGCTCAATTTCACTCTTGTTAAGCCACTCAAAGATGCAATTTCAAGTAATCAGCCAGAAACAGTTAAAGAACGCCTGAACTGGTTGAACATCATAGAAAATTTTGACTGCACCCATGATGTTGCCGTAACTGTAGTTAAAAGCCTGGAAAAAAGCCATCTAGAAATTGCAAACCTACTCCTAGATCACCCACATTTCAAGGATTCATTTACCTCTTTTAATGATGGATATTACGTTATGGTCTCCATTTGGAACGCTGCAAAAAAAGGCTGCATCAATACGCTTAAAACAATTTTAAGAGATGACCATATTATAGAATTATTTATAAACCGCGATGAAGGAAATGAAGCCAAACAAGCGATAGAACTTGCACAAAAAAATAAGTTCCAATCGGCAGCTGAATACCTCAAAGAACTTATACGCGAACACAAAAAAAAACTAGAAAAACAAGCATCAAGACCATTAGAAATTAAATAAACAGTTCAAAACATTAAAAAACGACGCTACTCGAAATAAATTCCCTAAAGCTCCCCTAGATATGTATGTATGTCTAAGGGAGCTTTGACATGCATTCACAAAACCATTATGCGATCCTCCATAAAAAAACGGTAGCATTAAGAGGCCCCCGTTTTCCCTCTTTTTGGGGAGCACTAAAAAAGCATTTTTAAATTCTTAAGTTATAAGATAAGTATTAAATTTGATTTTCATAACCTATTTATAGCAATACTCTAAACAACAGAATCACCTGTTTTTTAGAATAATTTTTTCGCAGGCTATTACTCAAATAAATCGTATGATTGGTCTAAAAACGTCACTTAAGTAATATCGCGTGCTATTGGTTACGTAACCCGCATAAACTACTCATGTACCACTATATACACAAGCCCCTACTACATATACTTAATACACAAGCCCCTACTACATATACTTATACTTAATATACTTATATGACTACGACTGCTACAACAATACTTTCGCTATTTACTACATTTATTACTATCTATACACATAAGACATACACAATCACAAACACACAGACAAACAAGTAGGCAAACGCTCTTACTACTTAACTACCATCACTTACACCTCTATCAATTACATACAATTACATATACCCAAGCGACATCTATCTTTATCTATCTATTACGCTATCACGTTCTATCTCTTTTACTCCTAGACATACACCATTACATAACATAACATATGCACTTACATATACTTATATGCTAACGCTAACAACTTTTTACTTCTTAATTCTTTACTCATCGTAACTCATCGTACGTATGTACGAACCTCGTGATAGACCGGTATTTCAATGCCGGGCGCCGGAGGCCGCCCCATTGCGCCCCCTTGAAAAAGACCCCCACACCGCAACCCACAAGCCCCACGCTCACATACTTTCACCCCGAACCCATAAGCTCTCAAGCCCACGACAAAAGGCGCAATGGGGCGGCCGGAGGAGGCCCAAAACAATTATTTGACCCAAAAAATACGCAGAGAAAAAACAAAATGCTCAAAACAACGACAATACAGCCCCAAAGAGCTCTCACCAGCTGGAACGACAATCTCCCAACAAAAAGCTTAAATTATCAGACGAAATAATTGAAAATTCAGACTGAATACCTGAGTGCTTGCGACTAAGATTTTATATGTAAAAAATAATTGACAAATCTTCATCAAGAGACTAAGCTAATCTCACGTTTTATTAGTATGGCGCCGTGAGATTGTGCTATCTCTCCATACGCTTCTGTCCTATCATCGTGCGAAAAAGCACGAAGCTTTTCTTAGACCGGGGTTTCAGCCCCGAGACTTGACTTTGAACTGTATTTTGAAACAAAACTTGATATGTTTTAATATAAATCTAGAAGGAAACTCATGGGAAAAATTATAGGAATCGATTTAGGAACAACAAACTCAGTAGTCTCATTCATGGAAGGCGGATCACCAAAGGTAATCCCTAACCAAGAAGGCGCAAACACAACTCCATCAATCGTTGCTTTTACCAAAGATAATGAACGCTTGGTCGGTGCAATTGCAAAACGCCAATCAGTAACCAATCCAGAAAATACTATCTCTTCAGCTAAACGATTAATTGGAAAAAAGCTTAAAGATCTAAAAGAAGAAAGTAGCTTTATACCATACAAACTTGTAGAAGGCCCAAATGGCGACGCAGTTATAAAAGTTAAAGACCGTAATTATTCTGCTGAAGAAATCGCAGCCGCTGTTTTACAAAAATTAAAACAAGCAGCAGAAGATTACTTGGGCGAAAAAGTAACTGAAGCTGTTATAACCGTTCCAGCCTACTTTAACGATGCCCAACGTCAAGCGACAAAAAACGCAGGACAAATCGCTGGTCTAGATGTAAAACGTATCATCAACGAACCAACAGCCGCAGCATTAGCCTACGGGATGGACAAAAAAACAAACGAAATAATCGCCGTATTCGACTTCGGTGGCGGAACATTTGATATTTCTATATTAGAAGTTGGCGACGGCGTAGTCGAAGTTAAATCCACTAATGGCGACACAATGCTCGGTGGCGATAATATCGATGAAAAATTAATTGAATATTTAGCCCAAGAGTTCCAAAAAGAACAAGGCGTCGATCTTAAAAAAGACAAAATGGCCCTACAACGCTTAAAAGAAGCTGCAGAAAAAGCAAAAGTAGAACTCTCATCTGCAACAGAAACTGAAATCAACTTGCCATACATCACTGCAGATGCCAGTGGACCTAAACACTTAGTTATAAAAATCTCACGCGCAAAACTTGAAAATTTGTGCGCAGACATTTTTAAACGTCTACTTGTCCCATGCGAAAAGGCATTATCAGACGCAAAATTAAGCGCAAGCGATATTCAAGAAGTCGTGCTCGTCGGTGGATCAACACGCATTCCTAAAGTATACGAAATCGTCAAAAACTTCTTCGGCAAAGAACCAAATAAGTCCGTAAATCCTGACGAAGTCGTTGCTATGGGTGCAGCTATCCAAGGGGGCGTACTTGCCGGCGACGTAACCGATGTCTTATTATTAGACGTTTGCCCGCTATCTCTTGGCATTGAAACTATGGGTGGCATTGCAACCAAGCTCATCGAACGCAATACAACTATTCCAACAAGAAAATCTCAAGTTTTCTCAACAGCAGAAGACAATCAAGCAGCCGTAGACATTAACATTGTTCAGGGCGAACGTGAATTTGCTAAAGACAACAAATCACTTGGACGCTTTAGACTCGATGGTATCCCAATGGCTCCACGTGGCGTACCTCAAATTGAAGTCAGCTTTGACATCGATGCCAACGGTATCGTAAACGTTACAGCCAAAGATTTGGGAACAAAAAAAGAACAACATATCACAATCACCAGCGCATCCGGTTTATCAAAAGATGAAATCGAGAAATTTGTTCGTGAAGCAAAAGCTCATGAAGCAGATGATAAACAACGCAAAGAAGCAATAGAAAAACGTAATCATCTGGATGGCATGATCATGAACATAGAAAAAACATTAAAAGAAAACAAAGACAAGTTGCCGATGGCTGAAGTCAGCACCGTCGAAGCTGCGCTTGAAAAAGCAAAAACAGCACTTAAAGAACAAGAAAATAATGCTGAAGAATTGCAAAAAGCTACTGACGAACTCATGCAAGCATCACACAACTTAGCTGAACTTATGTACAAAGAAAAACAAGCCAGTGCCGGCCAAGCAGGTCCTGACGCTGCTCAAGGTGCTACTGGTCCAGAACAAAATACAGGCCCAGAATCTTCTGAAAAGAAATCTGACGGACAAGGTCCTATTGACGCTGAATTTAGCGAAAAGAAATAAGATCACTTATTCCTAACCGTAAACCCGAGGGCAGGCGTAAAAACCTGCCCTTTTTTCATCAAAACCACTCAAAAACAGCATATCTTACTAAAAAACCACTTTTCACGCCATTTAAGTTGACACATTGCACTATTTATGAGAAAATATTTAATATATATTTTCCATACTAAATTAACGTTCTTCATATTCTCATCATACTTTCGAGGTTATAGTACTAAAAATAGTTCTAAAAAATGGGGGCCTTTATTATGAAAAAGCTCATCATACTTCTTACTTATTTGTCGCTTGCAATCTCAATATTTGCTAGCCCGATTGCATATAGCATGAAAAACAAATTCTCTCCACAAGAACACAAATTCAAGCATCCAAAAACAAAATTTAAGCGGAAAAATATAAAATTAGCTTTGAAAAAAGAGCTACAAAGTCATCAAAGTATACTTAATCAAAAGACACTGAGGCATATGGCGGCTGAAAAAGAGCGTGAAAACAAGCAACGAAAAGCTCAAACAAATGGACAGGAATATGTAGAGCATTTTAATATAAAAAATTCAAAAATTCTTATGGCTGTTTTTTTCTTATCTTTACTTGTTACTCAAGTAAGAGCGGCTGTTGAACCCGCTGCAAACCACTTGAATACGCTTCAAGCTGGCAACTGCGAAGCTGACATTAAAGCTGCAAAATTATTTTCTTATCCTGTGTGCGGACCCAAGCCGATTAATTTGGCTGAAGTTTCGTTGGAAGAGTTACTGAAAGATCCAGCACGCATATTGGGTTTTGATCCAGAAATAAAGACACCAACGCTGGTACATTTAAAGTTCCCTGAAACACGCCAAAACTTACTAACGATGTGTTCAGATAGCGAAGAAACATGTAAACAAACTACGGCATGGGCGCTTACAAACGAAATAAAATATTATAAAAATCATATCGCTCTCTACCATGGCATGACAAAAAAACTTCTCTTATTTCAAAATATTTTCCGTGGTTTATATGAAATAAAGAATAATAAAAATATGGGCGATTTTATACCTTTAAGAGTCCCAGATGAAGATCTTGGGAAATTTAAGGATGTTACAAGTTTTTTAAAAGAAAAAACAAAAAATAATGATATTTTACTTGATCACTTATTGTTAGATGATATTTCATTTGATCACTCCTGGGATATAAAAAAACATATTTTATCCACAAATGTAGCTCTTTTTGGGAATTCAAATAATCGTGGAGAAAGCACCTTCAATTATTTTATAAATTCAATATCTAATATTGACTCAGCTGAAAAAACAAAAGTTATTAGAGAAGTTTTTGATTACTTCAACGTCCCTGTCTGTTTTGATGTCTATAAAAAAAAGCTTGAAACCCTTTTTAATCATTTAATATCTTCAAATAAAAGCACTGGTATTTTATTACAAATATTTATCCCAAAAGATCTTATCGATTCGCTAACCTATCAAAGTAGAGCATACGGCAACTATGTAGCCGGAAGCTCATCAAGTAAATTATTATCCGATTTTATAAATATCGAGCAGGATTTTCAGACTCTAGATAATGTCCAATTTAGACTTCTTTTAACAAAAGATGAAATGCTTAATCCACATAGTGGATTAAAAACTCTCCGTCACTATGAAAAAACAAAAACCAACCAAAAACATAAGCAAATATTAAAAAATATTTTAAATAATTGTGAAACAATACAATCAATTGAAGAAGACCAAACAAATGCTTTTAACAACGCTCTAATAACCGCTGAAAAAACAATCGACGTAGAATTACTCCAATATTTAATCAAAAAGTACCCAACAAATTTAAAAGACCCTGAAGCGCAAAAACTCATCCTCACATTCATAAATCAACACATGGCAAGCACCGATGGGCAGATAAACGACAACATAAAAGACCTTATAACAAAGCTTCACGACCTCAAAGACCCTGAAGCTCCAAAGCGCATGCTCGCATTCATAAATCAACACATGGCAAACACCGATCAGCAGATAAACTACAATGTATATTCCTTTATAACAAAACTTCTCGACCTCAAGGACCCTGAAGCTCCAAAGCTCATGCTCGCATTCATAAATCAACACATGGCAAGCAACAATTGGCAGATAATCTCCAATGTAAAAGACGTAATAACAAAACTCCTTGAGAATACACATTTTATAAATAACGCAACCGAAAAACAAATTGCTGATCTTGATGAAAGCTCATCTAAATTAGAATTAAAAGACGAGTTTATTAAAATATTCCCGCAGAA
>JBDRBF010000024.1:0-41327 GCA_043822925.1 bacterium
CGATGCGCAAATTTATGAACTCTTACTCAAAACATATAATCTTAAGCCAGAAGAATGTTTATTTATTGACGACTTTGAAGAAAACATCGATGGCGCAAAAAAATGCAATATAAACGGTATCTTATGCACCGAACAAGCACACTTATTTGATCAGCTCAAAAATCTCAATATTTTGTAAGTAGGAGTGTGTGCATATCTTAGGGGACTCGAACCCCTATATCCGGCGTCTGAGTGCGCCCGGGTCCTACCAAAAGATATACAAAATAACACACTCCAGAGCAGACAAAATAACGTATCGAACACACTTTATCAATCGAAATTTAATGACGATTTAAATAACGCTGCAACAGCATATAACGGATACGAGTCTATTTTTTCATGCTTTGAATAATTTTGCGTAGAAAAACGCACGCCATACGGCACCTGAGCATGGCTTTCTAAAAACGAATGCATGCTCCTGAGTGTCGAGCCAGATCCACCTTTAACCTCAATTGGAATAACAAATTCCCCTTTTTGAACAAGATAGTCTACCTCTGCATTACTACTTGGAACTTTTCGCTGCCAATAATACAAATGTTTTTTAGAATGTACGGCTGCATATGCAAGAATCTCTTGTCCAACAAAAGCCTCTACAATTTCACCCTTATTAATAAACTGCTGCTCTGGATTTAAAAACCAAGATTCAAGATCAAGATCCAAAAGTGCCTGGCTAAGAGCAATATCCAAAAAAATAACTTTGTAAGACTCAGGATCAACCTGCGCCCCCAATGGTATGCCCTGTCCTGCGCTATGCGTCACTTTATGAATCACCCCAGCAGTGTTCAACAACTCAAGTGCCGGCGCAAGATCACGCTTACGGAAGTCCCCATCAATACTGCTAAACTTAAATTTTTTGCCAACTTGTCGTGGCACGCTGTCAAAAACTGCATCAACATGTTTAATTTGATACGTATCGGCATACTTAGGAAAATCTTGGCGATACGTATCGATCAATGCATGCTGCAACGCAAAACAGCGTAATGGATCTTTTGTTTGCTGCCAACAAGCAACAATCCCCGGCATACCCCCGATAGCCATATATTCACTCACAAGTTTTAAAAAGTTTTTATGCACCGGCTCTGACATCGGCTCATTAATGGGATGAGAAAGTATCTCCCGCGCCACAATTTCACCATCCATGACAAGCAAATATTCAAGAAACGACAGTGGGTACATATACACTGACTCAACTCTGCCCACTGGTATACCAACTTTTTCAATGGCAAAATCAATTAAAGACCCAGCAGCAATAACATGCAATTCCGGAATACGTTCATACAAATAACGTAATGCCGTGACGGCATTCGGAACAACTTGAATCTCATCGATAAATAAAAGTGTCTTGCCCGGCGTTATCGGCTTTTTTAAAAACAAAGAAAGATCTCGCACTATTCTATGTGCATCAAAATCTGATTCAAAAATTGCACGAGCAGCTGGTTGTTCTTCCAAATTCACCTCTACAAAAGATGCAAATTGTTTGCCGAGTTGTTGGGCAGCGTATGTTTTTCCCACCTGACGCGCACCGCGCAAAAGAAGCGGCTTACGGAATTTGGCATCTTTCCACTTAATAAGCTCACGGTCAATTAAGCGTTTCATGAGACCCCTTTTACTATGCATGGTTAAAATTAAGGGCAACTTTCGCACCTTTATGGTCAAAAACAAGGGCACTTTTCCTGCATTCGTGGTCAAAAATAAGGGCACTTTGTTCATCAATATGGTCGAAATTCAAGGCAAGAGCAATAAAATATGCCATAAATATCACTTTTTGCATAAAAAGCACTGCTCAACTTTTTTGGAATCTCCCTGCCCCTGCTAAATTGACAAGTTGACATGTTTTATCGAAAAGGCTATTCTTTCTATATCTACTTACGACATATGCCATAAATGCAATATGTTAGCTTTTAACACCCAAGTACCCTCAAAAATATATATCAGCTTTAAAAACTCAGGAGAGACTATGTTAAAAACATCGCTTTTCAAAAATTTAAAATTCAAAACACTTTTCTTAAGTATGTTCGCCTTTCTTTTTACCGTTAATGTGCAGACAAAAACAACCGTTGATCTCTCATCATTTTATTTACCAAAGAATAATACCGACTCTCACGAGTTCAAAAAATTTCTCGATAAATTTTTTAAAGATACTGATGTCATAGAATTTTTTATTAAACAAGCAAAACCCATACGATTATACGATACACAACGTTACCACCCAAACGAATACCCTGAAGTTATGCCTGCATACCAAAAGCACATGTTGCTTGTGCAACAACAAGCACCTGCTCGTAAACAACTATGGACAAAAATTTGCCAAAAATATGAATTTAAAATTATAAACACAAAAAGCCACTGTTTTACTATGCAATTTAAAAATTTCCCAAAATTTGTCTTAAAATTACCAAAAGAACAATGGCCGCTTCCATTTCAAAATATTAGCAGAGTTTTTTATAACGGAGACATCGAAAATTTCATAAAAAATAACAAAATCGAAAGCATAAAAACCGTTGGGAAATATCTTTACTTGTTCCCAACTGCAAAACAGCAATTACAGGAAGATGGCTTTGATAAAAAAAATATACCACTCGATGAAAAATATCTTAACGACAATAACTTCGCCGTCATTGCAAATTTTATACCAAACCTACCAGAAGATAACAAAAACAGTTTTCCAAAAGAATGGACTGAAGATCAAATATATGACATGGGACTTCTAATAGCCTACGGCATTGGGGGAACATGGGATATAAAAAGCAACCTCTTTTACCTCAAAGAAGAAGATAAATTTATAATCGTGGACACAGAAGAATCAGGACTTGATGCATGGCTCATCCGCCCAGGAGAACAGAAATATCGCTTAGAAAATGAATGGGATAGATTTAGCCACTGCGTAGAACGTTTTAGATTAGCTAACAATAAACTCTCTTCAAAAGGAAAAGTTGAAAAACAAAGAAAAATTGCCAATGAAGTTAATGGAGCGCTCAACGATTTAATCGAAATTCCCAAAACAAAATAGTTATAAACGTACGATAATTATATCGTTTAACAAAAATTAAAGAGCCGGTCAGTCCGGCTCTTTTTTATTTTTACCAAGAGACATCTTGACGCCCAACAGCAATCAAACGCAACTTTTTAAGTATTTCGTCAGAATTTAAAAAAGATCCAAGTATCGCAATTCGCCCGTCAAAAACATACCGTGACTTGCCCGTCTCAAGATCTTTTACGTCAACCCCAAATTTATCTTTTACAGATATTATGCCCACGCCATGTTTTTCATACACATCTGTTTTATTGGGTATCTCTCGAACCGTGTATAAACATTCAATAATCAGCCCCTTGCCCATATATAACTCAGCATGCGTTATGCGTCCTACTGTTTCGTCATACAAAAAAATAACATCTGCAAATTTCCCCTATAAATCAAATATCTTCTTTTATTATTCCCGCTACTTTTTTATCCTCTTGTCATCCCAAACGTGGTCTAGGATCCAGATCCCTATATATATCAAAATATTTTTCGACCACCTGATCTATAGAATATTTATGAGCCAATTGTAAATTAGCATCACGCATTTTTGTAGCAAGCTCCTGATTTTCATATAATTTTTTAAACGCACAGACAAAAAGCTCGATATTATTTACCAACACCAAAAACCCATTAATTCCATCAATAAGTACGTCATGATACGCACTTTCATGCGTCGTTATTATAGGCAACCCAAAAGCAAGCCCCTCAAGAAGTGCAATCGAAAGTCCCTCACTCTGTGACGAAAAAGCTAAACAATCAAATATACTATAAAAACGATACGCATCAGTGCGAAACCCCGTAAATAAAACATGTTTTTCTAGGCCTAACTGCGCGACAAGAGCTTCTAATTTTACACGCTCTGGCCCATCGCCAACCAAACATAATTTTATATTTTTTTGATCATGCGCTTGCACAGAGCACGCCCCAGAAGCCTGCTCGTGGGTAAGAGCGCCTGTCCCAGACATGCTGTCCAAAAACTTTTTAAACGCCAAAATCAAAATATCGTACGACTTAATAACCTGCAAACGCCCAACTGCGCCAACAATAAAATCATGCTGACCAAACCCAAGCTCTTGACGCAATAATGGTGTAGCATGAGCTCGAGCGCGCAAAGCATTCACGTCTATGCCATTTTTTATGACAACTAAATTAGCACGAACATGCGCAGCTTTTTTCTTATTTTTAATAGCACCAATAATCGTTTTATTATAATTTTCACGCACAAAATCTGAGACGCAAATAATTTTTGCAGACATATGTGCAGTATACATATCGAACAGATTACGCACGCGCCCTTCGTCAGATGTCGCCCCATGCTGATCGCTAATTACTGGAATCTTTAAACGCTTACCAACAAAACGCCCCATAATATTGGACGACCAAAGCGCCGTATGTATAACATCTGGCTTAAATTTTTGAATTTCGCTTTTTAAACGCATATATGCAATAGGATCATAATGGTGCAGCAAACCAGTAATTTTATACGTCTTAATCCCAAGCTGTTCTATTTTTTTTCTATTAGGCCCATCATAAAAATAGGCCACGCAGTGAGCATCACACAACCTCTTGCAAGCACTATTTATGCCCGCATCGCCCGGCACCGCATGCGCTAAAAAATTATAAAGCGCCGACTCAGCGCCACCAATACCAAGACCGGTTATGATATGGAATATCTTCACCAAACACCTACCACAAAAAGCAATTTCATAAAACTTTGACAGAGATAGAACATCGCTCTATTATAATCGCCTCGGGTTAAACTTTATACTCTTTAATTAATACTAAAATAATAACTGAAAGAACCGTTTATGTTTAAAAATATTTTATTAACAACACTTCTTATTTTATCAAGCACCCAATTGTGTACAGGGATGCAAGAAGATAAAGGCTCTCAAAATCTTGCATGTTATGACGAATCTGAAGACTTTAACGAATCAAATCAAAAAGCGTTTAGACTTTTTATGCCCGGACTCTGTCGCGTTACCATGCCATGCAAAGAAAAATTAAAAAAAGACTTTAATACTCGCGCATTAAAAGATTTCGCAAAAGACTCCGCCATACTTGAGCGATGGGCTGACCAAAAACTGACAATCTCCCGAATAGAAGAAATCAAAGACCTAGAAATTGACCTATACCTACAATACAAATTTGCAAAATCACCATTCAAAGCATTTGAAATCCCCCACATACAATTTGAACTGGAATTATCAATTAACGAAATTCTCGATAAAGATTATTTGTCACGCGCCCCTGAAGCTCAGGCTCAAATTAAATCATGGAGAAAACCTCTATCCAGAATATTCAAATTATATGAATCAGAAAAAATCGATAAAAATAAATACCCAAACAGCGGAAAAATGCCTGATACTAAAACATTACAAGCTGCTTTTGCGAAACACAACGAATTAAAAACATGTGCAGAGCAAACTTATATTATACAGGAATTAACTAAAAAAATAGTGCTACCAGTACACATACACTTCGCTGAAGAAGCAATGCTAAGCCTATATTTTCTAAAAAACAGAATATTACTCCCAAAAGACATGCTCTTGGAAAAATTAAAACTTATCGATAAAGCTTTTGGAAAAGCTATCACTGATGTCTTAAAAGACCAACCCAAGCTCAAAGAAAAATATCAAAGGCTCAGAGGAAAGAGTCCGATGCTCACAAATATGATCACTGTATTCTCCGAGCTTAAAGATACCCCTCAAGAAAATCCAGTTATCATAGGCTCCCCAGCCATAGAAAACTTCTTCGACCAGACAAAAGTTCTTCCAACTAAGAAACATAACTGTTAAGTAAAAACTCGAACAAAACCCGCGAAAACCCCATTCAGGGCTAAACTACGCCCTGAAACTTTTCACACTAAAATAATTAACACACATAGCCCGGCTTACAAACACAAAAACCCATACTATATTAATTACTATAAGCAAATATAATCACAAAAATTTCGACTTTAAAAGAACTAAACCCGATGGTGGGCAGAGCCCCCTCTAATTCCCAGCTAACAGTTTTTGTGCTCAAAAGCAAAATATTCAACAAGTAGACCCCAAAGCTACTGAATTACTAAACCTATTCGGTCAAGAAGTCGCTACAATAAACATGGACAAAATAATAAAAAAAGCAGGGAAAAAGCTTATTAAGAAGATGAAAAAGAAGCCAATGAAGTATCAGAAAACTGGAAAATATGGTCAAAAATATTGGATGGCAATAATTAAGCCTTAACAAAGCGTTTACAAAAAGAGAGAGCCTGGCATTTTTTATATACCAGGCTCTCTCTTTTATTTATCATACACATTTAACGTGTATATATACTAATCAAAATCTTCGTCAAAATCATCGCCATCGCCACTTACATCAATGTCTACACCCGTATCATCCATATCTTTTGGCAAATCACCATTTTCAGCTGCTAAAGCATCAACTTCTTTATCAAAGAACGATTGCAACTTTTTACTGCGTGATGGATGCCTGAGTTTGCGCAATGCTTTTACTTCAATCTGACGAATACGTTCACGAGTTACTGAAAAGTCTTTACCCACTTCTTCAAGTGTATGCTCAGACGCAACGTCTATACCAAAACGCATCTTAAGCACTTTTTCTTCACGTGGGGTAAGCGTCTTGAGTATTTCACGTACTTTTTCTTTAAGATCGTCGTTAACCATGGCGTCAACTGGTGTGTATTCGTTCTCGTCTTCAATAAAGTCTTTTAAGTACGTATCATCACTATCACCAACCGGCGTTTCTAACGATACCGGCTCTTTGGATATTTTAACGATATTTTTAATCTTCTTTTCATCAAGATTAAGTTCTTTGGCCAGTTCTGCATATGAAGGATCACGCCCCTGTTCTTGAACATAGGCACGTGTAATTTTGTTAATCTTGCTTAACGTTTCGACCATATGTACTGGTACGCGAATTGTACGGGATTGATCAGCGATTGCGCGTGTTATGGCCTGACGGATCCACCAGGTTGCATACGTCGAGAACTTAAAGCCACGTTCGAATTCAAATTTTTCAACAGCTTTGAGCAAACCTATATTACCTTCTTGAATTAAATCAAGAAAGTGCAAGCCACGATTAATATATTTTTTGGCGATATTAACAACAAGCCGCAAGTTAGCACGAGCCAAGTCATCTTTAGCTGCTTTATCTTGCTTTTGAGCAGCAGCGAACTGTCTATATAATTTGTTTGTTTCATTAAGTGTTAACCCACTTTCTGATTCAACTTTCTTTATAAGTTTTTGTGCGGTACGAATTTGATTGTTTAACTCTTCTACAAGTTGTAAATCGTTCTCTGTTTTATCTTTGATACCCTTATAGAATTTCAGCTTTTCTTCACATTTTTTGATTTCATCAACACGTTCTTCTATTTTAAGAACGATTTTTTCTATTCTTTTACCAAATTTACGAATCTGTTTATTCGAAAATTTTATTTCTTTAATCGTAGCAATAACTTGTTTTCTATTTTCATCAACATCTGAAAGCATCTGTTTCTTTTTGTCTTCAGAATCAAGCTTACCACGATACGAATGATAAATAACCTCTTCGTTAGCAACTGCTGTTTTAATTTTACCAAGCGTCAATAAAAGCTTATTCTTTTCTTCTTCAAACTTTGGTGAATTATCTTCATCAAAGTCAGAAAACTGAATAAGATCTTTAAGAAAAATAGGATCTTTAGAAACACGGTCTTCTATATTCATCAGCTCTTTGGCAACAAACGGAAACCGCACGATTGCATCTATAGAATCTTTTTTGCCTTTAGCGATTTTAGTGGCAATAACTTTTTCAGTAATTTTATTTAATAACGGAATCTTACCAATTTCTTTTAAATATAATTTTACAGGATCGTTAAGCTGACTTGGCTCAATAAAATCTTTAAGTTTTTCAGTGTCGCGATCTGATGAAAGCGAATCATCACCTAAATCATCTGATAAATCAGCACCTTCGATAGATAATTCAAGATCTGGAGAACGAGCTTCAAATAATCCACTACCATCTTCATCCCCAACAAAGTCAGAAATAACATGTGGAGCTGTCTCATGCTCTTCTTGAGTTATTAAATCAATATTTTCTTTATCAAGCAACTGCAAAAGCTCGTTAAGATCTTCTTCATTAAGATTATATCGTTGACTAAAAGACATCACTTCATCAAACGTTAGAACACCTTCGCGGCTTCCTTTTTCAATGAGCAGCTCTACCTGTTTTTCAATACTTTTAAGCGATATTCCGGATCCAGGAATTCCACCTTTTTTATCTAGTAATAAATCTGCATCTTTTTCATCTCGTAAAAGACCAAGTATTTTATTGTTACTGATTCTTTTTTTTATAGCTTCCCGGTCTTTAATAATCTTTCGCGTAGATTCTGCGGTAAGTATATTCGTTAATTTTTTAAGAGGCGCGAAAGTCAACCGAGCCGGTGTCTTTTGATTTTTTTTAGCAACAGTTTTTGGCACGATTACAGGAGTTACTTTTTGTACTGTTTTCGGCGTCACCTTAACGGGGTCAGAAACGGTTTTCTTTACTATTTTTTGCACTATTTTTGGCGCAACCTTAGTAACTGCCTGAGCTATTTTTGGCATAACTTTTGATGTAACTTTAGGCACCACTACAAACTTTTTAGGAGCTAAAGCCACTTTTTTCTCTATTTTCTTAACTGATGCAACTGCTACTACTTTTGTCTTTTTTCCTGGCACAATTTTTTTTCTTAGCACGCCTTTTACTGGTGAAGCCTGCTTCTTAATTGCTTTTACAGATTTTACCTGTTTTGCCGATTTCACACGCTTTATAGTTTTTGCCTGTTTTGTTTTCTTTGATTGAGCAACTATTTTTTTATTTTTTGCACTTTTATGAACAACTTTTTTTGCGATTTTTTTTACAGTCTTTGCTTTCTTGCCCGCACGCTTCTTTTTCACCGTCTTCATACCAAACCTTTACTTAAAAATTTTTGCTTCAATCGTGAAAATCTACCGAATAACTCACTTAACGCGGCTTGATCATTCTCCTGTTTTGCTTTCGAAATATCTTGTCTAATAACTTGGACTATATTTTTCCAGTTATGCTTACAAAAACAAACAACAAGTTGATCAAACTCCTCTTTATTAACGGGAACGTCATACTTAATGCTTACCCGAGACACTATCTGTTTTTCGTCATCATTAAGTGAGCTCATATACACAGTAAAAAATTCCGAAGATTTTGTACCTGTTTTTACCAACGCATATAATTTTTCTAATAATCGTTGAATCCCCGGAGAAAAACACGGAACCAAATCTGACTCTATCTCTAAAATATCACCCGTTTTAAGAATGGCATTGAGTATAACAGAAAATATTTTTTCTTCTAGAATAGAGGCGTTTTCAAGCCATTTTTGCCCTTTTTCTTCACCCCCTACCCCATAAGCATCAAAATCTTGGCTTTCTTGGTTGCTATCTCCAGCCTGAACATGAGCCCCATACATCGTCTTTTTGACGAACTCGCTACGGCTTTGAGACATTAACAGGCCCTTTACCGTCTCAAAAGGCATTTGCATAGCGCTCGCAGCCTGATGAAGCAATAAATCCTGTTTAAAGGCATCAGATAACGAAGCAACAAGACCAACAACTTTTTTAGCAACCCCAAGCTTTACCGATAACGATTGTTGCAAAAAGTCAGCGCCAACCATGCTTACAATATAAAAAGAAAAAATATCCTGACTCTGCTGCATCAATACAGACAAATCACCTTTACCATTTAAAAAAGTGTCTGGATCCTGTCCACCTGGTAGCAATAAAACGTTCAGCTCAATATCAACCTGCCAACAAAGCTGCGCAATGCGCAAAATAGCAGCTCTGCCCGCTTTGTCACCATCATATAAAAAATATAAAATTTTGGCATGACGCGCGAGCGTTTTTAAGTGATCAATCGTACACGCTGTACCCAGTGTCGCCACCGTATTAGTATACCCATATTGCACCATAGCAAGACAGTCCATATACCCCTCGACCAAAAAAGCATTTTCGTTTTTTTGTATCGATTTTTTTGCTTTGTCAAAACCAAAAAGTAACTTGCCCTTGGAAAAAAAGTCAGATTCTTTGCTGTTATAATACTTAGCACGCTCATCTTCTTTTCTAAATATACGCCCCCCAAAACCACAGTAACGCCCCAGGTGATCAGCTATCGGAAACAAAATACGCTCTTCAAATGGGCTATAAAGCATCTTGCTGTCCATAACAATATGACACTCGAGCAAATCTTTAAGCATAAGATTTTGAGCCGCCATCGCTTTAGCAAAGTTATTTAAATTGCGCTGACCACTCGGGAAATAACCAACTTCGAACTCTTTTATTTGCTGCAAAGATAAGCCTCGATCAGTCAAATACCCAAGCGCTTCTTTATTTTGTAACAATTGGTCATGTGCCCACAAAGTTACTTGCTCATGCACGGCGTAATACGCCTCTTTTACTTCTGCCGACTTATTACCCGATAACTTGTTTTGATCAATATAATCAGGAATCTGGAGATTATACTGGTCTATCAAGTGCCGAGCACTTTCTATTTGGGACACATTTTCTATCTTGGCAATAAATCCAATAACGTCACCTGATGCCTGGCATCCAAAACAATAAAAAATTTGTTTATCTGGGCTCACCGTAAACGATGCATCAGTTTCTGCATGAAACGGACACGACCCCTTATAATAACTCCCCATCGGCCGGAGCGTTACATACTCAGAGATCACATCAAGTACCGAAAGCGAACTTTTTACAAAACCAAATAGATCCATATGTTATTGCCCTGTCATCCCAGACTTGCCTGCCTCGCCAAAGCTACGAGCTATTAGGCGAAGAGCGTAGGCGGGATCTGGGATCTATTCATTTATTACACTCTTATCTTAAATACTGGGCCGGTTTTCTCTGTATAAGCGTTACCCACAAAAAACCCAGAAGTGCAAACGCGAACAGCATTATAGATATCATCTGAACTTGTGACAAGAGATACGTCAAAGCTCCCCGATCTCCCCTAAAAAAATCAACACTAAAACGCTCAATACTTTCAAGTATAAGATACAAAAACAAAAGCTGTCCCGGACGAAACATAAAATTTGCAACCAGAACACGCATCACAATAAATATACCCAGCAAAAACAAACTCGAATAAATTTGCGCCGGGTGCAACGCTATACATAACGGCGCAGAGCCAACAGAATCCGTAAACGTCACCGCCCACCAAACATGCCCCCCAACAGGTACGCCGTAACAACAACCAGCCAAAAAACACCCGATACGCGCAATACTTTGCATTAGTGGCCCGTACACTCCGGCCAAATCAAAAATGACCAGTACTTGCCCCTCTTGTTTTATATGTTTTTTCAGATATAACGGAACCGTAACCAAAACAGCAATAATACTTCCCAGCACCGAAAAACCACCGATCCAGGGGTAAAACATATCTACCCAATTTGATGCGAACTCGCGAAAATCTGTCAAAACAAAAAGTATTCGGCCACCAAAAATACCCGCAATTAGTCCCAAAAATACGGCGTTCAAATAAACTTCGCCAGAAACTAAACGCTTTCTTAACGGATGTCTGTACGTGCAATATAAAAAAGCCAAAAACCCAATCGCAATCATAACGCCATAGCTCTGGATCCATAACGGCCCATATATATGAATAAGTCGTGGAAACATTTTTACTTCTTACCCCGCCCAGACAATCCAGGCTTAAAGTTCGTTAAACTTATAAAAAAACTCGCTAAATTTCGACACTCAGTGTAGATAAAAAACTGAAATTAAAAAACAAAAACCAGCCAAATCTTTTATATCTCTCATGATAACCCGGGGCCTCGTCAGGCCTTTAGGCCTGCCTCGTGCCCGGGCTAAAACAATCCACAAGCAAGCTTGTTGGATTGTACGCAAACCTACCGGTTTGCCGGAGTCAACGTTGTCTCAATTTTTATAACAGAGTACCCGTATGGGTACGAAATCAAAAACAAACCCTTTGGGTTTGTGTACGATTAAACGAGCGTTGCTCGTTAATCGTTATAGCCCGGGCACGAGACGATCTTTAGATCAACGAGGCCCCGGGTTAATTAAAACATATTTATTATTAAAAAATTTAATAACAAAAGTGCAAAAGCTGTTCTTTTGTTAATCTTTGTTTTTCTTTTTCGTCTGCCATAAATACAATTTTTCCCGCTTTAAGTGCAACAAGCCGGTTGCCATACCGTAGAGCTTCGTCAAGATCATGCGTTGTCATAATACAAGTCACAGCATGGGCCGTAATATAATCATGCGTTTTTTGCATAATAACTTGAGCCGTTTTTGGGTCCAGCGCACTCGTGTGCTCATCAAGCAATAATAATTTTGGTTTGTGCCGTAGGCAAAGCGCAAGCGCCAAACTTTGGCGCTGCCCGCCAGAAAGCCGGGCAACATCTGTATCAAGTTTACCTGCAAGTTCTGGGCAAAACGTCGCCAAATATTGCGTATAAAAAGCTCGTTCTTGTGATTTAGAAATTTTAAACACATTAGACACAGACAAAAGACTTTGTACATGCGTATTATTCTCATGTATCAATTCATACATAAGACCGTTCTCAAAAACCGTAAACCCATAAAACAAATTATCCTGCGTATCCTGCGTTACCGTGCTTACCTGCTGCGTAAACATATCGCCAGATATATTCGCAATATTTTTTTCTTCAAGTAAAATATCGCCCTGTGTTTGTGTGTACATTTTGTTAATAATTTTAAGTAACGAACTTTTTCCTGAGCCGTTACCACCAAGAATAATAACAAAGTCTCCCGGATAAACTGTATACGAAATATCTTCTAAAATCACACGCCCACCAATACCCAGATTTAACGAAACCTGTGAAAGCGTAAGCAGCGCTTGTTTATTTGCATGCTTACTTGCACCCAAATTCGCCTGCATATTCTCGACTGTACGTATCGTTTTATTCATGAGTGTTTCCCCCCGTTTTTTGAGCTACGTGTAAAAACATAATTAAGCCAAGCCCCAAAAAAAGTTTAAGATTAACCGGATCAATCCCAAAAAGTAACAACATATTAAGAGCCGTAAAATACACAGCCGAGCCAACCAAACAACCCAGGAGCCCCATCAAGGGGCTCCTAAACTTATTAGAGTTTGCATAAAATAATTTAAGTATATGCTGACCAAAAGTAACCGTGCCAATACCAATAAGCGCCATGCCAAACCCCATCGAAATATCAGCATACCCATTAACCTGCGCTGTCAAAACACCACACAAAGCAGCAAGTGCATTACTTAAAGTTAGCCCAAAGCAACGATAATATTCTGGATTCTTGCCCAAACGCGCAAATAATATCCGGTTAATCCCGCATGCACGCAAAAATAATCCCAAACGTGTAGCCAACAAAAACAAGAGCACAAGCGCAACACACAAAACACACAAGAAAATAATTATATGCTCTGCATATACTGGGAACATGCTTGTTAATTTTGCATATAACGTACGCTCACGCGCAATACTAATATTAGGTCTACCCATAATCTGCAAATTAATACTTTGTAACATAAACAGAACAAGTATACTCGCGATTAACGGCGATATTTTATTACGCCGAGAAATAAAACTCACAAAAGTTCCTGCCAGCGCACCAATAATTATTGCACCCAGCGTTGCCAGTATTGAGCTAAAACCAATATTAATTAGGGCAGCAAAAACACACGCTCCCAGCACAAAACTGCCATCGACCGTAATATCAGTCGTCTGCAAAATAACGTAACTAATATAAATACCAAACGTAAGGGGCAAAAAAAGAATAATTTGCTCAAGTATTGATATTAAAAAGCTCATAGCGCGCCCCTAAACTTCTTGTAACGCGTAACCACGAGATTGTGCGTATTTTTTAATTATTTCAAATAAAACGGGCTGCACGTGCTTAACGTGCTTGTTCACAAAAACCGTAAGCTTATCAATTATTTCTGTCGCATGTTTTTTTGGATCTATTTCATGTTGTACAATCTTAGCTGCAAGCCGTGCGCCCGCACGCCCAATTTCTGTTTCTTCTATTCCAAGGGCACAAAGTGCGCCATGCTCAACAGACCCATTATCTGATGTAATAACTGGAACATTACGCATTTGCGCTTCTTTGACGAGTGTATTAATCCCACTGACAATCATATGATCTTTCAAAACAAATAACGCCTGCTCGTCACTATCAATAGTTTTGCTCACCGTATATAATTCGCTCATCGCCTGAACCATACATTTTTGCACCTGAATCTGTGCTTTTTGAGCGTACATAACAAACTCATCAACCTCAGAAAATACTTTTTCAGACGCACTATACACAATCGCTATTTTTTTTATTTCCGGAAAAATTTGTGAAATCATATCAACTTGTAACTTACGCGAAATTTCATCACAAACACCTGTTACACTGCATAAAGAATTAGCCGTTCTCTCATTTTCCGGCAGATCGACAGCTACGCCAATAACCGGCTGATTACAAACCATACTCATACTCATTTGCGTCGCTTTTTTACCAACCGGTGCAACAAAAGCCACATTTTTAGTAATAAAAGACTGTATAATCGCGCGCATTAACGTATCGTCACCTTGCGCGCACTGCACATCAAAAACCACCGGTTTTTTATAAAGCGCCGTAAACTGCTCTTTAAAACCATTAACTATTTGGTCCATAGCCGGATGAGCCATCGGGGTCACAATCCCGATGCGTATACCTGAACGCTCACGTGTATTAACACGTTTAAAAGCATATAAACCAATAAGACTCACAACCAAAATAATCATACTTAAGCGTATATTTAAAAAATTCATAAAAGCTCCTCAATAAATTTAATACACATGCCAAACAGCATGTGATATAACGTATAAAAAAATACAAACATAATACATGCGCATCTACACGCACCCCGTACCATAAAAACGCGCTAAAAAAGACGTGCAAAAACACGAAATTATTTAGACTGCGTAAAAAAACAATCTTGCGATCCCAAACAGCGCTCATGCTGCCTGCCCGCCATAGCCACGAAGGGCGACGGCTGGGAGCTTGTCGACGCATCGAAGGGCAAGATCCAAACGCTAGCCCGGCATAGCCTTGGCGACGCCTGGGGCATTAAAAAAAATTAATTAGATTTTATTGCCGCGAAATCGGGCAAACGATATATGTGATGGTCACCAAGACCAAGATTTGGACTCGAAAGAAAGAAGGGAAGAATTTATAAAGATAGATAAAAAGCTCACGAGCGCTTTCACTGTTTTCCCTTTCGTTAAAAAAGCCCTGTGCTTCAAGCACAAAGCAAAGCCTAAAAAATTCACAAACACATAAGAAAAATTTACCAGAAAAATTCAATATGTCAAAATTAAACCCAAAAAACCTGTATTACAGCATTTCTCAATAAAAATACAAGAATCTTGACCCCAGCAGCCACAATATTATATCAAATAAGTACCAAACCCACACACCGGAGCAAAATTTAATAAATCGCCTAAACTAAAAAAACAAGAGAGCACTTTGAACAAAAAATTTTTACCCATACTGTTATTCCTACTGGCCATCCCCCTCATACAACAGGTCTTTGCCGCAAATTATTTTATCGCGATCAACCTTGACCCCAAGAAATTTACTGAAATTAATACGACACTTAAAAAACTTGGAACCTATGCACCCTATTCCCATCCCCACATAACTATCGTTCCTCTTGGACAACAAGATGAAACCGCGTTAATAACAGCCTTTGAGAAATCTAAAAAAACATTAGACCCTCTCCAAGCTTTGAAATTAAATCCAGGCTTAAAGTGTATGGGACAAAACAATGTATTCGCTTTTATGTTAGATGATGCATCAAAAATGTATATGACGAAAGTCTTTGAGAAAGTTCGCGATACATTAACATCTGCTGGAATTCAAAACACCTTAACTTATGCTAACTACTTGCCTCATGCTTCTGTCGGCTATAATTCGTACAAATTTGATGAATCAAATTTTGCACAAGTAGCCCCTCCGCCCGATTATCAAACAGGCTTTAGTGACTACACCATTGCCATTTTTAGAGTGGGGGGAAAAGGTCAGTATACCCCGATAGCCCAAATTACATACGGCGATCTACCAAAAACTGAGAAAAAAGAAGAAAAAAAAACAGATGAACTAACAGCTAACAACGATAAAACAGAATTTAAGTCCGGCGACCATCCTATTTTCCTTGTGGATTACAAAAAAGAACAACAAAAAATCACCGCTGCTAAAATAACATACTGGGGCGAGCAACTTGGCTATGACTATAAAATAAATGAAATACCGGTAGAAGATGGAACGGTATATAAACTTACTCAGGATTCCCCATTAAAATGGAGGCTCAAAAAAGATGAGACTACTCTCTGCACAATAACTAACGACAACAAAAATCAATATAACTTTTCATCTAAACAACACGCCGATCTCGAATTTGTCATAAAAAAAATTTTCGAAGAAATATATTCTAAAGCAGCCGGCGCTCCAACCGACACCGACCTGAACCCCAAAATCGCATCTCTAAAAATAGCGCTCGAAACCCTCAAAAAAAAATTGGGCGATTTGGCAACAACACTCAAAGACGTCGCTGCTAAACTTGGCACAGAAAAAAAGACACAAAATCAAGGACCTATTATCACACTCGTTTTTGGAAATCTGGTACAACAGTCATTCCAAGATCCAGGCCACTCAGCAATCGTTAACGCCGCAAACCCCCAACTTGGTGGCGGGGGTGGAATCACCGGCGCAATTTGGAAAGCATCGGGAGGCCTTGATAATTTAACCAAACCAATACTACAAAAATTAGGTAAAAATGCGCTTGAAACAGGAGAAGCCGTTATCAGTGGATCTAATAAACTCAAAACAAATAAAATCGTCGATTGGGTTATCCATACACCAGGACCACATGGAACAGATGCAGGCAGAGAACAACTATTAAAAAATTCATATCTTAATTGTTTAAAAGTAGCAGATGAAAACAACATTCAAACCGTAGCATTCCCCGCAATAAGCATAGGAATTTATGGCTATCCATTCGATGAAGCAAAAAATATTGCTATCAAAACCGTTATCGAATATTTAACCCTTAATAAAACAATCACAAAAATAAAAGAAGTTCGTTTTGTAATGGCCAGTCCAAACCTAGACGAAAATGGGGAAATTATAAGCGCAAATCCATGGTCTTTTGATAAATATTCTGCCGCAATAAATCCTCAGAACCTTAAACCGATTGACCAATTAGATGCCATTTATCAAAAGCTTAAAGCCAGCACTTTCAACGCAAACATAAGCACGGACAAAAAAGAACGCCTGCCACTTGCCTTCCAACTCAACTAACAACCCATAAATTCACGACAATAAACCAATTTAAGCCGTAACGTGCAATAAAAAAGCACATTACGGCCTATTTGCTGACAATCTGAATAAATACGATATTTCGCAAAAACCTAAATGTTGATTAAATGGACCCTTTTGCACTCACATATGATACATGATATCGTATAAGAACAGCGCATAAAAACTTGACCTATAAACAAAAACAACGTTATACGCGCATAAAAATCATGCTTCAACAAGCTCCCAGCCGTCGCCCTTCGTAGCTATGGCGGGCAGGCAACATGAGCGCAGCTCAGAGTAAGCGCTTCTAGAATGACAATAAAGCTTCGCAGGGTTGCAACAAAAGTTATGATGCACATTAAGACTTAGTAAAAATGGGGGTACGGTGAAATACATAATTCAAAAAAGCCTGTTTATAAATAACAGGAATCTCAAAAATAAACTCAAAAAAATAATATTAAACGCTCTATGCGTTAGTTTTTGCATTAGTTTTATTAGTTTACTCCATTCAAGTAAACTAATAAGTGCTCCAGCAAACAGAACAGAAACAAAAAAATTATCTCCAGAAAAAATTAACTATATAATAAATAAATATGAACACACAAAAATCGGCACCGGAGCTGGCACACCATGTAAAGCTCACTTATTTTATCCGGCAAAAAGCCCAAAACGATTAATCATCGTTTTTACCTCAGCAAACTCAATAGGACGTTATAATTTGTTTTCCTGGTTTTGGAACGACAATGAAAACTGGGACGACACAGCATATCTCTTTTTAAAAGATGACCAAGAATGCTGGTACTTAGGTAACGCTAAACAAAATTTTGTCCCAGAATATTCAGACATAATTAAGCACTATATAAATATATGTAAATTACAAAACAAAACATTCACGAATAATAACGTATCTGCCATTGGCAACTCAATGGGCGGATATGCCGCAATCTTTTATGCAACCAAACTTGAGCTCAATGCTGCAATAGCTCTTAATCCTCAAGCCGATAAAAAAAATGCCTTAACCGGTTTTAAACAAGCAAAAAACGCAGAAATAAATTGGCAAGATTTAGATCAGATTATTAAAAAGGCGCCAAAAGCGCCAAGTGTTTTTCTTATCTATGGACATTATCCACAAGATATTGCCGCATGTGACCGTTTAATTAATGTTTTAAAAGACAAGTCTCCCATGCTCCTTGTACGCAGACATGATTCACGAAAACATGCAATCGGACATTTAATTTATTCTAAAGAACTTATAGAAAAGAGTCTTAATTTTATCGAAAACCAAAAAGATTTTGCTCAAGATTCTTAAAGTTTTACGGAGAACCAAAAAATGTGTAAAAAATATTTACTCGTGCTTTTATTAACACTTAATATCCCATTACTTTGTTCGACAACAACAGAAAACGCAGTTACGCCTGAATTAGTTACGCCTGAAAATATAACAATATCTAACCCCACACAACCACAAATTTCGTTAACTAATGTTCTCTGTGCTTCAGAAAGCCAAATCCAAACGACTATCGAAGAACAAACTAATAAAACAGAAGAAGAAGCACAAACGCAGCCCAAAGTACCAGGACAAGAATTAGAACCACCCTGCTATAAGATTTTGCCCGACATAGAAACTACTTTAAACGCGGTCATAAAAATAATTTTAGCCAAACTCGATCTTAAAACAAAACCAGTAATAACGCTCGTCTGTGGCGATTTAGTAAAACAATCATTTCAAGACCATTCCCACGCAGCTATTGTCAACGCAGCTAATCGCGCACTTATTGGCGGATCCGGCATTACCGGAGCAATTTGGAAAGCCTCAGGAGGCCTAACAGGCATATGTGACGACGAACTTAACAAGCAAAAAAATGCACTCAAAACTGAACTAATTGGTAAATACGCGCACCTAAAAATAGGTGAAGCTGTTATCACCGAATCTCAAAAACTTAAAAATGAGAAAATTGTCGACTGGGTTCTACACACACCAGGACCAGACTGCAGATACAAAAACCAAAATGACAATCGCAAAGTATACCTAACAAACGCATACATCAATTGTTTAAAAGTAGCTGACGAAAACGATATCCAGACGGTCACGTTTCCATCAATAAGCACCGGTATTTTTAGGTATCCGTTTGATGAAGCAAGAGACTGTGCCCTTGAAACAGTTATCCAATACTTAAACGAGAATTACACAACAACCAAAATAAAAGAAGTCCGCTTTGTTTTGTGGGATGCAATCCAATTTGATGCGTATCTTGCTAAACTAACAGCATTAACAGACCTAAACAAACTGAGCGCCATCACAGACATCAACCCGTTTCTCATAAATAGCAGTAAAATCAACGCACCTATACCACGTACATTCCAGATTAAATAAATTATAACGGGCAAAATATTTAATCGATACAATAAAAACGTACAAGAAGCGGCAGGCTCTACGCAAGAGTCTGCCGCTTTTATTTTTTAATCTCAAATAAATGGGCAGAAAAAAAACTTAACTCTTAAAAAAAATACGGATAGAGCAACATCACCCAAACGAAAATTACAACAAAAAAAACAGAATCAAAGCGATCAAGTATCCCGCCATGTCCCGGCAAAATAGTCCCAGCGTCTTTAAGAGCACTGCGGCGCTTGAGAAAAGAAATAAACAGGCCGCCAAGAAACGCTACGGTTGTTAATGCAAGAGAAATACCCGGAATAATAACCCAAAAGTTTTTAGAAAATAAACCACCAGAGAGATCGTTAAATGCAGGAATTTTTGAAAATATAAACATATTTAAAACAAGTATCCCCGCAAAACTTCCAGCAAAACCTTCCCACGTTTTGTTAGGGCTAATCTTAGGACACATTCTGTGCTTACCATATTTTTTACCAAAAATATACCCACACGTATCAGCCATCCAGCCGACAAAAAATGGATATAACGGCAACAAGAACTGTGAGTCTCGATATAAATAATTTAAAAGAAATAAACTTAATACAGGCAAAACGGGATAAAAAAGAGAAATAATAACGTAACTAATTTTATAAGACTTAGATCCCGGAGCAAGTCTGGGATGACAAGAAAGTATAGACCCCATTAAACGTGGCCATTCTAAATGTAACGCCAAAACCAATATAATTAATAAAACAAAAGAAAAGAGCAACATAGAGTGCAAGTACGCACCCCCCATAATAAAAAGAAGCACAAGAGCAGTAACCGTTCTCTTGAAAAATTCACTTATTGATACCATCATGATAAATCACTTTTCTTAAACAAAGCCCCGCCCCATCAGCCTTCAGTAATTCCTGTTGTGGGTCTTTACTATCCATTACCTCTTGCAAATAGTTTACGGTAAAAGTATCCCGACGCGCAACATCTAATGCATATCCAATCATACGTCTTATCTGAAATCGCAAAAAACCAGGGCCACGAACTTCTACACGCAATACACCCCAATGCGCTAGTTTTTTGACATAAATGGCATCGATTGTACGAATAGTCGTTTTTTTGTGATCATCAGGATCTATTTTACAAAAAGAGGCAAAATCATGTTCACCAACATACAAATTCATACATTTTTCAAACTTAACCAAATCAACAGAATCAATAAATTTATAATGCCAACCAAAACGGGCAATAAACGGAAGAGGCTGTTTTAAAAACAAATGATAATAATATGTTTTTTGTAAGACGTTCGCGCACGGATGAAAATCTTGAGATACTTTTTGCAAGCTTCTAATCACAATACTTGATGGCAAACTTCTATTCCAGGCTTCCCGCATTTTTTCTTCTGGGATATCTAAATCTGTGTGAAATTGCGCAACTTGACCAAGAGCATGCACACCAGAATCTGTACGCGATGCTCCAAACACAGAAATTTCTTGCCCAAAAACATGTTTATACGTTTTTTGCAAACAAGACGTAACGGTTATATCACGTGGTTGAATCTGCCACCCATGAAAATCAGTCCCGTCGTATGCGACGATAATTTTATATTTTTGCATGCACGCTCACGGTTTTACTAAAAAATTAGTTAAAATAAAAACCCCCATCCAGACGAACGTCTTGGACAGGGGAAATGGAGGTTATCTAAAATTGATACGTTCATTCTATCCCATGCATTTTAAAAAATCAAACCTTTTTTGAACTTTTTCGCCACCATATTTCCACCAATATTTCCACCAATCATCAGCTCTAACTTTTTACTATTACGCTACAAAAAACTTACGCATTTAAAAACTTACATGCAAAAAATTGATTTCTTCAAAAAAAAGTTGCTATGCTGCTAAAGGCAATACAAAACAACTCACACTTCTTTATCAACCTGTAATAAAACGTAGGGAGTTTGTCATGAAACTTAAGCCTCACGTATCTAGGCACTTGATTTACCCACTCATATATATAACATGCCTAACCTGTATTATATGTGCTCACCCACACGCTCTTTTAGCCATGCCAATGGCAGGACAAGCACCAGAAGAAGAGGTGGTAGAAATCGTCACAGAAGAAGTTGCCGCACCAGAAGTACAAGCACCCACACACACCACAGCTCCAATGGGCACGCCAACAAGTACACCCCCAGAACAACACGCTCAAACTCCAGAAATAGCCACAGCTCAAATAGACCCAGCAGCTCAACCAACACAAATGTCCGGACCGGACATCATAGAACTTGAAAAAACAAAACCGCTCATTGAACAACAAAACCCCAAAACAATGGAACTCTTTTCGCAAGCTGAAGCACTCTGTAATAAAATTCAAGATGTCACAAAAAACATAGAAAGCATGAAAGAAAACCTCAATAAACAATACAACCAAATAATAGAAGAAAAAAAACTAGACCAACTCATAGAGTCGGCAAATTATAAACGAGGAATCCTCCAACAAGCATCCGACAAGAAATAAAAAATAATAAAATAGGAGAACGTCATGACAAAAGTTCTTATAATAATTACAATCTTAATCTCAAGTATTTCTAACTGTACAGGCATGCCTATGGCTGGAACACAACCTACGATGCAACGATCAACACCTAGTCCCGCACCCATAGCGCCAACAGCAACTATGCCAACAACAACTATGCCCACAGCAACTGTGCCAGTAACGCAAGCACAACAAGCCCCAGTACAAAAAACATACGAAAAAGAAATAGGCCAAATCGAAACAAGTGTCCAAAAAATAAAATTAACTAAGCAGGCAACCAAGCAAATACTCAATGACCTTGACACTCAAATAAACAAGGCCCAACAACAAATTGCTCAAGCCAAAAAATTCAGCTTTGATATTTTACGCGCAGGAACACCGCAAGAAGCACAAGAACAATTTAATAAAATACAAAAGCTTCTGACTGAAATGCAAAGCATCCAAAACAGTATACAAATAGACACTTCAAAAAAATTTAACGACAATTTAGCTGATATTAAAGTACAAATAGCGCTTATCGAAACGCTTCTCAATACGCTCCAAGCACAAGGCGCTTTTGCAAAAGCACTACCAATAGCTACACCCGCACCTGTACAAAAAAAGCCAGCAATAGAAAAACCACTTGCCACTAAGATTGCTGATATGTTTGCAAACGCCTTTGCATACAGTCTTTATGGAGTTAAAAAAGCCGTTAATTGGGTAATGGAACCTCCGGTAGAGAAAGAAGATAAAAAAAAAAGTCCTGACACCACACAACCAGCCCACGCAATAGCTCCAACAGCACCAATAGCACCCCCAATTGTTGGCCAAACGGCAAAAAGCATGCTAACAACACAGATCACACTCTTAACTAAGACGGCTGATGCTCTAGAACAAATAAAACTCGATCTTGAACTAAAATTTAACGCTATTAACGAAACAATAAACGCTCTTTTTGCACGCCTAGAAACAATTGCACCTATAGCTCAACAGCTTCAAGAGCAAAACAAAAAAACTGACGTTCAAGAAATGTCAGGTAAAGATATTATATTACACGTTGTCAGCAAAACTCTTGATCTCACAATAATCTCTGTTGCAGCGATCAAGACGCTTATTGTAAAGACCTATCGTAAGTTTTTTGCTCCTACAATACAAACGTTCACCCAAGATGTATCAAAAAAGCTCGAAACTATAGACAAAGAACCTAATAAAAGTACTGATATAAAAGAACAAAAATAACCTTTCTTTAAACGAAAAGGTGTAATATATTATTCTATTGGCGCCTATAAGCGCATCTACTGAAAAATAATAATAAAATCAAGATAGCCATTCACGTATTAAAGGAAACACATGAAAGACAATATCTTCAGAATGTATGACATCAGAGGCATCGTTGGTACAGAATTAAAAATCGATCAAGCCTACGATCTTGGTAAAGCTATTATTACGTACTATAAACAAATACATCCAGAAACAACTTCTATAATTATTGGCCGAGACGGCAGAACTCATTCACCTGACATTACACAAAATATTATTCAAGCCGCAATCGACATGGGTTTTGACGTTACAGATATCGGCATCGTTCCAACACCGGTTTTATATTTTGCAGTACAGCATTTAAATAATAAAGCCGGCATAGCTATAACGGCTTCTCATAATACTAAAGAATATAATGGCATAAAAATGTGGGGAATCTCTGGAGACAAAATCCAAGATATTAAACACATTTATCATCAAAAAAACTTTTATGAAAATAAAACAAATAAACGCGGCACCGTGACCCAGCAAGATATATGTTCTATCTATATCGACTATCTTGTAGAAAACTTTGCGCACTTAAAAAACAAAAAATTAAACGCTGTCATAGATTGTGGTAACGGCAGCGCAGGCGCCGTCATGCCCCAACTAATAAAAAAAATGGGCTGGCAAAACGTCTCACTTTTGTTTCCTGAAATAGACGGAACGTTTCCAAATCATGAAGCAGACCCAACAGTGCCAGAAAACATGGAGCATGTAAAACATGCACTTGCGCAAGACCAAGAACTTGTTGTTGGCATTGGCTTTGATGGCGATGCAGATAGAATGAACCCCATGACCCCATCAGGAAAACTCGTGCCCGGAGACGAACTACTTGCTCTCTTTGCACAAAAAATCGCACGAACACATCCTAACTCAGCCGTCGTGTTTGATATAAAAAGCTCTTCAGGACTTATCGAAGTGCTCGAAAAATTAGGCTCAAAACCAATTATCTCCCCATCAGGACATTCGTATATTAAAAAAGCAATCAAAGAACATAATGCAGTTCTAGCTGGAGAACTCAGTTGTCACTTTTTCTTTGCTGACCGATACTTTGGATATGATGACGGTATTTATGCAGCAATGCGCCTGATAGAAATTATTGATGAATCACAACAAACATTTGAAAAACTCTTATCAGCATTTCCAGCAAAAATTTCTTCACCAGAAATTCGCATGAAATGCTCATCTGACGAGGAAAAAACAAAAATTGTTGATCATGTAAAAACTATTTTTGCCGCACGTCCAGACGTTGACGCTATCACCATTGATGGAATTCGCGTACAAATGTCTTATGGCTGGGGTTTAATTCGCGTCTCTAATACACAACCAGTAATTTGCTTACGCTTTGAATCTGGCACCAAAGACGGGCTCACACAGGTAAAACAAGATTTTTACAATGCTATGCTACCATACTTTGATGCACAAAAACTTAAGGACAGCATTGAGCTGTAATAGTAATAATAATATTGGCTTACACTTACGGCTCAAAGACAGCGTACTCGATCTGGCTCAACAAGCACGCGAGTACAACATTAAGTTTTTCCAATTCTTTTTGACCGCAAGCGTTAAAGATACCCGTTATATAAAAATAAATGCTCAAGAACGCGAACAATTTATACAACTCAGAAAAGATTTTTTTTCTGAGTTGTATATTCATAGCTCTTATTGGATAAACCCAGCAGTCGGCAATATTGCAACACTGGCTATCTCAAAAAAGAGTCTCAAAAAAGAAATTGCTATCGCGCGCCAACTGAGCATACGCACAATCGTCTTACATCCGGGCTCAGCTTCTGGACATATACAAACACCAGAAGATCCTATATGCAAAGCTCTGGGCATCCAAACAATTGCAAAACTATTACTCGATATTGCACAAAAAAACCCGGATATCGAAATTTTACTCGAAAACACAACTCACGCAAACAGGTCAATTGGCAGCAATCTTAACGACTTTACTACTTTACGAGAAATCTTTAAAAACACACCCAATATAAACTTTTGCCTTGATATTGCGCATGCTTTTGCATACGGATACGATGTATCAAATATCGATGAGTTCATACAAACACTCGATAAAACAATGGGCCTAAATCGCATCAAATTAATACATCTTAATGATAATAACGAAACTTGCGGCAGCAAAAAAGATAATCATGTATTGCCCGGAAACGGACAAATAGGAATAAACATATTGCGTCAGTACTATTATCACCCCCTATTTCAACACATTCCCAAAATTCTAGAGCTCCCTGTTACATCCCCAGAAAACACTAAAAACACTCTTAATTTGTTTTTATAGCACAAAATTCGCTATTTTATCCTAAAAAACACGCATTAATTTTATAACTGTAATCAAAACGCCCGTCCCCACCCCGTTTGACTGACCAACAATCCCCTTTTATACTCAGTATTGTAACTTAAGAAAACGTTACAGGGGGACAATTTTATCCAGCATACAACTCATGACTACACACTTATCATGATTATTAAATGGAGGACTAAAAGAATGAAGATATATAACAAGTTATTTATTTTTTGTTTACTTGCCTATTCTATCGGCTCGCAACAAACACATGCTACGAGTACACAAACAGTTCAAGAAGAAGCCGCACAAGCTGCAAAACTTAATATAATGGTACGCTCAGCGTTCAAAGAACTTAAACCATGCTTAGGTGATGCCATACGCATACTGAAATTTATAAAAAATAATTCAAAACTAATGGATAAAGTCCCAACAATACTTGAAAAAGTACAAGCCAAAATAAATAATGCAGCCTGTTTAGATTTAGAAGTTGCCGCAATGGCCAAAGCGCCTAAATTAAAACTCAAAAGCACCTGTCATATGTATAATAGTAACGCAACATCTATTCCAGAAGCAACGCAACTTCTTCAAACAATACAGGAAAAATCGATCGCCAATGTGCTAATAGACACACTTTCGACCATATCTCAGATTATTTCAAAACTTTCACATGCGCTAGCTGAAACAGCTGACATTATTAATCACTTGGTTGATTTAATCAAATTATTCAATAATCAAAACGCGGACATACTAAAAGAAGTACTCGAACAAACTCTAGATAAAACCGAATTACAATCATTGAACGACTTTATCCAATCAGAAACGCCACACAGACTATGTAAAGCAATAGAAAATAAACCAAGCAGCTGCTTAGAACTCGTAAAAGAGCTTTTAACCAAATATAAAAAAGATATTTTTATTATTAAAGATAAACTCATAAAAATAAATGCGAAACTCGCCGAACGCTCAACACCCAAACATACTTCTCCCATCATGACTACAATAAAAAGAGCACAAGCTCGTTAAGCAACTAAAAACAAGTTTTTCACCTCAAAGCCTGGGCTAAATAGGCCCAGGCTTTTCTATTTGAAAACCACCATAATTAACACCCAAAACACTTTAGTTGGTTTATTGGTTGTTTGCTGGACATAACAAGCAAATTTGCTATCATTAAAAGACTTAAATTTTAAAAATCTGTTTTTGCTAAAATTTGCTTATTTCGAAAGGCCTTTTGATCATGAAACAAATGAACGTACCAACGTTTGAATCATACGCAATTTTTCAAACCGGGGGAAAGCAATATCAAGCTATCCCAGGAAAAACCGTTGCTATAGAAAAATTAGAAGGTAATGATGGAGATCCAATCACTTTCTCAGAAGTGCTTTTTATCAAACGTGGCGAAGGCAATTACGAATTCGGCCAACCCGTTGTAAAAAATGCAACTATTACTGCCAGCATTGTAAAACAAACCAAAGGCCCAAAAGTAATAGCTTTCAAATTCAAACGTCGCAAAAAAAGCCGTGTCAAAAGAGGACACAGACAGCCTATTACGGTTGTTAGAATCGAAAGCATCTAATTTTTTTAATTAAAAAATTACGTGATTAAAAAAAGAGTTGGTTTAAAAACCAACTCTTTTTTTGTGTACTTATGGGAACCTATTTGACTTCCGTATCACATCACCTAAAGCCAAGATGCTCAGGCATAATCGCCTGATATTTATTCCAACCTCGTGTTAAAACACTAGATCTACTTGCGTGCAGAAAATACAACAGACTGACTCTGTATATGTGCCTGACATTCAGAATAATTGCTGTGAATCTCAACATCCCTAAAACCAACTTTTTCAAGCATCATAATAAACTCATAACGATAATACCATCGCAAGCTCATTGCTCGAATAAATGACCGGACAACCTCATCTTTTTCATTGTACACTTCATACTTAAACCATTTATTCTGAACCTGCTCCGCCTGATTATGAATTACAGACTCAGAAAGAATAATACTTACCTTATCTTCAGCTCGATCAGTTTTTCTACGAAGTCTCCAAGCGCCCTCAACCGCCCCTGAAACATGTTCAGGGATAAAAAGCGATATCAATAAATGACCATCTTTTTCAAGATGCAAGTAAAAACGCCTCAAAGCTTCATACACTACAGGAAAATCAACAAGTAATTGAAACGAATACAATGGAATATAAATCGTATTATACGATGTTGAAATTTTCATACTCTCCATCGCTTGCTCATGAATAACTGGGTTTAACCCAAGTTGATGCGCTTTAGCATAACAAATTTCATTCATTTCAGTAGATGGCTCAAGCCCCTCAACGTTAAGCCCTTCTTGAATATACGGCAACAACAATCGCCCCGTTCCAGATGCTATCTCTAACGCATTACCACCATTTTGTTTTATATGCCGTTGATAAAAGCTTAAATCATCATACTGCTGATCAAAGTCAAACCACAAATCATACAACTGTGCAGTTATACCTTTATAAGCGTGCGGACAAAAGCCTTCGTTTTTTTTCTTGTTCTTATCATGAAAGAATTCTATCGACATCTTTTCTCTCCACGACGTAAGCATACAAATCTTGTTTTTACTTTATCTTATACTCCTAAAATATTACACTTATCAAACTATGATAATGCGATAATAAAATATGTGTACGTTTTTAAAAATTTTTATAAAAAAAATAAATTGTGCATACAAAAATTGCCATAATTGGCTGTAGTGGCGCAGGCAAAACAACACTCGCAAAAAAACTAAGTTCTCTTCTTAATATTCCCGTTTACCATCTTGATCAAATTCATTGGCAAGCTGGCTGGCAAGAAGAAAATCTCGATATCGTAAAACAAAAACATACTGAAATTTGCACACGCAAGTCATGGATTATCGATGGAAACCAAATGAGCACGCTTGCCCAGCGCATCAATTATGCTGATACTATTATTTTTTTAGATATCCCACGTAAAACTTGTTTATCTCGCATCTTTTTACGATGGATACAATTTCACAACAAACAACGCCCAGACTTAACTCCTGGCTGTTTTGATAGATTAAATAAAAAATATCTTTCGTACGTCTGGAATTTCAATAAAAAATTTAGGCCTAAAATAATTGAGCTGCTTTCTCAAGCAGCTCAATCAAAAAACATCTATATAATTAATAATCTCAAAAAACTAAACTTTTAAAAACGTATATCAAATCTTGGCGGCACCGACGCATGATGAACCCTTGTTTCATACACAGGAGGCCCATAGACTGTTCTATGATGCTCTCTTCTAATAACTCTTTCAGAATGAATATCACCATTCGCTATTGCGACTATAAAAGCACCTACAAACACAATAACTATAGTGACACCCAGCACAGCAACGATAACTTCAGCAACTTTCTCAGCAACTGTTCTTGGCCCAATATGCTGCAAGCTCGAAGAGCCAGATCCAACGCTAAAATCAACAGAAATTGGAGCAGGCGCATCATAAATATACACATCATTCTGGACAACTGGCGTCACAACATGATCAACGTAAACATCTTCGTAAATAACCTCAAGCGTCTTACGAAAAAGCTTTTCTGCCACCGTGTCAGCTATACCCTGCTCCTTAGATAAACGCAATACTTCGTGACCAACCGTTATTAACTCAGAAACAGATAACGTAGATAATAACGCCGTAACGTCAGCTTTTGCCTGAGCGCTAGAAGCACGAGAGTCTTGAGCCGAACAATTAGACACAAAAGCAAAAGACATAACAAAACAACACATACCAACAAAAAAACTATTAATTTTACTCATAAATCTCCAACTCTTTGTAATTCTATACTATTATTTTTCACTAATTCTTCAACAAGCTCCTGCGGCACCCGCAATACTTGCTCACCATCACCATGCTCACCAAACTGTTCAAATAATTTAACCGCAACCCTACGCCCCAAAAGAGCTACCGTTGCCCCAAGCAAAATAAAAAACTGAACGTCTCTTGCCCCTTTCAAATGCACAAACCTACTAAATCCTGCCCCAAGCGTAGCCCCAATAAGTCCGGCCAAAAAAAGATCTTCCCAATAAACACCTGGAATATAACTTTGTGATCGCAATGACAAGCCAGACAAATCTGGAGCGACAATTGCATCTTTATCTATAATAATATCTATATCTTTTTCGAGCTCCTGTATTTCCTGTTTTTGCGCTTCAAGAGCCTGAATATTTACACTCATCTCTGAACACAAAGATATGTTCACAAAAACGCCTGAAGCTAAAAAAAGAACACTCACTATTTTTAGACCCATGTTCACACTTTTCAACGCCTTACTCCCATATAATAATACAAGTAATAATCTTTATTTTTTACTGTATCAAAACAGGAGCCAAAACGTATATAAACTGCAGAAAGTTTATCGATGCACCGCTAAAAAGCAAGCCCAGATTGACGTTTTTTTAATTATTTGATAAAATTATATTTATTGAAATCAACACTTTGCATGCGGTAACGCCGTACACATCTCTCTTGTAAAAAACTTTTTCTCATACTTATTCATATTTCTTTAATTTTATTTATTTTTTTAAGTTTTAAGGGGCTCTATGCTAGAAAAATTATTAAGCATTAAAGACATTACAAAACACTATCATTTAAAAAATCAAACAATCAAAGCTCTTAACGGCATAACCCTTGATATTTTTAAAGGTGAAGTTTTTGGCCTACTTGGTGCAAATGGTGCAGGTAAAACAACGCTATCATCAATTATTGCAACACTACACCCACCAACAACTGGGGATATTTTAATTAACGAAGTCTCAATTTATAAAGATATCACAGGCTTTAGACGCATGATTGGCTACTGCCCACAAAAACCAAATCTGAACACCTTATTAACCGTCAGACAAAATTTACTTTTTGCCGGACGATATTATGGCATTCCAGAAGAACAAATTCAAGCTCGCCTAGAAAAACTATTAACAAAGTATAATCTACACAAATATGCAGACCAAGACCCAGCGATCCTGTCCGGTGGATATAAACAACGCGTAGTAATAGCACGTGCCCTTATGCACAACCCAAAGCTCGTTATTTTTGACGAACCAACAGTCGGGCTTGACCCACATATTCGTCATCAGTTATGGGAAAGCATCCGTGATTTAAAAAACGACAATATATCCGTTATATTAACGACACACTATATTGACGAAGCAGAAATACTCTCTGACCGCATTTGTATTTTAGAAAAAGGCACAATTAAATTAATCGACACGCCTGCAAATCTTATGTCTGCATACAAAAAAAGCACACTTGAAGACGTTTTTTTACAAATTATGCACGAAGAAACAAATTAAACTAAAACCTTCGACAAGCTCATGGTGAGCGCTCATACTGCGCTTGCCTGCCTCGCCGTAGCTACGCAAGAGCGTAGGCGGGTCGAAGCATTTCATAAATAATGGGAAAAATTATGATACGCACAAAAAAAATAGCTGAGCATCTCACAGTATTTTGGCAACTGCTCAAAGTAGATCTCTTAATGCTCAAAAAAAATATACATAATAAAAATATAAACTCTTTTATCTGGGCGAGCTCAACCATAATCATTTCAAGTTATGCACTGCCTCTTTTTGGCACAGATTTAGCATACGGTTCATTTATTGCTGCAGGTGTTGTTATTGGATGCGGTGGCTTTATCATGTACTCCGAAACATCAAATTTCATTTCAGATCTTGAGGGAGACCAACACATTAACTATCAACTCACGCTCCCGCTACCAAGCAATTTACTATTTTTAAAAATAATCTGCGTATACACCATTAATGCAATTATTTTATGTTGTGCGGCACTTGTAACAGCAAAAATCGTCTTATATTCTCGGCTCAATTTATCAGGTATAAATTTTCTACATTTGACCCTATCCATAATTGTCAGCAGCCTTTTTCTTGGAGCCTTTACATTATGGGCAGCCAGCTGCACAAAAGACATGCTGAGCCTAGAAAACGTATTTATGCGCATATTATACCCACTATGGGTCTACGGTTGTTTCCAGTTTTCATGGGCAGGTATGGTCAAAATATGCGCCCCTGTTGGATACTTGTGTTTACTCAATCCCTTTACATACACCACTGAAAGTATACGGGCTGCTATGCTTGGCCAAACAGGCAGCATTAACTTTTGGTATAGCATCACCGCCCTACTCACATTCTCTTTTGGCCTTGGCTGGTGGGCAATTAAACGATTCAAAAAACGCCTAGATTTTGTATAAAACTATTACACTCACTATAATATTGTAATCATACGAAATACACAAAGCAGAAGAGGCTCGTACTTGCTTGGTACGAGCCTCTTCTGCTTTTTTGTCTATCTATATCGAATTACTTTGCTGCTTTTTCGAGTTGTTGTTGATGTTTCTTTTCAAGTTCTTCAAGTTCTTGCTTAAACTTTCTCGTTAACTCTTCTCTTTTTTGCTTAAGCTCTTCTTCTTTCTTGAGCTCTTCTTTCTTGAGCTCTTCTTCTTTCTTAAGCTCTTCTTCTTTCTTAAGCTCTTCTTTCTTGAGCTCTTCTTTCTTGAGCTCTTCTTCTTTCTTGAGCTCTTCTTTCTTAGGCTCTTCTTTCTTGTCTTTCTTATCTTTTTTGTCTTTCTTGCCTACTTTCTTGTCTTTCTTATCTTTTTTGTCTTTCTTGTATTTCTTGCCTGCTTTTTTAGCTTTTTTAGATGTCTTTTTTGTATCTCTTTTAATTGTTTTTTTCTTGTCTTTCTTGTCTACTTTATTGTCTTTCTTGCTTACTTTTTTATATTTCTTAGCTTTTTTATCTTTCTTGCTTACTTTCTTGTCTTTCTTATCTTTTTTGTCAGCTTTCTTATCTTTTTCAGCTGCTACGGTTTCTTTTTTTTCTACTTGCTCTATTTTCTTATTATCGTTTTTTTCTTCTTTATTCTCGACGGCTTGTACATTAACCAAGAGGGCGCAAGATAACAGCCCGCTCAGTAACATAGCCAATATTCTGTTCTTCATACAAATTCTCCTTGTTTACAGGCCCAACTTTCTTAAGAGGGTCAGTTTTACCAACCACTCTCAAGACTTTCAACGCTTATTCTAAACCAGGCATACTAACCGGAGCCATTGGCTCAGTTGCTGGCTGTGCTTGGGTGCCAGGCATCACAGGAGCAGCTGGCTCAGTTGCAAGTTCTGCTTGTGTGCCAGGCATCACAGGCGCAGCTGGCTCAACTGGAACAGCTGTTACTGGATGTCCTGACGTAGCCGGAACCTCGGGCTTAATTACTGATTTAGTTTCTGTCCCAGGCATTGTAGGAACAGATGACTCAACAGGCATCACAGGAGCAACTTCTTCTTGAGGAACCGAAGCAGCCGCGTCTTGATGCTCTGAACCCGCTTGCTGATCAGCTACACCCGCTTGTTCCATAGCCTGCTGCAACGCTTGTTCTAATTCTTTCATATCTGGCATATCTGATTGTTGCTCAGCCGCTGCAGATTGTTCTGGTGCAGAATCTGGAGCCATAGCCTTCATACAGACACAGAGCGTTAACGCCCCAATGACTGCTAAGCCTAATAATATCTTTCTCATAAGCATATCTCCTATTGCTTGAGGATCAACGGTTTATATCTCTGTAGGGATGCCAAGACCACACATCTTGCATCCCACCTAACCACTTATGTAATCTGTCATGTACAATCATAATATAACACCAAATATTTTCTATTTGCAATATTACGAGAGCCAAGATCATAAAACATCGATCCAGAGATAGTTTGCTCATAAAATCGTATTCAAAAAAACCACCGTACCTCGCACATAAAAATCGCTTAATCATAAACGTCACAAATCAATCGGCTCACTGCCATCAATCAATCGACGATAATAGATCGACTTTTGCTTAAGCACCTCATGATCATAAAACGTGATATCTTTATCTGTACTCAAAAGCGAAAAATCAAAAATTCCAATCGCTTCTTTTATCGTTTTTAACCTATGCGCAATAACCATCGTTACTGCATCTCGCGCTAACGTATTAATCATACTTGTAATCGCATGTTCACTTACTTCATCTAAACTACTAGTCGGCTCATCAATAAGAATAAGTAATGGCTTAAAACATGTTGCCCGTAAATACAAATTTGCAAAATTCAAACGCTGACGCTGCCCGCCCGATATCGTAAAACCACTTTCGCCAATAAACGTATCAAGCCCTTTTTTTGCTTCAAACAAATCCCAAAGCCCAACACGCTCTAAAATACTGATCAAAAAATCATCCGTGTATTCAAGACATTTTTCTTTTGGAATAGAAAACATCAAATTATAACGCAACGTGCCACGCATACTCGTTGCAACTTGCCCCTGCAGCGCAATAAGCTTACGTCTGACAACATCATCAACATTATAAATATCTATCCCATTAATAAGCACTGACCCTGATGCCGGCTTGAATTGGCCACCAAGAATATACATAAGTGTACTTTTTCCAACTCCAGAGGGCCCAATAATCCCATACAATTTATTTTTTTCATCTTGAGGCACAACTAAATTTAACGAATGGTTATCAAATATTTTTGCATTTGGGTTATAGTCAAAAAATAAATTATTCGCCACAATTTTTATAAAATGATTTTTAACAGTCGCATCATGAAGCGCTGATTCTTCTTCTTTAAATACCGGATATGTTTGCTTACCAAACTCAGTCAAATAACTAAATAAATCCTGAATGCGTATCATCGACTTTACAACGCGCTTAAGTGGCCGTTCAACACGCACAATATCATACGTACCACGCAAATACATCAATAATAACGCAGTACCTACCGGAACGCTTACTGTCCCTAAACTAACCAGATGCAAAATATACGCACCAACACAAAACACGCTCACGAGATAAAAAACTTTTATGAGTTCATAAAAAAAGATAAATGTAAAACTCAACGCCCCATCTTTACGCATTACATTCGTATTTTTCTCATGTAACCGCTCATTCGTCTGATCACTGGCAAAACTCGTACGTATAAAATTGACCTGAGATAAGCTTTCAACATTTTCTGCACGCGCATGGTCATCAACTTTTATTAAGCGTCTTTCCAACGGCAAAACAACATAATACATAAGCAACATATTTAACGTAAAAATTAAACTCATAAAAGTAAGCGCAACAATGCTCATCACCCCGCTATAAAAATAAAGCGTAACAACAACCGTGATCACACTCACCGAAGTTTCTAGCAAGTCATAAAAAACTGTTTCTATAAATTCTTCTATTCCACGAAACGCCCGATCTATTTTACCCAAAATGGTCCCACTTGAGCGCTGCATATGAAATATCGGGTCAACTTGCAAAAACCACTGATGTGCCCGGAACCGCAAACTATATACGGCCCGTATTTGTAAAATATAATTATTTAAACGCGCAACATACTCAATTGCATACGTCAAACCCCACAATAAAAATAAATACACCAGATAATCTAGCCGTCGAGACTCAAAAACATAACTTAATAACAAAACAGAAAGTGGCTTAAACGCATTAGTTATAGCTTCACCAATAAGAGCCACTACCAGATAAGCTTTTTGTTTCGTAATCAGCCACCACCACGGCTCGCTAAAATCCACCGGAAGCAGCGTTAATCTTTTTTGCAACCAGTCCCAATTAAAAGAAAAATATTTCTTCTCCATATAATTTCTCTTTCAAAAATAATTTCTTACACCACAGTTTACACAGCTGGAGAATAGATAATCTTGCTAAAAAATCGCAAGAGTTATTGAATATTGGCTCGTCAGACCTGGGGCTGCCCTAGGTCACGTACCCCTACAACCTGGGGCCTCGCCTTACTCATGCCCATTTCTTATTTTCTAGATGCCACACAGATTCTCTGCTATAACTAAAAACATAAAAAGAAGAAATTACTTGGCATAAAAGGAGAGTACCCATGAAGAAGAACTTCCCATCCCGCCCCACACTTATAACATTTTTTACACTTTTTGCCGGCCTGTTTTTTACCAACATAAGCCCCACCAATTTTTATGAAACACCCTACTGGTCAGCAAATGTTGGTAACGACGTTCCCTCAACAGCATGGAGCCCTGATGGAAAATATCTCGCAGCCGGACGCTTCGGAGGTTATATACATATATTCAAATTCGATAGTTCTTCCCTCGCTCCATCAGGAGGTATTCAGTATTACTCTGGCGGGTACAGCGTAAACGGCATGGCATGGAGTCCTGATGGCAAATATATAGCTATCGGAGGATCAGGCCCGACCAACAATCTACAAATACTCAGTTTTAATGGTACAACTCTCGCTCAGCCACCAACCACCCCACAATATCCAGTCGGTGGCGAAATCAGATCAATCTCATGGAGCCCTAATGGAAAATATCTCGCTATTGGCGCAGGAGATCTTTCTGCTGGTGGGTACGAAGTACAAATATTTAGTTTTAATGGAACCACATTAACTCGGCTACCAACTTCTGCCCTATATAATTATGGAGATTATGGAGGAGACCTTCCAAGCTATGTATCCTCAGTCGCATGGAGCCCCGACGGAAAATACCTTGCTATAGGAGGCCAGTCTCCCTCTTATGGAAATTACCAAGTACAACTTTTTAGCTTTAATGGATCTACACTCACTCGCCTACCAGATACAGCCCTCTATTCTTACGGCGACCTATTTGGCGCAGCCGTTTTTTCCATCGCATGGAGCCCTAACGGTAAATTTTTAGCAATAGGAGGTAGAGGAGCAAGCAGTGGCAAAGAACTACAAATTCTTAACTTTAACGGGTCATCTCTTTCAGTCGCCGACCAATACGCTTATGGAAACTACTTATCTTCAGTTGCATGGAGCCCTAACGGGAAACTTATAACTATTGGTGGTTACAGTGCTGACAATCTCAGAAATGTACGAACGCTCAGCTTTAATGGTTCATCCATCACATTGCTCACCGGAACAACCCAACTCAACATCAGCTCAAATGTTCGCACCGTTTCATATAGCCCTGATGGAACATATATCGCAACCGGAGAATATAACAATCTCGTAAGTGTGTATAAAAGACTCGACGCAGTCGACGGCATAAGAAATATTTTTTACACACCAATTCAATGGCTTTTCCCCAACGGCGGTATGGCTACAGGAGATGTTCAATTTAAAAATGGATTATCACTCGGTAGAAGCCAAAATCTTGATCTTGATATTTCTTCACCTATTGATGGCCCTATAAATCTGGAATATTCATCAACACTCAATCTTAACAGCGATCTTTATTTTGGCTCAAATGTCTCGTTAACATCTAGTCAAAGTATAATGAGCGGCAACGGACATACTATTTATCTAGGAAATAATTTAACGACAATAGATAGCACTGTTTTACATATCTCTTCAGATACAGCAATCGATGGACAAAATCATACACTTACTATGGGCCGCTGGAGCCAAATACTTGTCGACACAAACGTAACCCTCACTCTTAGAAACATAACAATCAATAATATTATTAATAACCAAGGGTTCCCAATAATTAAATGCGCTGCACAAACAAGTAAACTTGCTCTAGATAACGTCGAACTTTATCCCGTTAACGATTTTTATTTTAACCAGGGCCAACTCTATATTCACAACGATGTTATATTTACCGGCACATCACAATTCGTATACCGGTCAGCACAATCAAGTTTTATAGCCCCATATTCTATGCTTACGTTTGAACCAAATACTACTTTTTATTATGATACATCAAGCACATATACACCAAACCCAATCGGTATCAATCTTTCAGCTTCCAACAAAATTTACCCACGCAACAACCAACTTATTAACATGCAAGATACTACTTCAGCACTTTATCTTGATGGCTGCACATTACATGTATCACATACTGGTTTACGGTTAACCAAAGGCCAACTTTTTTTTGACAATAACGTCACACTAAAAAACAATCTAATTTCAACCATATCTTCATTCTCTCGTGTTGCAATAAAAGATCATGCAGGCTCTTCACTCGTAAGTGCCGCTGTTCGTGCAATGTCCTGGAGCTCCTCCGGACGATACCTGGCCGTCGGCGGAGACCAAAGTAGTGAAAGCGATGAAGAATTAATTGTTTACGAATGGAACAGCTCAACCTATGCATTAACAAAAAAAGCAACAAAAGCTGTCACCTCCCACGGACTAGGACTAGCCTTTAGTTCTGATGAAAAATACCTCGCTTTTTCAGGATCTGCAGGCCTCATTATCTACCAATGGGATGGCACAAATCTGCGTAAAATAACGCAACAAGGCGGTATTTTAAACTGGGGTAGAACTCCCTCTTGGAGTCCCGATAGCAAATACATAGCACTGGTCGGACAAGGAGGAGACAATCATGAACTCTTTATTTATCAATGGGATGGCTCAACCTTAACACTTAAAGACTCTATAGATCTCGGTCCTTTTACTAACGAATATCAAGACGCACAATGGAGCCCTAACGGCCAATACTTAGCTATCTCAGGAAGTTACGATCCGTATGAATTCATCATTTACCAATGGGATGGCTCAACGCTCACGCTTAAAATATCTCAAAACTTTGCAGCAAGCGCTTCTACTTTGAGCTGGAGCTCTGATAGTCGTTACATTGCCGTATCAGGAAGAACAGGCACCGGAAATACAACAATTTATGAATGGGCACCGCCAGATAAACTTATCCAACTTCACTCACCTACTGATTTTACAACATCTGTTAACTCCCTTGAATGGAGCCCCGATGGGCGCTATTTAGCCATCGGTGGAACCAATGGCACCAATGCCCTCATGGTGTATAACTGGAATGGCCTGACCACAACGCTCACCTATTCACAATATCACGGAAATTGGGTAGACAAAGTACGTTGGTCCCCTGACGGCCAATACTTAGCAGCTGGAGGCTATTATAATCCTATGGATCTTATAGTTTACAAAGCTAACTATGCATCACAAAATTTAAATCCTGCGTACGCCCAATCACTCTTTTTTGGTAACTCAGCACTCGGGGCTAATTATGACCTAGGTATTAACTTACTCAAAAACTCCAAAGTCACCGTTAACGGAACCGTGTTGCCAGATAACGTTAATTAGGAAGAAATATGGACTGAATCCCAGAACCCCTTCGACCCTACTACGCCCAGGTGGCTACGGATGACAAGTCGAAAGGCAGGTAAATCAGGGTGAGCGCTTCTGAGATAACAATAAAAAGTTATCGCACAAAATAATTACTGTTTTTTTACAGGAGGGGCGCTAAGAACTGGGAAGGACTATGGTCATCAAACTTTCCTACTGATATTCAGGAACGGGCTTTAAAGAAATTGCGTCAACTGGACGCGGCTGAGAACATTGACGATCTAAAGTTTCCTCCTGGAAATAAATTAGAACATCTTAAAGGTAGGCGCAAAGATCAAATGAGTATACGTATTAATATACAATGGAGGCTTTGTTTTATATGGAAAAACGATGGGGCATACAACATTGAAATTGTTACGAGGACGCCATAGCATGACAGCCGACACAGACTTACGTCTATGTAAATTTTTTGGTCTATCAGAAGATTACTTCCTACGCTTACAAATAGCATATGAGAAATTTGCCCCACACCATTCTCTGCCCCCTTGGGCCTCGCTTTGCTCATGCCCAGGCTATAAAAGTTACGTCACGCCTAGTGGCGTGATTACATAAGATATCATATTTTCTCACGCTATAGGCGTGAAACCTGTATCTTAGCCTAGCCCGCGCCACGTAGGGCGTAATAGGAACACAAACAAATCGCCAGACTTGTGCGGTCCTAGGTCTTGCCCGAAACTTATTTTCTAGATGCCCCACAAATTCTCTGCTATAACTGAAAACATAAGAAAAGGAAAATGGCCTGGATCCCAGTCCAGCCGTCACCCTAGATGGCTATAGCGGCCAGGCGAGTCTGAGATTACAATATAAAACAGGAGAGTAATATGAAGAAGCGTCTTTTACTATTTCTATGTTTATTTACTACACTATTTTTTACACAACAAAAAATACACGCGTCATTTTTTAATCCATCACCATATCAACAAGATTTTGGTGCAGCAGCATACGCCGCCCGCTGGAACACAACGGGCACGCATCTGGCCATTGGAGGCTCAAACTTTCCACACGATCTGACTATCTATGAATTTGACGATGTATACATGAAGCAAAAAGCTACACAGAATTTTGGTGCCGGCGTATACGCAATCGACTGGACACCAAACGAACAATATCTTGCAGTCGCGGGAAAAAATGGCGTTCAAGCGCTTGCTATTTATAATTGGGATGGCGTAGACCTAACACTTACCACATCAAAATATCACGGAACCCAGGCCAACGCTGTTGCATGGAGCCCAAACGGCACCACGCTTGCGGTTGGCGGGCTGTGGGGAAATAAAGAACTTGTTATATATAATTGGGATGGCTCAAGCACCCTCACGCTCACAACATCACAACATCACGGCACACAAGTAAACGCTCTGGCCTGGCACCCTTCTGGAGAAAAACTTGCAGTCGCCGGCACATATGGGGCACAAAATCTTATACTTTATAACTGGAACGGTTCACTCCTGACAACAGCTGAAACCAAAAATCACGGCACTCAAGCATGCGCTCTGGCCTGGAATAATGCAGGCACACATCTTGCTATAGCAGGAGACAACAATACGTACGACGTAATTATTTACGCCCTTAGTGGATCAACACTCACGCTTACAACTGCTATTTCTTTTGGCACACAAGCAAATACACTCAGCTGGTCTTTTGATGACCGATACTTAACTGTCGGCGGCAATTATGACAGCACTGATTTAATTACATACGAATGGAACGGCTCAACACTCACTAAAATCTATAATTCACAAGCAAGTTATGGCAATAACGTCTATGGCGTACACTGGAGCCCACATGCAAATTATCTTGCCGTCTCAGGTGATAATAATTTAAGCGATTTTTCTCTCTATACAAATCACGGGTATTTAAATGGCACAAAAAATAACGTAACTATTGCTGACCACTATTTATTCACGAACGGCGGCTACGTACAAGATCACGTTAATATTACAAACGGCTGCACCATCCTACCCGGACAAAAACTTAAAGTCGCACTACTTACACCACTCTCTGGTGGCCTTGATTTACGCGATACAGGCATATTACAACTTGAAGACGATCTATATCTAGATTCAAACGTTACGCTTTCAGCTGGTTGCTATATTAATGGCCAAAATCACGCAATTTATTTGGGCAATAATTTAACAATACCGGACAACGCTATTATACACATTACAAACAACACAATTATAGATGGTAATGGACATAATTTACTTTTGGGAAACAGAAGCCAATTATTTGTGGACTCAAACGTTACACTTACACTCAGAAATATAACGCTCAAAAATACATTTAATAATCAAAGCATACTACCAATCGGCATGAAAAGCATGACAAGC
>JBDRBF010000025.1:0-4090 GCA_043822925.1 bacterium
GCTTGGATTCTGGCACGCCCGCCAAAAGCTCCTGAAGCAATTCACGAATCACTTCACGGCTTTGTTTTTTTAACTCATCTTTTGAGATAACGCTAGAATTAGCATAAATAAAACCAGAAAAAGAACAGACAAAACTAACAAGCAGCACAGAATATGCTGCAGAAAAAAACTTCTTCATACTCTACTCTCCTATTAATAACCCTTCGACCCCTTCGACAGGCTCAGGGTGAGCGCAGTCCAAGGGGAGCGCATCTGTATAATCGCTCGTGCTAAGTCTATCGAAGCACGACAGGCTCCCATCCATCGCCAAAGCTATGGCGGGGCATATCAGGGGGAGCGCCCTCTTTTAATATCTAAAAACTTACGCTCAACTGTCCGCCAAACGTATACATATCAATAACAGACTCACCACCAAGTGGGAGTTTAAAAAACAAACTAAATTCAGGCACAACTTTACGTCTCGTTTTATCTCTCTCAAGATCGTACTCTAATGCAAAAATTAAATTATGGAAGTACCAGCCCTTAAGACTGGTTGCTGAATTTATAATCTCATCTTTATAGCGAGCATCTTGCGAAAACAATTGGTCATCTTGATGCGTAACATACTGGTAAGCAAGACGTACATCAAAATGCGAAACAATCTGAAATACTTTTAAGTACGTAGCAAAATCCCAAGTTAAACCAAAATCTTTAGTTGCACGGCCTTTATTAAGCAGCAAAAAGTCTGTCTGATTTTTATTTGTTTTTAAACGAATATTGTCTGTTTTATCTGCGAACAACGTAACATCAAATGCAACACCCGCGCCTATTTTTCCTGCAAAATTCATATCAAGCCCAGCCCCAAATGGGAAGCCCCACAGCCCATCATTACCAAGTGCAATACTAAACGCACTATTTTCATCACGCTCTTTGCCCGTTGGCACAATAGCGCCCGCTTTTAACCAAAGCGTAAACGCATTAATAGAGCTGCCCAGGCCAGGAGCGCTGTTTACCTTTTGTTTTTTAATTTTTTTGTTTTTATTATTTTTTGGCTGAGATTCTGTCTTAAAATCTTTGGCCCATTCAAGAGAAATGGCCAAATCACCAAACCCAGAGTTTTTGGCATCCTGCAAAGAAAGATCGCCATATTTTTTCACGTTAGCATAAAAAGTTTCTTTATCTTTCATAATCTGATCTTTTAATTCACGTGCCCCAGGCATATAATCTTTTGTCAGATTTTCCCAACTAAAACTTTTAATTTCTTTCTTTTTAGTCGGCAAAAAAACAGACAAAGAAAAAGCACCTGGAATAAAGCCAGAATCAAGCACATAACGGCCAAAGAAAGTGATATCTGTTTCTTCGTATTTGCCTTTAAATTTTAGACGCCCAACCGGTGGCGTTATACGGTCAACAATCAAAGCAGGCCCTCCAAGATTTATCCCCCCAGTTTCAAGCGGATCTATGGTAGCTGGAAGATCTTTTGCCGTAACCTGATTCATGAGCATAGAAACAACTGATTGCGTTTCATCATGTATAGCCAAAACATTTTGACGGGTGCCGCTCGCATCAAGTCCTGTTTTGCGCGCGCCAAACTCGCCATGTATACCGAGTAAATATTTATGTTTTGGAATATAAACAACATGCAGGGCCGGATCATCTGGACGAAAAAAGTTTGTTGGTGCCCAGGCTGAAATGTGGCCAGAAAGTGTGCAAAGAACAAACACCTGTATAAAAAATTTGCCAAGAAATTTGCTAAGAAATTTACACTGAATCTTCACTCCGTATCCCTTTCTTTTTTACGATCTGCCATGTTCTTCATTCTAGTCACAAGAATAAGCAAAGTGAAGAATATTATCGGGAAACAAGTTAGAGGGGGATCGGAATGACAATGACAGATTAAGCAACCTAGTGTTAAAACACTAGGCTAGATAAAGCATCAGGAGATTACGCCTGAGTTTCAGAAGTTCTAGCTCTATAGTCTTGATCTTCTCATCAGGCCGGAGGCCTGAAGCTCTTGCCAGACTGGGGTTTTAACCCCAGGCGAAAGCCCGGTGTTTCCACCGGGCCATCTCGTATACTCTTTTTTCATTCGCGTTTTAATCTTAGAAATTAAGCGCAAGCTGTCCGCCAATAGTAGCGTTATCAATATAGTTTTTACCACCGACAGGAAGCTTATAAAACAAATTAACTTGTGGCGACACTTTCAAGTTAGGACAATGTTTAAACGCATCATAATTTAGAGAAAAAATAACATCATGCGAATTCCATTCCCCCAAACTATGAGCGGTGTTAATAATGGCATAATCAAAATCATTACGCTTAGGAAGCAAACGATCTTCATCATGTTTAACAAACTGATATGCAGCACGTGCAGAAACACATTTGCAAATATCAAAGACTTGTAAATACAAGTGAAACTGCCAATTAAGCCCATATTCTTTTGTTGCTAGCCCTTTATTAAGTAACAAAAATTCTGTTTGATCTTTTGCTGTTTTTAAACGGCGCGTACGTTCATGATCGAGTATTACTAAAAAGTCGACATCCACACCAGCGCGAATATTATGAACAAAATCAAGTTCCATTCCCATACCAAACGGTATTGCCATAGCGCCATCATTACCAAGCGGCATACTAAACGCTTTGTCTTCATCTCGTTCTGGCGACGTTGGCAACGTTAAACCAAGTTTGGCAAACAAACCAACTTTCTGCAGATACTCTTTATTTTGATCATACTTATTGCGCCAATCAACCATCACTGCTATATCACCAAGCCCGGTTTTTTTCCATGCTGACAGATCCAAGTTACTCCACTGTTTAACATTTGTAGCTAAATCGTTTGTAAGTTCTCGCTTGATTATCTCATTTACAGCATTAATATTTGGATTTGTTAAATTCGTACGTGTTAGGTCTTCAATTTTAACATCACTGATCTCTTTTTTTACAAACGGCAGATACACTTCTATAGAAATTGTTCCTGAAATTTCTTCCAACGGTAATTTGAATCCTGCAACTACATTAAGATCATACTCACAAAAATCACCGGTAAACTTTTGATATCCAGGATTGCCCAAATACGCCTGCGCGCCATCGTCATCGAGTATTGGCTGCCCCATGAGCGCTGTTACTTCTTTGTTTAACTGATTAATATGGGCATCATTTGTATTTTTTATCATAGCCAATGTCGACTGTGTATTATCATGCAATGCCAGTACGTTACTACGCACACCATCCCAATTACGCCCGGAACGCTTGTCACCATATTCCCCCTGGGCTGTCAACCGGAACATGCCTTTTTTAGGCAAGGGCAGATGCAATGCAGAATCATACGGTCTAAAAAAGTTGCCCTGCGTAAAAGCGCTTACGGTTCCTGAAAAGCCTAAACTTGCTGCACCGAGCAGCACGAGGCCTACTATACGTTTATAACTATTTCTGTGTACCATTTAATACCCTTTTTTTAACCATTTACCCGAATTTCACCCGGAACAATCCACATACCAGAATATGAATCACGAACAGGCGCAGCAATGTGGGCCAGCGCATCAGCTTTTTGGCCATCGCGCCCGAGAAACGAGTACAATAAACTATCTTCATCTCTTGCCAAAGTGCTTCCCGTACGCATGCGTAAATAATCAGAAGCATCAACACATTTATATCGTGTGTTAAAAAATATATCGCCATCGGTCGAAAAATCTGTTCTCAATTCACCATAATCAATAAATGGCTTTGCTATAGTTAAACCATCAATAGTATCAAGCGGCTTAAGAATATCTTCTTGTGCTACATCAGCTGCTACATTTACTGCAAAACGATAGACGTAACTCATATCTTTTTCACGGTCGATCGTAAAGACGTACAAAACGCCTTGAGACAAATCAACGTCATTAGGCACAAAAGCAAGATCTTTAACGCGTGAAATATATCTCAATTTTACCGGTGTGCCACTAATATTTGGCACCAACGTAAAGTTTTCAAAATCATCGATAGAAACCAACACGCCATTTGTTGTTGCTGCTATAACTGCTGGAAAATCAACGGCATTTTCAGCGACATTAAGCCGTCCAACAACAGCAACATCAGAGCAATAGCAACTTGCTGTCTCCAGCCCTATTAA
>JBDRBF010000026.1:0-16965 GCA_043822925.1 bacterium
AAAAAAAGGCGCTCGCGAGAAATCGCGAGCGCCTCATCATGGTTTAACCAGATGTGTGTTTGTTTTAACAGAGCTTTTTGTTGCTTATTTAGCTTGAGTTTCTGCTGCTGGAGCTGTTTTTGTTTCTGTTTTGCCAGTAAATTGGTCGATAACAGCATCAATTATTGCGTTGTATAATGATTCATCTTCTCTGACAGCTTTGTCGATGGCAAGTCCAGCAACGGCTGTAAGTACTGTTGCGACAATAGCAGTGATAGCTTTGTGATTTTTGATGTATTCTGTTGATGCGTTAAAGCCATCTTTTGTTTTTTTGCCAGCTGTTTTTAATACGTCACCAGTTTTTGTTGCTGCTTTTTTGCTGAAATCACATGTGCTTGCTGTTGCTGAATCAACGAATTTTTGGAATTTTTCGTTTTTCTTGTATGCAACGTATGCACCTGTTGCGGCACCACCAAGAGCAACGACGACTGTTGCTGCGACCAAAGAACGTACAAGTGTTTTATGTTCAGCGACCCAGCTTTTTACTTCTGGTGTGATTTCTTGTTCGACTTGGTTGTTTAACGTTACGCTAAAATCTGAAGGAGCTGTTTGAACTGTTGCGTTAGCTGCAATTGCTAAAAGAAGTATTAAACTAAGTTTTTTCATTATATGTTCCTCGCATTACATTGTGTAAAATTACTAAACAATCGTTCTGTACATGTTGTTTTGTCTGCGTTGTTCTATTTGTTTGTCGTACGTGTGAGCCACATGCGTAACATGTGAATCATCGCGTAGCGTAAAGGCTTTTTCTGAATTCTTTTGCACAAATTACATCACAACTTATTTTTCGCGCGTAAAACAGTGTGACTGTTTTGTGGTAAAGTGTTCAGAAAAGAGTGGTTCTTGTTTGTGTTGCTTGTTTTTGTATTGTTATTGCAAAAATCAGATTGTACGTATCTTGTTGAAACTCCCTATCAAACACACCCCTATGTTTTCTAGAATAAACCCACCCCAAAGTATCCCCAAAATTTCATATGAAATTAAAATGAACAAAACAAATACTAGCATAACAAAAGCAAAAATCAAACTTTTTTGCGCATGAGTCAAATTTTAAGTCGTTTTTTTGCTAGGAGCCTGGACGTGATTTGGGATGATAATTTGGTTTGTCATTACGAGCCTGAGCGGAGTTTCCAGATAATATCAAATGCTTGTTTTGGCGATAAGTTATCGATATTTATGTCGTTTAAGATGCGTAACTTTTGTTCTTGTTCCAGTATCGTTCTTTTCAGCTGGTCTTTACTACGCTCTTCCCCCTTCGCCAAGGCTACGGAGGTCAGGTCGCCTATCGGCTCGTAGCTTTGGGGGACAGATCGAAGGGCAGGATTGGCTATAGTGGGCAGGCTGCTGGGCTGGTCATGTAGCACTTGCAAAATTTGGGCAGCCCTATTAATAATTGCATCGGGCAGTTGGGCCAGCTTGGCCACATCAAGCCCAAAGCTCCGGTGGGCCACTCCAGGGGCGATCGTGTGTAAAAAGTGCAGGTTGACCCCAATTTTTTTGCAGAGCATGTGATAATTTTTTATAGTCGCAAAAGTTTGTTCTAGTTCTGTAAGCTCATGATAATGCGTCGCAAAGAGCGTCTTGGCCTGAATAACGGTGACGAGATATTCAATAATTGCTTGGGCCAGTGCTATGCCGTCATGTGTGCTGGTTCCTCGGCCGACCTCGTCTAAAATAACCAAGCTGTGTTTGGTTGCCTGGGTACAGATCGTCGCCGTTTCTTCCATTTCGACCAAAAATGTACTTTTGCCTTCGGCTAAATTATCTGCTGAGCCTATTCTTGTGAAAATACGGTCAAAAATAGGCACGTTTGCGCTGGTAGCAGGTACGAATGAGCCGCATTGGGCCAAGATCGAGATAAGAGCGACCTGGCGTAAATAAGTCGATTTGCCGCCCATATTGGGTCCGGTTATAAGCATGACTTCTTGGGTGTTATCTAAATTCGTATTATTACCAATAAATTGGGTATTATTTGTTGTTTCTATGACGGGGTGCCTGCCAAGCTTAATATTTACGCTGCGTGTGCTATTAAATTGGGGGGCGCAATAATTATTATGATAGGCCGTGAGCGCAAAACTTAATAACGCGTCTAGATATGCAATAGATTGTGCGGTGTTTCGCAGGGGGGATAAATAACTTTCGACGTCGTCTTTGACCCGTGTGAAAACTTCGTTCTCGACAACGTCTATCTCGTTTTGGGCTTTAAAGATATCCCGTTCTAGATCTTTTAGTTCTTGGGTTACGTAACGTTTTCTGTTTGCTAACTTTTGTTGTTCTATATAGTCAGGTGGGACCTGGTCTAAGTTGGGGTTTGTGATCTCGATATAATAGCCTGAAACTCGATTGTAACTAATCTTAAGACTATTTATATTTGTGCGAGCACGTTCTTTTTGTTCAAGTTTTAATAATTCTTGTTGGCTGTTTTCTACTAAGTTTCTTAGGTGATCTAATCGATGATCAAAGCCGTTTTTAATTATGTGCTCTTGGGAGCTATCGTCGTTTAGGCTTATCTCGAGTAATTTAATTAAGTCTGTGAAAATACCCATTTTTTCTTGTAGCGCTTGGGCCAGCTGCGTTTGGCATGTCGTGCGCAAAAGTTCTTTAATTTCTGGAATAATTATTAAAGATTGTTTGAGCGCTAAATAATCATGTATTTGTGCACGTTTAAGTGCAATGCGCCCGATAATGCGCTCCAGATCTGCGATGCTTGATAAATAATTTTCGAGCTTTTGCGTGATATCTATATTTTTATGTAATTGTGAAACTGTATCTTGCCGGCGCATGATTGCTTGTTCTTGAATTAATGGCCTGAGTAACCATTTTTTGAGCATGCGTGAGCCCATTGCTGTCTTTGCTTTGTCTATTACAGCAAGTAACGTGTTTTTCCTGCCCGAATCTTGATTGTTCTTAATTATTTCTAAGTTTTTTTGTGTTGCGGGGTCTAAGATTAAATAATCTTCTGGCTGATAAAACTGTATCGTTTTAAATAGGGGCAGCGCTTTTTCCTGATTTTTTTTTAGATATGTATATAGCAGGTCAAGCGAGCGTGACATACTTGTATTATTTTGCAGTATGCTTAATATGTTTGGCGAAAACTGGGCATCAAGCCAGGCTTTTGATATTGGTTGCCCGGCTGCATAGTCACCTGCTGACTGTATTATGTTCTGGTTATTATCTGGGGTGTTGTTGTTATTAATAATCGTATTTGTATTGTAATTTGCTGCGTTTGTGTCAGCAAAACTTGTGCAGTAGCCCAGTTTTTTTAAGTACGTATTAATAGCTCTGGATCCTGAACCAAGTCCCGACTTCGCCAAGGCTTCGCCGGATACGTCAGGATGATAAGAAGAGCTTTTTTGTGTGTCGTTGCATGCGCTTGGCAGTACAATTTCGTCGGGAAAAAAACGGGCAAGTTCAGCTTCAAACATACGATAATCGCCCGCAGGAATATGGGTGGCAAAAAGTTGGGCTGTTAAGAGTTCAGTAAATACTAAGCCCCATTCTTGTTGTTCAGGATAAAACGAGAGTAAATATGATGCAGATTTGTCATCAAGCATCGTTGAATCTATAAGAGTGCCAGGAGTAAATACGTGCGTGACGCCACGCTGCACTATAGTCCCTGGTTGTGGCTGCGTGAGTTGGTCACAGAGGGCGACTTTAAAGCCACCAGATATTAATTTTTTAAGATAGTGCTTTACGGCGTGTATGGGGATTCCACAGAGTGGCACATCTTGGCCATTATTTTTGCCACGGGACGTGAGTGCTATTGCTAAATATGCTGAAGCTGTTTTAGCGTCATCAAAAAAAAGTTCGTAAAAATCCCCGACCTGAAATAAGAGTAGCGTATCTTGGTATTGGTTTTTAATATCAAAATACTGTTGCATTAATGGCGTGTTTTTTTCTATTATTTTTTCTGTGTTCATGTATAAGATATGCCTGTTTTTTTTGTGTTTTTGGCTTTTAAGTTCTTGCCCAAATAAGATATCATGTTTGGCGAAAATAAAAAATAATCTACGTGAGAAAGGCCCTGTGATTTTTTCACAGGGCCTAATGTGTGAGTGTTTTTGTATGGGATGAACTTAGAATTACCAGGTAGCGGGATACAGAAATTTAAAATATTTCCATTCTTCTTTATATGCTGGCGGGAATGATATGCTAGCATTGAATTCTTTATTTGTATCGCCAAGTAACGTTTGAAGCGTCTTGCGAGTTATATTTGTTGTTATTCTGAGCTCTGGAACATCAATAGTAAATTCTTCCCCTTCAAGTTCTCCACCGTAAAATTGCTTTATTTCCGATTCTACTTTTGCGTTATTGTCTAAAGTTTTTATTGCTTCGGCGAGCTTTTTTGTATATTCGTAGGTATATTCTCCTGCGTTGATACCAGGCTTTGGGGCTATTATAATATCTTTATTGGTAACCCATTTTGCTTTCACTGAAAAATCTAATGCTGCTTCTCTGCCAAAGCGAATGGTAAAAATGGTAGGGCTATTAGGGGCGAGTTGGTTTTTTTTTGATGCATAAATATATCCGTTTCGGCAGGCCCATACATGATGGTAGTAGGCGCCACCTGTGCGCGTACTACCGCTGCCGCTGGGATTGGGAGTACGTATTTCGTCCGCTTCTCGACATCCACATCCAAAGCAGAATGAGCCATGTTTACAAGGGGAATTATGCATGATGAGGCAATTGTTGTTCTCATTGTGGTAATCTATGTTGCAATTAGGTTCAGGGCACCGTTGTGTCGTTAAAAAGGTAATTTGTTCGTCTTTTTCTATATCAGATAGTTTTGGTTTGTTATCTGTTTTATTGCATGCTCCTTGGTGCCAGGGTTCCTGGCAATCTGGACAATATTTTTTATGACAGCTTGGGCATTCATATTTGGTGTTACGCGAGATTTCGTGAAAGCCCCGTCCGTTGCCCAAGCTGTAAAATTCTTTACAGTTTGGGGTTGGGCAGCGTCTAAAATTTTTGTCAGTACTTTTGGCTAAAAGCTTAAGTAAGTTTATTCGTTCTGTTTTTGTTTTGCTGCTATCATCAAGTTCATCAGTTACCACTTTGTTTAAGTCATCATCTGAAATTGGTTTTTTGCATTGGAGGCATTGTAATTCGTTACGATTTCTTTCTTTGAGAGTCCTTGAAACAGAAGGATCGTAGCAATAAATACAAATTTGATTGTGTCCACATGATAGCGAGGGAAAGTCAGATTTAAGTGTTAAGTAGTAGCAGGATCCGCAGTTGTCTGTTTCTAGTTTGGGTAAAAGTTTAAGGGCGTCTATTCTTTCTTCTTTTGTTTTTTCTTTTCCTCCTTGTATTACTATTTCTTCTTTGCCTTGTCGCATTTGTATATTTGGGAGTCCTCCAACAACCCCTTTAGTAATTATTTTCCCCCAATCGTCATCATCAATGAGTTTGTGGCATCCTGGGCATTTTAAGAGCCCTCGGTTAGTAGAATCAAGAGCCTTCCAAACAGGCCCTTCAACGCCGTTGTATTCATTAATGCAATAAAATTTTTTAGATTCAAGTGCATTGCAGCCACATGCTAATTCAGGAAACATATTTCCAGGTTTTTGTATCTTGCAAATCGCACAAGTTTTGGGCGCATTTTTCTTTCGTTCTTTTTCTTCCCGGGCTATTCTTTGTTCTTCTTGTTCGCGAGCTATTTTTTGTTCTTCTTGTTCGCGTTCTATTCTTTCTTCAGCAGTTTCTTTTGGTTTATTTAGATTGTCTTTGACTTCTGCCATCGTAATACTGAGCTCAATTAATTTAGCTTTAAGTATGCCTAGGCTTTGCTTTATGTTGTCTATTTTTTTATCTAATGCTATTCCTGAAATGTTGTATACGTTAAAAATACAGATTAGTGTTAAAATATATAAAATTTTGCGCATAGCGGTTCTTTCTTTTTATTAATGTGAAATTGTATTAGTTTTTTTTGCCTGCATGATCATGTTATTGTTTTTTAATGAAAGAATTCAATAATTTTTTAATAACAAAAGATTTTTGTGTGATTATAAAGCGCGTGATAAAATTGGCAGAATAAGAGAAATGTGAGCCAAAAAAGTAAAAAAGAAAGAGAGTGAAAACTATGGTGATTACGATTGATGGGCCAGCCGCTAGTGGCAAAAGTACGGTAGCGCAAATACTTGCGCGTGAACTGGGCAGTTATTATTTAAATACGGGGTTATTGTACCGGGCGGTTGCGTATATTATAGCGCGTCGTCATGAAAATCCTGATGGGTCTGGGTGTGATTGTTGCATGGGTGATATTAAAATAGAAGCACAAGATTTGGACTTTATTGGGCGCATTATGTATGAGTATCGTGATGGTAAGCCGTATGTAATGTACAAAAAAGAGGATATCACGCAGCATTTATATGATGCACAAATTGGAGATCTTGCGTCTGTTATTAGCGCGACAGCTTTAGTGCGTAACGCGCTTTTGCCGTTGCAGCGAGATATTGCACAAAAATATGATATTGTTGCTGATGGCCGAGACTGTGGCACGGTTATATTTCCTGATGCCAGATTTAAATTTTATTTAACTGCTTCTTTGGATGTGCGCGCAAGCAGGTTGCTTGCAGGGGTGCGATATAATGGAGTGAATGCATCGCTTGACGATATTAAACAGGATTTGGAGATTCGTGATCACCGTGATACGCATCGTGAAGTTGCGCCGCTTAAAAAACCTGATAACGCAATTTTTGTTGATAATTCAGATATGACTATCGAAGAAACGGTCGCGTATTTTTTACGTATTATTCGTGAGTGAAATGCGTAGGTAAATTATCGGCTCTGAAAAAAATAAAATTTTTAAACGCTTGATTTTGATCTAACGAGATCCGTACGCTTACTGGTATATAAAATAAAAGATCTTATGAGTGCGGCTCAGGGTGAGCGCGCGTGATCTTGTTTTTTTACCAGAAGGAGACGGTGATGGTGTTTATGCGTAAAAAATATTTTTTTCTTCTATTTTTTGGACTACTTGCTTTTGGGCGGGTTTGGTGCACAGAAAACGTACTTCAAGATAAAGTTATAGCGAAAACAAAAGCAGCGTGGTCAGTACTTGTGTATATCGCCGCAGATAATAATCTTGCACCGTATGCATTATATAACATTAATGATATGTCTGCGGGTATGGTTTCGACAAATGGCTGTAACGTGTTAGTTCAATGGGATAAGCCGCGTGAAAATAAAACGTGGCGTTATCAAATAACTCCGGGTAGTAAAATTGATGCAGGATCTATATCTTCAGAAATGGGATATAATACGGTAAATGAGTTGGTTGCATCTATGAAGTGGGTTGTTACGAATTATCCTGCAGACAAATATGCGCTTATTTTGTGGGATCATGGCAGTGGGATAGCAGATTTTATGCCGGGGTCAAGAGCGTTTACGCGGGGTATTTTATACGATGATTCACAGCGTACTTGCTTGACGAATCAAGGGCTAACGACGGCACTTGCGCAAATTAAGGCATTAATTGGGCATAATCTTGATATTCTTGCGACAGATGCGTGTTTAATGGCTATGGCTGAAGTTGCATATCAAGTGAAAGATTCGGTGGATCTATTTATTGGTTCTCAGGAAACAATTCCAGGTAACGGGTATTCATATTCTAAGTTTATAAAACCGCTCTCAACTAATCCTGCTGGAACGACGCCATTACAGCTTGCGCAATATATAATTAATGGGTATGCGAATTTTTATACTAATACTGAGCCAACGTCAGATTTTACGTTGTCGAGTATAGATGTGACAAAGATAAGTTCAGTTAAGACAAGCATTGATCTGTTTGTTGCTGCTGTAAATGCGTGTAGTAAGTTGGATGCAAAAGCAACTAAGAATATGATTGTTGCTGCGCGTAAAGCGACAATTTCTTTTGCTATGCCTGAATACGTAGATTTGTATTCGTTTTATGCAAATGTCTTAAAACAGTTAAAAACGAAGTCTCCAAAATCGGCGCTTATTTTAGATCAGTATAATAAATATTTGAGACCAAAACCAAAAAAACCAAAAAAGCCAGCGTCAAAGCCAAAGCCAAAGCCAAAACCAGCGCCAAAACCAACAGTAACATCAGTTAAAGCATATAAAGCGGCGCTTGAAGATTTAAAGCTTGCGGCACAAAATGGAATAAACCAAGTCTTAAACGTTGTGGCGCAAAATTCGACCGGGCCTGTATATTCAGGGGTTGGTGGCGTTTCGATTTATTATCCAAGATTTGGATCTATTCATAGTTCTTATCCTAAAACATTGTTTGCTAAGAACACAGCCTGGAGTAAGTTTATTTTGGCATATCGATAAAAACTAAGCACTAAAAAAGCTTAAAAAAGAGACGTAAAACTTATCGAAAACAAAGAGGGGCTCGGCCAGCCGAGCCCCTCTTTGTAATGTTGTGAGATTAAAAAATATTGCGAGTTTATAATTTTTCGGTTGTTAACTTCGCAAGTTCGCTGCGTTCTGATTTTTCTAGAAACGCTGTCGCAACAATAGCATTATCTTTGAGCTTGTCAGATGTCACGGTCAGGCCGTTGCTGGTAAAATCAAGATAGGGCGAATCGATTTGGTACGGGTCTCCGGCCAGAATAACTTTGGTGCCTTATTTTATAACTTTGTTTTTAACGAAATTAGAAATTTTATTTGCCAAATCAATTGCTTCAATAAGATCCTTTTGATTCACATGAAAAGAATCATTTGGGTATCGTGAATTGAAGCCATAAGGATCTAAGTATTGGCATGCTTTTTGAAGTAAAGCGAACTCCACATCAAGCTTTGTACAGCCATCCAAAAGCATGCTTAAATCGTGGGTCTTTGGAATTGCCTTTCCAAGAAAAACAAAAAATGTTTTAAGCGATTTTTCTGCACATTGATGAGTAAGGTAGATTGCAGGATCGATTGTTTCGTCATCACATATTGATTTTGTAGCCAATTTCAAATCAGCCGATGCTTTTTGCTCCCAATCTTTAATCCCTGGCATAAATAACCTTGCCTTTGGTTTTTATCTCATAGGTACTTGAGCTTGGATCTTGAGCATATTTATCAAATTCTTCTTTGGTAAAGACAATCACATTTTTGGGAATTTTTAATCCTAGTAATACCTCAAAGGCTGTGTATCCCCTTTTGATAACTCTTTCGTTGGAAGATTCTACTATAATTAATATATCAAATGTACTATCTTCGTTCTGGGTACCCAAAGCATAGTCGCCATATAAATAAATTTGCAATGGTTTGTAAGCTTTAACAAGCCGTTTTATAGCTTCATCAATAGTAGTTTTTGTTACCATAAATCCCTCATTTTTTTATACGAAATAAACACTTTATGTCATAAGGTTACTTGCACTTGATTTATGCCCAAAGATGCCAGATTTCTGCATTAAAAGAAAGAGGGTTGAGGATTCTAAAATATTATAGGTTTAGTTAAGTAAGAGGGGCTCGGCCAGCCGAAGCCCCTCTTTGTAATGTTGTGAGATTAAAAAATATTGCGAGTTTATAATTTTTCGGTTGTTAACTTCGCAAGTTCGCTGCGTTCTGATTTTTCTAGAAACGCTGTCGCAACGATAGAATTATCTTTAAGCTTGTCAGATGTTACGGTAAGCCCGTTACTGGTAAAATCAAGATAGGGCGAATCGATTTGGTACGGGTCTCCGGCCAGAATAACTTTGGTGCCTTCGCCCGCTCGGCTGACGAGTGTTTTTACTTCATGGGGGGTTAAGTTTTGGACTTCGTCTATAAACACAAACTGGTTTGGTATTGAGCGGCCACGCATGTATGTGATTGCTTCTAGGCTCAAGATCCCGCGTTGTTGGAGTTGTTCTATGCGTTTGTCTACGTTCATAAATTGAGGCTTGTGGTGATCATCTTTGTTCTTGTTTCGGTCTCGATCTCGTTGCCCATGTTGTTCTCCACCTCTATGATCATGTTTTTTTGAGCGGTGACGTGAGCGTTTTCTTTCTTCGTGCATGCCGGGAAAATCTCCATGTTCATGGTCTATTTGGCTTAAGATAAAATCAAGATTGTCTTGCACCGGTTGCATCCAGTAGTGTAATTTTGCTTGCAGGTCGCCAGGTAGGTAGCCAATATCGGCGCCAAGCGCGACAACCGGGCGAGCTACTAAGAATTTGCGATATGCTTTTTCTATCATTACTTTATATAAACCGGCCAGCAGTGTTAAAAAAGTTTTACCGGTTCCGGCTGGTCCAAGTAATGTTACCAGTTTTATGCTGTCATCCATGAGTAAATCAAGCGTCATAAGTTGTTGAATGTTTTTTGCGTGAAAACTATTCATGACGGTGATTGGGGGAATGTCTTTAAAATTTTGGCCGCCTAGATAGCGTACAAGGCGTGTGTTTTCAGGATTATTTTCACTTTCAAGAATTATAAATTCGTTTAAGCATAAGTCTTGGGGGTCTACGATTGAGCCAATTTTTTTGACTGACAGAGTCTTCATGTCTTGTGCTGGCAAAGCCAGGCGTCTCCAGCCTTTAAAGAAGTCGTCATAACTGACCAGGCCCTTGGTATAATCTTCCGTGTGTATGCCCATAACGTCTGCTTTGACGCGCATGTCTATATCTTTGGTGACCAGCGTGACGGTGCAGTTTTGTTGCATGAGGTCTTTGGCTGTTTGGATAATTAAGTTGTCTTTAGCGGCCAGCAGGTCTCCAGAAAAATCGACATTTGTTGGTGTTGGAAATACTTTTATTATGGTTTCTTGTCCGTTAATTTGTACCGGTACCCCCTGTAATAAACTGCCTTTCTGGCGTAGTTCGTCTAGTTTACGAATAGATTCACGGGCGTTTCGGCTGCGTTCATCTGTGCCGCGTTTAAAAGAGTCCAGCTCTTCAAGCACAACAAACGGTATGCCAATAACGACCCCTTTAAAGCTAAAAAAAGCATGGGGGTCGTGTAACAAAATATTTGTGTCTAAAATAAATATACGGTTAAGCCGTATTGGACAGTTTTGGTCTTTATTTGTATCTAGGTCTGATTTGTTTGCCATAGATTCTCCTTTATGGTAAGGCGTTCTTTCAGACGCTAATCACGTCAAGGCGTGTTGGGGGCGCCGGACGCGAAACCTGTTTATTACCTATAATTTAGTTCGTTAGATTGAGAATAATAAAGAGATTTGTTAATCTGTCTGGATACGTACTTAAAATACGAGTACTTATAAAGTGGCTTGGATCCTGAAGCGAGTTCAGGATGACAAAGCTCAAGCGTCATAAGTGTTACTGGTGTCACAAGAAAGGTTTTTATGGAAAAGCATGATAATTTGTACAAAATTCGTCATTCTGCAGCACATTTGCTTGCGCAGGCTGTTTTAGAATTATTTCCAAAAACTTTGACGACGATTGGACCTGTAACGGAAAATGGTTTTTTTTATGACTTTTTACCCGAGAAGAATTTTAAAGACCAAGATCTGGAACTTATAGAAAACAAAATGCACGAACTTGCCAAGAAAAATTATAAGATTACCGGCAAGCAAATTTCAAAAAAAGAAGCGCTTGAATTTTTTAAAGATAATAAATTTAAGCTTGAGTTAATTAACGGGATACAAGACGAAACGGTCGGTGTGTTCTCTCAGGGTGATTTTCATGATTTATGTCAGGGGGATCACGCTCAGGCAACCGGAGAAATAAAGTTTTTTAAGCTTATGCATATTTCTGGTGCGTATTGGCGTGCTGACCGCGAAGGCCAAGCTCTGCAACGTATTACTGGCGTTGCATTTGAAACACAAAAAGATTTTGATGAGTATCTTAAACATCTTGAAGATATTGCAGCGTATGATCATCGTAAACTAGGGCAACAATTAAACTTGTTTTCGTTTCATGATGAAGCGCCGGGTATGGCGTTTTTTCATAATAAAGGTCAAATTTTATATAATAATTTAATTAACTTTACGCGTTCTTTACAAGAAGATTTATATCAAGAAGTGCGTACACCACTGATTATGAGCGAAGGTCTTTGGAAAACGTCTGGACACTATGATAATTATAAAGACATGATGTATTTTGCCTCGACCGCTGATGGCAGCGTAAATTGCGTCAAGCCTATGAACTGTCCTGGCGGCGTTCTCATGTATAAAGAAGGTTTGCATTCATATCGTGATTTGCCGATGCGCATTGCTGAATTTGGTATGGTTCATAGATTTGAGCTTTCTGGTGTGCGTCACGGCTTGTTGCGCGTGCGACAATTTACACAAGACGATGCGCACATTTATTGTACTCCTGAGCAAACTGAACAAGAAGTTATTGGGTGCTTGGATTTAATTGAAAAAGTATATAAACCGTTTGGGTTTAATAAAATATCTATGGCAGTCTCGACAAAACCAGAAAAAGCTATGGGTACTGACGATATGTGGGAGCGCGCAACAGACGCTTTATGCAAAGCTCTCGAAAAACGAGAGATCCCGTATATTATACAGGCGGGCGAAGGCGCATTTTATGGTCCTAAAATAGAAGTGCGTGTTGAAGATGCAATGGGACGTGAATGGCAAATGGGTACGGTTCAGGTAGATTTTAACTTGCCGGCAAGTTTTGAACTTGAGTATGTAGATGCTGATCAATCTCGTAAAACTCCCGTCATGATACATCGGGCAATTATGGGTTCGATCGAACGTTTTATGGGAATTATTATAGAGCACTTTAAGGGTAATTTGCCGTTTTGGATTGCTCCTGAGCAAGTGCGTATACTTAAGATTACTGATGAGCAGCAAAATTATGCACGTACTTTACAGGCTCGTTTGAAAAAAGCAGGAATACGTGTGACGCTTGATGAATCTTCAGATCAAATTTCAGCGCAAATTAAGCGGGCACAGATGGCTAAGATTCCGTGGATGCTGGTTGTTGGCAAAAAAGAACAGGAACAAAATACGATTACGTTACGTACGCTTGATGGTAAGCAGCAATTTGGTTTAACGCTGGATGTTATTCTCGAGCAAGCAGAGCAGTTGATTCGATCGGTTAATTCATGAATAAGTATCCGTTGCCACGTATAATCACGCGAGCAGATAATAATGTGCTCAAGAGTTTGCAATCAGTTTCGTATGAACAACTTGAAGAAGAGACACAATCGTTTGTGCGGCAATCAGCTTTGCGTTTAAAAGCGGGGCATTGGTTGGATAATGTTAAGCCGGGTGCAAAATTTTTATCGGGCAAAGTTGGTGATTTTAAGATTTTGGAAGAAGCTAATGCAAATTCGCTTTTTACGCCGTTTGTGGAAAAGCATATTTGTCCTCCAGGCTCACGAGTGTTTGTTATAGGCGATATTCATGGAGATATCGCCTCTTTAGCTTCTATTGTTGATTATTTGCATCATCAAGGCATTCTCGATGATGAATATCACATCGTTGAAGACGATTTTTATATGGTATTTTTGGGTGATTATGTTGACCGGTTGCCATATACGGTCGAAGTTATGATGTTAATATTTCACCTGCATAGCCAAAATATCGGCAAAGTTTTTGTGCTGCGTGGGAATCATGAATTTTCTGCATGTAATAGATATTTTTATGAAAAATTGCAGAAGCATGAGGCTGATGGTGGTGAGAGTATTATGGGGCAAGAGTCTTTCTTGGGCGAACTTGCATATCGATTTGATGTTTATTATTATCCCGATCTTTTATATTGGTATGATTATTTGCCGCTTGCCTGTTATTTGGGAACTGAGAATGAAAAAACGGGGCAAGTTGACGTTATTCAGTTTAGTCATGCTGGTATAGAAATGGGATTTAATCCTGGGCCGTTACTTGCTGATCCAGAAATTAATTATCAAAAATTGGTGCAGCTTGACCGGTATGGTGCTTTGCAAAAAGCTCTGGTAAGTGACCAATTAAAATCTGTCCGAGCAAGTATTTCCAATACGTTTGAGTATTTAACTAAAAATATAGAAAAAACGGCTTTTGGGCCTGTTTTAAATTCATACGTGAATACGGGTATTATTGAGCTTAAAGATCCCATGAGCCCTATACAGTTACTTTTAGGCACTCAATGGAATGGCTTTTTAACAGAAGAAAATGATTTAGGTTTTGCGACATCTCTTTCTGGCTGCCCATTACTTTTTGGCAGGATTCTTACTGAGTACTTCTTTCAGAATTTAGATGGCGCACCCAATGCTAAGATAGTTTCTATGATCCGTGGGCATCAGCACCGTAACGATCTTGATAAAAATATTGGCCTCGATAATAGGTTACTTGATTTATTACGTGAGCGCCGTGGCTGTGTGCGGCAATGGGACGGGTTATTGTATACGATGGGTGATAGCGGCATGAGGACGGGATATCAATCGTTCTTATTACTTACGCTTGCTGAGCAAACAGAAAAATGGATGGTTGAGCATTATTCACGCTCGCCACATGAAGAACATTTTTCGGTAGAAACGTTTAAAATGTTTGCCCGTTTATCTGGTTAATGTTGTCATCCCAGACTAGATTTGGGATCCAAGTCCAAATAAAATTAAGGATCCAAATGATTTCACAAGAAATAATTTAAGAGGCGGTACGTCGCTTAGTCAGAGCGTATGACCCACTAGAAGTATATCTTTATGGTACTTACGCATGGGGAACTCCTAACGAAGATGATGATCTCAATTTGTTGCTCATTATTGAATCGTCGGATCAAAAAGTCTATGAAAGAGGCCATAAGGCATTCGATACTTTATTGGGATTAAAAATACCTACGAATGTAATTGTTTTTACAAAACAAGAATTTGATACGTTCTCGCAAGACATAACATCATTAACCTATGAGGTAAAGAGTAAGGGAAAGATACTTTATGCCAGGAGTTAATGATTGGGTCAAAGTATTCTTTTCATAACAGTTTCTTACTTCAAATAAATGGTTTTCTTGATCTTCTTTTTGGTATTTTTTCATGCTATAAAAATTACAGCGCAACATTCACCGTTATAGCTATTTTATCTTTAGATTACTTTTTTAAGGAACCCAGATGAGAATCAAAAAAACTTCGTTTATCCTGAGCTCTTTTGCAATAGGTTTGGTTTGTGCTTTATTTGTGTATAGCAGCGTTTTCTCACTTAAAAGCAAGCTCGATAAATATATTAAAGCATATGTAGATTTGGAGAAATTTAGCGGTTCTGTTTTAGTCGCCAAAGATGGCAAGATAGTGTTGTGCAAAGGTTATGGCATGGCAAACTACGAACTTGATGTTCCCAATACCCCTGAAACAATATTTAGATTAGGGTCAGTAACAAAACAGTTTACTGCAATGGCAATAATGCAGCTGCAAGAAAAGGGTTTATTAAGTGTTGAAGATACGCTATCAAAGTATATATCTGATTATCCCAATGGTGAGAATATAACCATTCACCAGTTACTAGCGCATACATCTGGGATTCCTGAAATTCTAAAGTTTCCAGAGTCCAAAAAAAAGAAAATAAAGCCACAGACACTTGAACAACTTATAGAAATATTCAAAAACAAACCGTTAGATTTTGAGCCAGGAGAAAAACATAGTTACAGTAATTCAGGGTATATTTTATTAACGTACATTATTGAAAAAGTATCTGGGAAAAAATACGAAACTTTTTTGAAAGAAAATATTTTTGATCCGATTGGTATGAAGAATACGGGATGTGATCAATTCAAGGCTATTATTAAAAATAGAGCATCTGGTTATACGCGGGATGGTGACCTGCTTGTTAATGCTGACTACATTGACATGTCTTTTCCTGCTGGAGCTGGAGTTTTATATTCAAAACTTGAAGATTTGTTTCTTTGGAATCAGGCTCTGAACTCAGAAAAGTTATTATCACAAAAATCACGTGATGCCATGTTTACGCCTCATGTAATCGTAAACACAAATGACCCAAAATCTTTGAGCTATGGATACGGCTTGCGTATGGGTAAAAAGCACAATCGAAATGTTATTTTGCATACTGGCGGAATAGATGGCTTTGCTTCAATCTTTTGCAGATATCCTGATGATAACGTTTGTATAATTATTTTAAGTAATTTCGAGTTTTCGAACAAATCAAAAATAGCAGACGATCTTGCGGCGATTGTTTTTGGAGAAAAATATGAAATACCCAAAAAACGAATTGCTATCGATATAAATCCTGAAATTTATGATCACTATGTTGGCAAATATAAACTTAAAGAAGATCTTATTATTACTGTAATTAAAGAGAATAATAGACTTTTCGATCTACCAAAAGGACAAAAGAAATACGAGCTATTGCCTGAAACAGAATCAGATTTTTTTCATAAGTTTGTTGATTCAAAAATATCTTTCGTCAAAGACAAAGATGGCAACGTTACAAGATTAATAGTACGTGAAGATGGAAAAGATCAAGTTGCTGAAAAAATAGAATAAAGAGGAGAAGGGCACCATGCTTATTTTTTTTATTGCTGTGCTGTGTGCACTTATTGGTCTTGTTTTGCTGGAACCAGTCAAAGCGCGTCTGCGCCTATTTTGGAATAAAAGCAGGAAAAGAATCAAAGATAGCGCCGAAGAAAAATTTTCTCTTCAGAACAATATCGTCTTTAAACCACTGGAAGAAAAAGATTTGCCGTTATTTTTTGAGTGGGTTAAAAAACCGCATGTTGCACCGTGGTGGTATTCGGATATGTATGAAAAATTCGTAGAGAAAAATAAACCTGAAAAACTTATCTCGAATTATGTGTATCCATTTATTATTTATATAAATAATAAACCTATTGGATATATACACTATTATATTGCAGTAAAAGCTGAGAATGGCTGGTGGATGGAGTCTCTCGGCCAACCCGTTGAAACTGTAGGCATGGAGATTTTTATTGGCCAAACAGAATATGTTGGCAAAGGTATTGGAACCATAGTGGTTAAAAAGTTTGTAGAAAAAATATTTAAAGAAACGAATGCCCCAAAGATAATAGTCGATCCTGAGTTGAAAAATATGGCAGCTGTTCGTTGTTATGAAAAAGCTGGTTTTGAGCAGCTCAG
>JBDRBF010000027.1:0-3685 GCA_043822925.1 bacterium
CTAGAGCTCCAAGTGACAAGCTTTGGCGAAATTAAGATATCGCCAGAAGTTATAACTAAACTTGAGCAATATAAAAAGCTACAAGAAAGCTTATACGAGCAAAAGAAAAAGAAAGCAGAAGCATTAAAGAGAGAAAAAGGCAAAAAGAAGGGCCCAGGAGAGACAAATCTAGAAGATACTGAAATAGAAAAAATTCAAAGCGAGATTAAAAAATTAACGCAAAGCAGTGAAGAATTTCAAAAAGTTATCAAACAAAAAAGTGAGCAACTAAAGGTTGAAACAGCACATAAAGAATTAATATCAACATATAAAGAAGAGATTGAAAAAAGTGGGGGGCTGGACAGCTTGCTTCAAGCTAAAACAAAAGCAATGAAAGAAGCGGACAAAAACGTTGGACTGCACGATACCGTAAAAATGGGTAAAGAGCTTGGCAACTTAACTCAAGCGCTAGCCGGCTCATTAAAAGAGTGCAACTTTTTTACGAAATATTCTAACGATCAAAAGTATACGCCATTTATGACGCTATCTATTCTTTGGGCATTTATGTACCGGAAGATGGCTGAGAAACAAGAATTTGCCGGATATTGTGATGGGCTTGGGCAGGAGTTGGGTAAGTTGGTTGCAAAAGGGCAGACGGTCTTTGCCTCAGCGTTTGATACACAAATTAAGAGCCAAGATTGGGTAAGCGATGTTTTTGGTAAAAACGACACTGAAAAGAAAAAAGAATCTGATGCGATAATCGCAAATCTTAAAGTTTTGGAAGGAGGAGCAACAAATAACATGGATAATTCAAGCTTGAAGTGCAACAAACTTTGATAATTCTTCATTTAATGCCTCCGCTGGGGTTTTAAAGCCCAGACACTTTCGGGGTCTATTATTTAACCTATTTTGGATCAATTCGATCTGTTCATGCGAAACCTCCTTCAGGTTTGATTTTTTTGGTAAATAACGGTGTAACATTACATTCATTTGTTCAACCTGGCCCTTTTGCCAAGGTGAGTGCTTATCGCAAAAATATGTTTCCATACCCATACACTGCTTTAGCAGAGTGTGTTTTGTAAACTCGCGACCATTGTCAAAGGTTACTGATTTACGAGCAATATCGGGCAGTTCTGCCAACTTATTAAACATGCTTTTCATGACAATGGTTGTATGCTTTGAGTCGTTAAGAAAAAGCTGCGTAAACCGTGTTTTTCGCTCAACAACAACCCCCACATTCATCGATTGGTTATCAGTAAAAAAAAGTTAAATCACCCTCACAGTGGCCAAATTCTTCTCTGCTTGCTATATGCTCTGGCCGATCGTGAATAGAGGTTCTGTCAGGGATTGTCGATGATCTTGGCTTACGTCCATAAATTAGTCCACGCCTTGGGCGTGCTTTAAGCAGGTATTTGTATAACCCATTTTCTTTTCCTTCGTTGCTATAAATAAATTGGTAAATAGCCTCGTGGGAAATCCCCAAAGGTGAGGATTCTTGGCGAAATCTTCCAGCAATTACCTCTGGAGACCAGCCATCTTTTAGTTGCTCGACAACTACGGCTTTAAGTTCTGGATGCCTGTTCATTTTGCATCCATGCTTAGCTTTGCGTTCTTTTGCCATAATGTCGGCCTCGTCAGGAAGGTAGCCAATACTCGGATCTTTTGTATTGCGCTTCAGTTCGAGGCAGAGCGACGATTTAGCTCGTTTTAATTCTTGGGCTATTTCTTTCATAGGAACACCATTTTTTACCATGACGTATAACTTTTTTCTTTCATCCAGGTCTATTTGCTTGTATTCTTTCATTGCGACACCTTTCTTTAGTCCCCTGGAGTATACCAGGGTTGGTGTCGCACTTCATTCTAGAACTTTCCCATCTCTTATGAAAAAATAGTCTATGCCGAAATAACTACGCAATATTATCGTGGAACTTTGCCAAAAATCGCCGAATACAGAACGGCATACTTCAGAGGGCAGTCGTTTCCCGACTGTGCCGATACAACAATAAGAAATCTCGTTAATATCTGTTTGTTTGCGAAAGATAAAATTTTTTCAATAACAAATTTGCACGCAGATGAACAGAAAAACGTAGATACCAAGATTAAAGAATTTTATAATCCAGCCAATACATCGTCTGACGATCCTAAAAAAGCCGCTAAAATCAAAAAAAACTTGTGTATTTTACCCGATGAAGTTGAAAACCAGGCTGTCCACAATGCATGGACTGAAGTAATCCCAAGTTGTCCCTTTGTTTCTTACAATAGAATTCTTGATACCGAGACTAATCAGACACACATAACTGGGATAGATAGCAGTAACGCCGGGGCTATATCAGGAGTTTCAAAGACAACAAATTTTGGCGATTTTAAAGACAAAGTAAAATGGCTTGAAGATAAACTTGTTTGTTTAGGTACAGCGTTTGACGCTGTAGAAATTGCGGGCAAAAAATATTTTGTCATAGACGACCCACGCTATGTTTTGTATGAAATACGCCCAAGCATCAAAAACATGATTATTTTACTGACCCAATTTTTAGGCTTAAATTTATATGGTGGCAAAAAAATAGAAGAAATTTTTGCCGATCCCAACTTTAACACAAACTATTTTGACCCCCTATGCAACACGCTTGGTTGGCAATTTAATACCAATGCATTAGGAGCTCTGGATAAGCAGGACTACACACCTACGGGAGTAAGTTTTCCCGTTGCTATTAAAAGCGGCGAGCAATTTACACTAACTATACACCTGGGGCACGCATATGTTAAAAAAAGCGAAACCGTTAAAGAGCTCCCGGCATATAAAAAAAATATATTTGCGTCGCGACTAGAAACGCTTAAACCTGGCGCCCCTCAAATAAAAGAGACCGATCTTTTCCTGAGGACTAATATATTTGGTTTATATAACGATGTAAGTAAGTTTGATGAGATACTGTCATATCTTAAAAATAAGTCTTGGCTTGGAATACATTTGTTTTTTTTACGAGATATTCTTGATAACAACACCAAGCTCGAGATTATAAAAAGCATTTTAAAGAGCAACCATGAATGGCTTATGGAGCTTGCAGAAAAATTGATCGCTTCTTTACCCGTTGGCCAAGATTTTTATTATCAGAAAAACGTTTTTAAAATACTCGCAGAAGATATCGGCACAGCAAGTCCAACAGATACAAACAAATTATCCTATAAATTACTCTTTAATCTAAACCAAAATAATCCCCGCTATAAAATACTTAATGAGACTATCTTAATAGGTTTTACCTGCTGGGCCGGCGATAACAATTTATTTAATGCGTTTATTACCAAAGCCATTAATTTCGCCACAGATTTAGCTAATAATCTACCCCCAGACAACAGATCGTCTTTACTAAACACACTTATCTCAAAAGACGCCACCTTTTGGGCCGGCAGAGAAAAAGAACTTAATACGCTTATTGCCAGTATTACAGATTTAAACAATAATCTACACCCAGACAACAGATATTATTCACTAGACACACTTATCTCGAAAGACGCCACCTTCTGGGCCAACAGAGACGAAAAACTTGATGCGCTTATTGCCTGGATTACAGATTTAAACAATAATCTACGCCCAGACAACAGATCTTATTTACTGAACACACTTATCTCAAAAGACGCCACCTTCTGGGCCGTCAGAGACAAAGAACGTAATGCGTTTATTACCAAAGCCGTTAATTTCGCCACAGATTTA
>JBDRBF010000028.1:0-18557 GCA_043822925.1 bacterium
TTGTCTCTGAGGCCAATTCTGTTTCATGGAGCCCTGATGGCAAATACCTAGCTGCAGGAGGAAATAACGGCGAGAAAGACGTTATCGTATACCAATGGGATGGCATAAATCTTACTCAGCTCGCAACAAAACCCTTTGGCATTGCCACTTCTGTTTCATGGAGCCCAGATGGCGCATACTTAGCCGTAGGGGGACAGAACGGCGATGAAGACGTTGCTGTTTACCAACTATTTCAAAACACACTCACGTATAATCCAACCAACGATAAATCAATACTTTTTGGCAACTCAGCACTGGGCTCAAGTTATAATTTAGGCATTAATCTTATGAAAGATGCAAAAGTAACGGTTAATGGAACTGTTTTTACAAATAAAAGTTAATACTTCATGACAAAACTTAGTACTCGAGCACTCCTGAAACGTTTATGGTACTGCAAACTACACATGTACACGTTAAAAAAGAAAGAGATCATCGTGAAGAAAAAAATCATATTTTTTTTGTATCTATTTGTTTCTCTATTTTTTTTCTCTCCAAAATTAGATGCAGCATTTTATAACCCAACACCATACACACAAAATTTTGGGACTTCAGCATACGCAACAACATGGAGCCCAAACGGATCATATCTAGCTGTCGGGGGCATAAACTTCCCCAATGACATAGGAATCTATTCATGGGACGGAGCATACCTCACTCAAAAAGATACAGAAATTTTTGGCAACAGCGTAAAAGCACTCGACTGGTCACCTGATGGCAAATTTCTTACCGTCGGCGGAGACAACCCTACATACCCATTAATTGTGTACCAATGGGACGGGAATTCACTCACCCTCACAACGTCAAAATATCATGGGACAGAAGTACGTGCGACCGCATGGAGCCCTAACGGCAATTGCTTGGCCGTCGGTGGGGTATGGGGATATAACGATCTCGCGTTATATAATTGGAATGGCACAGACTCGCTCACGCTTACAACATCAAAATCTCACGGCACACAAGTTAATGCTCTTGCCTGGCACCCAGATGGAACAAAACTTGCTGTTGCCGGAAATAACAGCACCAAAGATCTTATACTTTATAACTGGAACGGCTCAACACTAACATCTGTCAATGTTCAAGATCACGGAACTGAAGCCTACGCGTTAGCGTGGACCCTCACTGGTTCCTGGTTAGCAGTTGGAGGCAATTACGGGGATAACGATGTTGCTCTTTACACATTAAGCGGACCATCAACACTAACGCTCACAACATCTATTTCTTTTGGGACTCAAGCAAACACACTCTCTTGGTCTTTTGATGACCGATACTTAACCATCGGCGGCGTTAATGGCAGTACAGATTTAGTCACCTACGAATGGGATGGAGCAACACTCACAAAAATATATAACTCACAAATAAGTTATGGTAACGCAGTATACTCAGCTGATTGGAGTCCCTACGCAGACTATTTGGCTGTCGCTGGTGACAACGGCACAAGCAACCTAAATATTTACAGCATACATGGCTATCTAAACGGCACAAAAAATAACATCAAACTTACAGACCACTTTTTATTTACTCACGGCGGGTATGCACAAGATAACGTTAATATTACTAATGGCTGCACCGTATTGCCGGCACAAACGCTTAAACTTGCACTACTGGCCCCACTTTCTGGAGGCTTAGATTTACGAGATACAGGAATATTAGAGCTGGAAGACGACTTATATCTTGACGCAAACGTCACTCTATCATCTGGTGGAATTATAAACGGCCAAAATCATGCAATTTATTTGGGCAATAATTTAATTATTCCTGACAACTCAATTATATATATTACAAGTGATACGATTATTGATGGAGACGGACACGATTTAATTTTGGGACATGCAAGCCAATTTTCTATAGATTCAAATGTCACACTCACACTCAGAAATTTAACACTCAAAAACAATCTAAATACAATCGACTATCCTCCGGTCAAACCAACAGATATTAATAGCAAACTTGCACTTGATAAAATTACACTTGCACCATCAAGCGACGTTTACTTTGATAACGGCCAGTTATTTATCCACAATGATGTTATTTTTACCGGCACATCAAAATTTATCTATAGCTCCCTCTGCCAAAGTTATATTGCAAGCAATGCACTATTATATTTTGACAATAATACAACATTTTCTTTTGCCCCGTATTTGTCCACCAATAAAGATCTTATTTACATGCAAGACAAATCATCAACGTTATATCTTAATGGGGCAACACTTGCAACAACTCACACGGGCTTACGCTTAACAAGAGGCAAACTTTTACTCGATAACGATATAACAATAACCTGTAGATATTATGAAGGCTCACATAAACAAGCAGCAACAAATTCTTTTGTTTTTGGAAACTCAGCTCTTGGCGCAGATCACGATTTAAATATAAAACTATTAAGCGGCGCAAATGTAAATATACACGGGATTATTAAATACGATTGTACAGAATAAAGACCAGCTCCAGCAAAAGAACTCTTACGTGTAGAGACAAATTTTATTGCAAAAAGCCGGTGATAGGCCACGCTTTAGAAAAATCAAGATGGGCATCGTGTAAAACTTCATCACCAACAAAAAACCGGACGCCCTGCACCGGAACACTGGTACTCTGGCTCACACTATAAAGTGTTTTTAGTAGGGCTTCGATAATGTGCCACTTATACATGATAGAGACATGTTTTGGAAAAAAAGACTGATTAAAATTAAGAAAGATTTCTTCACTCCCAAAAGAAAAAGCAACAGACCGTAAAAAAACGGTGCGTGAAATAAGTTTTTGATCTTGAAGACAGATCAACCAATCTCCAATAAGGCGCTCAAAACTTTTAGTTATATTGTCTGGTGCCCACACAATAGTACCCGTTTCACGAGCAAGCACATGATCTTTGTAAAAAAAATATTGAACTTTTTTACGTGCAACAGATACTCCAATTTTAAGCGTATCAAGCTCAGCAGAAGAACTCCCGCCAATCCATTTGATTACCAAATAGTCACGATTTAATAAAAAAAAGAAGATGCCGGCAAATATACCGGCACCTAATATAATAATTATTTTTTTATATGACTTTATCAAGAATTTAAAGCCCTAAATTAAATATCTAACTTGTCCAAATCAATTTTGCCACTAATAGATGTTCTATAAGAATCTTCATCCATATGAAACGTTGAAAACTCGATTATCTCTGAATCTTCAAGGCCAATAAAACGATGTAATAAACCAGGAACAATATGTTGAATATCACCAGGCATTAAGATCCGTTTTGTTTTTATATCTTCTTGTTCAAGTTCAAGCAACACTTTACCCGAGATCACATAAAACGTTTCTTCTTTTATTTTGTGGCAATGCATCGAACAATGATAACTTTTATTCAGAAACATTTTTTTGCCACAATATTTAGCGTTATTTACAATCCACTCTTCATGTCCCCATTCTTTTTGCACAAATGCAGCGAGTTGATCTTTTTTAGCCGGAACCATCATACTCGAACTTTTAAAAACTTGTTCTTTTTTAAGCGCACATGGCTTCTTACAGCCTAGACCACAACATTTTTTGCCACTCATTACTGGCTGTATTTTTTGTTTCATATCATCTTTCTACTTTATTACAACTACCATTATTACTTAATTTAAAAGAAATTTTATTAATGTTTTTTAATAAGGAGGGAATGGGATTCGAACCCATGATCCCGGTATTCCCGGAATAACCGCTTTCGAGGCGGCCGCTTTCGGCCACTCAGCCATCCCTCCATGAAAAGAACGCATGCTATTTAAAAGATTAATTATAAACTTTTTATAAAATTATTTGCTTTCTAAGCATTTTAGCAGATATCCTTACCAAAAGCTTGTATCATTTTAAATGAGCTTATAAAGTAAGTAAATATAAAATCACATAGAAAACTAAACGGTTTTTAGCCTAAAAGGGAGTGTCATTATGATCGATTTAAACACCCAAGCCATAATATTAGCTGCTGGACGATCAACAAGATTCAAAACGAAACAAACAAAGATTTTGTTTAACATCTGCGGTAGAACTATGATTCTTTACCCTCTTATTGAGCTACAAGAACTTGATATCCCCGTAACAATGGTACTAGGGTATCAAAACGAATTAGTTAGACAAGAAATAGAAAAAGCCGACATTAAAAACGTTTCTTACGTTGTGCAAGAACAACAACTTGGCACAGGACACGCTGTTGCAATATCTCAACCAACCTGGACAAAAGACCATATTTTAATACTTAACGGAGACATGCCGTTAGTAACAAAAAATTTATTCCAAGATTTACTTACTCAACATATAAAATCAGATTCAGCCGTCAGTTTTTGCACAAGCATGGTCATTGACCCACGCGGCTACGGACGAGTCATTGAAAAAGATGGACAAGTCAGCATTGTTGAAGAAAAAAACTGTACACGGGAACAACGCTCAGTAATGAAAGTTAATGCCGGTATTTATGTTGTAAAAAGAGATTTTTTAGAGAAAAATATTCACAACATAAAAAAAGATTCTGTAACAGGCGAAATTTATTTCCCAGAAATTATCAAAATGGCTTATGACCAAGGCTTCCAAGTATGCACTAACTCTGTACCCTATGACAGCGTTAGAGGTGTTAACACACTCGAACAACTCTGGAGCGTTGAACAAATTAAACGATCAGAATTCATCAAGTATTGGATGTCTCAAGGGGTACGATTTGAACTTGCACAAAGTATTCACATCGATATAGACGTAAAACTAACACACGACTGCTTTATTGGTACCGGAGTACACTTACTCGGTAATACTACAATAGAAGAAGGCTGCACTATAAACGCATTCACAATACTAGAAAATGTAAAAGTTGGAAAAAATTCAAAAATTCTATGGCACTCTGTTATTCAAGACAGCACCATTGGAGACAATGTACAAATAGGACCATTTGCGCGAATCAGAAATGGTTCTGCCATTGGTAACGACTCAAGCATTGGAAATTTCGTTGAAATTACAGCCTCTCAAATCGGGGATAAAACGAGAATCCGTCATCTTTCATACTTAGGGAATGCGACCGTTGGCAACGATGTTAATATCGGTGCGGGAACAATTACCTGTAACTATGATGGCATCAAAAAAAACAGTACGACAATTGGCGATAATGCTTTTATTGGAAGCAACAACACTCTTATTGCACCAATTAAAATAGGTCAAGGCGCATATACTGCTGGCGGCTCAACATTAACTAAAGACGTTCCATCACAAAGTCTGGCTATCGGACGTTCACAACAAGAAACAAAGCTTGAATATGCACATAAAATTCGTGAGAAAATAGAATCACGACATGAAAAATGCACGTCTGAAAAAAACGACAAAAAAGATGACGCTAAAAAAGATGAAAGTGAAACTGAGCTGTTTAAATTTCAAGGCGCAGTAAAAGCAAAGATAGACCATAAAAACCCTCTATGATCACAATTTATCACACCGCTGACTTACACTTCGGCATAGAAAACTATGGAAAAATAGACCAAAAGACGGGAATACACTCCCGTCTTTTGGACTTTAAAGAATCTCTAGACGAATGTATAAATCAAGCAATAAAAGAACAAATCGATCTTTTTTTACTCTGTGGCGACGCCTACAAAAGTGCGTATCCAACACCAACCCAGCAAAAGCTCTTAATTCAGTCACTACTCAAATTACACAAAGCCGGTATACCAGTCGTAATAATTATAGGCAACCATGATCATCCATTAAGTTTTGGTAAAGCCAACGCACTCGATATTCTCGATTACTTCCCACTGGACACATTTTATGTTTTTTCAAAACCAGATTCTATTACAATCACCACAAAAAATGGTCCCATACAAATCGTCGGAGTCCCATGGCCTACACGCAGCACATTAATCACGCATGATCAACACCACTTTAAAGATCACAAAGATATCGCAAATTATCTTTCTGAAAAAGTTGGCCAATTAATTCAAGCTTTTGCTGACAAATTAAATCCAAACTTACCGGCTATACTTGCCGGACACTTAACCGTCAGCTCTGGCGTTTTTTCTGGATCAGAAAAAACAGCGATCTTTGGAACAGACCCCGTTTTCTTACCATCACAACTCGCACTCTCGCCATTTGATTATGTAGCACTAGGGCACTTACATAGATATCAAAATCTGAATACAAATGGGACAATCCCCCTGATTTACTCAGGATCTCTTGAACGTATAGATTTTGGTGAAAGAAAAGAAGAAAAGGGCTATTGCAAAATACAAATTAGCACAGACAAAACAGAAAAAACATGTACGCACGAATTTGTACCAGTAAAAACACGCCCAATGGTGCAATTTGATATCACATTAGAGGCAAATATTAATCAAACAGACCAAATTATTAATAGCATAAAAAAACAAGATATAACCGGCGCCATTATCAAAATTACGTATCACATACCAGAAAACTCAAAAGATACGGTCGACCTCTATGCCATTGGGCAAGCGTGTAAAAACGCACACTATATTGCAAGCATTATACCGGTTTATAAAATCGCACATAAACAAAAACGTACCGAACTAAAAATAGACATGAACTTTAAAACATTGCTTTCGACATATTTTGACTCAAAAAAAGAACTTTCAGATGAAAAAAAAGGCCTTCTTATCCAAAAGGCCTTTAATTTATACGAAAAACATGAAAAAGATCAAACGCCTGATTAATATCAGATATATCTAAAACAAATCGCTAAATTCGCTTTAAGCTGCAGGTTTTCTTAATAAAATATATGCAATAATTATAGCAGAACATAGAACAACGCCACTACCGACAAGGCCAGCTACCAACCATGGGAAACTATTAGAATCTTCTGGCACGTAACCCTGCTGTCTTAAACTATTAAGTTGAGCAATCGCATACTCTTGTTTTATATCAAGAATTTGCTTGATCTCGTCTTTAGTTGCATCTGAATAAACAGACGAAGATTTAAGACGATTCTTATCTTCCTGTGCTTTTAAGAAAATATCACTCCATTCAAGATATTGTTTATGTAAACAAGCAGTCTCTTCTGAAGAGATAATAATTTTATCTTGACCTACAACTACTTCATCTATTTTTACAGCTTGAACAGCCAAGACAGTGGCTCCCAAAAATACGCCCAACACCAAAACAAAGAAACAAATTAATAAATTCTTATTTAAAAAGTCTTTCATAAATCCCCTCATTTCAAAAAACAAACCCCAAATAAAACACTAATCTATAAACGTTTTTTACGCTTAAAATTATAGACCAAACTCAAACTTAAGCAAATACTGACAAAACTCTTGCATATAAAAATTTCATACTGATATTTTTATATGCTACTTTAGTATAGTAGTATTCTAATTAGTATTATGGCAATTTTACTCAGGGAGATGTCATATGAAGAAACAGGGCTTGAGCATCAGTAACATGCTCTTTTACACTCTTATCTTGCTCGTTTGCGTCAACATGGGCACTGGAGACAATAAATACTCCTCAAAAACAACTGAAGCAGCCTTTGCACCACTTGAGGCCAAACAGGGCAGCTATGATGCAAAAATTTATGACGAAGCAACAACATCAGACGTTTTTAACCTCTCATTCTATGGCCACACGTCTATTGGTGGCATATTAAAAGAAGTTGACGACTCAGTTAATACACTCGATTTATCAAAAATCAAAGAAATCATCATAGAAAAACAACATTACGACAGTGCACGCTACAGAGACAAAGACCTTACCCTTGCTTCAGTAATTTCAATAGATGGAACGGAAACCAAAGGGCTGCTTTTTCCTCGCCGCGTCACCATTTGTGCAGAAGAGAAAGGATCAAAAATAAAACGCTCTTGGTTTATATCCAAAATCGATAAAATAAGCATTGAAAATACTCCCGCCAAATTACCCACAACAGAAAAAACACGGTCTAAACGCTCAAAAACAGACCAACAAGTACCTGTCGAAGAAAAAGATAAAACAAAAGAAGAAGAATCAAAAAAAACTGCCATAGATACACAAAAAGAAAAATCAACCAGTGTAGCCTCAACGTCGACTACTGACAAAACAGGATCATCGTCAGGAGTAACAAACTCAGACTTTGATGACAAGAAACCTAAAGGCGTCATCGAAGCTTTTATGGGAATAGTCGATTCAATTATTGATTTTGTAAAATCGATAATACACTTTTTCATGAAACTTATTCGATAACTCATAAAAAACAGGACTCGAGCCCTCATGTTAAAACCAAAAATCTTGGATACGCTCAAAAATTATTCACTACAACTATTTCTTAATGATTTAATGGCTGGTTTTATTGTCGGAATCGTAGCTTTACCACTTGCTATTGCCTTTGCAATAGCAAGTGGTGTTACCCCAGACAAAGGCATCTATACTGCAATTATCGCAGGCTTTATTATTTCTGCGCTTGGCGGCAGCCGCATCCAAATTGGTGGACCAACCGGAGCTTTTGTTGCGATTTTATACGGAATTGTTCTTCAGCACGGCATACCTGGACTACTCGTTGCAACTATGCTCGCTGGTTTTATGCTCATAATAATGGGACTCGCGAAATTCGGATCGGTCATTAAATTCATACCACATTCTGTTATTGTTGGTTTTACCGCAGGACTTGCCCTGCTCATCATGTCTTCGCAAATAAGTGAGCTTCTGGGACTCAACTTACACAAGCTCCCTGTAGACTTTGTCGAAAAAATGCACATGATTTACCATAATTTAGACAAAACAAACATATATGCTCTATTTATATGCACAAGCACCATGCTAAGCATATTTATCATGAGCAAACTTTCTAGATACATTCCAGGCTCTCTCATCGCAATAATTATAACAGCCGCACTCGTAAAAATATTTAACATACCTGTCGAGACAATTGGCTCCCGTTTCGGCGAAATTCCTCACCATTTTCCATCATTCGCCTGGCCAACTATTAATTTTAAAACGGTTCAACAATTACTTAATCCAGCTTTTACTATAGCCCTACTTGGTGCGATAGAAACACTACTATCTGACGTTGTCGCAGATAGTATGATCGGCGGGAAACACCGTCCCAATATGGAACTTATTGCTCTAGGCATAGCAAATATTGCCAGTCCCCTATTTGGTGGATTACCTGCAACAGGTGCCATGGCAAAAACCACGACAAATTTTAAAAGCGGTGGACGCACTCCTATAGCAGGAATTTTTCACGCTTTTGTTATTTTAGTTATAATGCTCTTTTTTGGAAAACTTGCAGGCCTCATACCTCTTTCATGTTTAGCCGGAATTTTAATAATCGTTGCATATAACATGAGTGAATGGCGAGGAGCTATCGCAATAATAAAAACATCTGTAAGTAGCGCCTTTGTTCTGATTATCACATTTGTGCTCACAATAGTTGTCGACCTAACAGTCGCTCTAGAAATAGGTTTAATTTTAGCGACACTCATCTTTGTACGTAACATGAGTCTATACACAAACATATCAATTTTAATGCCAACAACTGGATCAAACAATAATACAAATATAGACACTAATACAGACACAAATTCTGATGATAGCATTGACAGTGAAATCGATCTCACGCTTACTGTTAAAAAAAATATTCCAGCAGAAACAATCGTTTATGAAATTAATGGGCCACTTTTTTTTGGTGCCGCTTATAAATTCAAAGAAGCTCTTGCAACCATCGCCAACACGCCAAAAGTAATAATTTTACGTATGAGACATGTCCCAATGATCGATTCAACAGGATTACATTTGCTTGAAGAATCAATTCATCAACTGAGCAAAAAAGGTGTAGTCTTTATTATCTCTGGAGCTCAGCCACAAGTCTCACACCTCCTGAAAAACTCTGGAATCGTAAAAAAAATTGGCATAGAAAATATTTGTGAAACATTTGATAAAGCACTTAAACGCGCTACTGACTTGTGTAAAAAATAAAAACAAATAGACGCATTTTATTCCCCAAGAAGCGCATCTATTTTCTTGAGATGCTTATTAATATTGTCTTTATTCACGCTTGCAACACTCGTAATTTCATACATAAGATTTTTTTTAATCCCAACAAACCTAAAAATCGTTTTAATTTGTTTACGTAAGCAATTGCCGGTTCCCAGAACTTTATATATCCAGGGCATACCCATAGTAGCAACAACAAACGTCTTTTTTATATGATGTTTTTGCTTATTGGGGTTATACCCATTTTCGTCCAATGCAAACCCAGCAACCAAATCAAACCATGCTTTTAATATACCCGGCATACAAAATGTATAAACCGGGAAACAAATAACCAGTATATCTGCGTCAAAAAACTGTTTTTTGCTCTCCTGAAAAAACTCAAATTCTTCCAGCGAAGTCTTAGTCGTTGATAGCTCTTTTTGAGCCTGTGTATAAAATGGAATATGGCGATTATGTTTATACAAATCGAGTTTAGTAACCTCATGACCCTGCTTCTCAAACCTATTTATAATATGCTTAAACAAAAATCGATTCAAACAAACTTGCTTATCATGAGCCAAAACAGCCAGCACTTTCATAAACCTACTCTTTCACCATAAATACCCATAAACCTGGCATACTTGCCGTAATTCTACTTACTTGTCATAATTATACTTAATTATCAATCAGAGCAATAATTTTACGTTAAAATTTTCAGGAGTTTTCATGGAAATCCGTACCAGATTCGCCCCCAGCCCTACCGGCTATGTTCACGTTGGAGGCCTACGAACCGCACTTTATAGTTATTTATACGCAAAAAAGCATACCGGCTCATTTCTTTTACGCATAGAAGACACAGATAAAACGCGAGAAGTTCCAGGCTCGCTTGAAAATATTATAAAAGCTTTAAACTGGGCTGGAATAACTTTTGACGAAGGCCCCGGCAAAAACGAAAAATACGGCCCCTATATCCAATCAGAACGCCTAGATCTTTACAAAAAACATGCCGAACAATTAGTAGCAGCCGGACACGCGTATTACTGTTTTTGCTCGTCTGAACGTCTGGCAACAGTACGCGAACAACAAACAGCTGCAAAGATGCCACCAGCGTACGATAAACATTGTCGCCATTTAACCCCAGAGCAAGTACAACAAAAGTTAGCAGAAAATCCCACGCACGTCATACGCATGAAAATACCAACAGAAGGCCAAGTAACGTTTACAGACTTAATACGTGGCCCCGTAACGTTTAATTTTAAAGTAGTCGATGATCAAGTTATTTTAAAATCTGACGGCTTTCCAACATATCACCTAGCTGCCGTTATCGATGACCATTTTATGAAAATAACACACGTAATACGTGGTGAAGAATGGCTCTCAAGTACGCCAAAACACTTATTGTTATACAAATATTTCGGCTGGCAAGCTCCTGAATTTGCACACTTACCCCTACTGCTTAATCCAGATAAAAGTAAATTAAGTAAACGCCAAGGCGATGTAGCCGTCGAAGATTATCGAGATAAAGGCTACCTGAAAGATGCACTAGTTAACTTTGTTGCTCTTTTAGGCTGGAACCCCGGTGAAGGCACAACACGCGAGATATTCTCACTCGAAGAACTTATTCAAGAATTCTCGCTCGAGCATGTTGGCAAATCTGGTTCTGTATTTAACCTAGAAAAGCTTAACTGGCTCAACCAGCAATATATACACTACAAAACAACTGACCAAGAATTATTGGCACTTTTAAAACCATTATTTATAGAACAAAATTGGGTAAATTTTTCAGACAACTTTTTCTTAAAAGTTATAAACTTAATAAAAGACAGAGCAATAATCTTGCCAGATTTTGTTGTGCATGGACGTGTTTGTTTTGAATGTCCAACAGAGTTTGACGCCAAAATGCGTGAAAAAGGCTGGCTACTAGAAACACCTGCAATCATGGCAGAGCTTGCGCAAAAACTCTCACAAGCCCCTGTTCTTGATCTGGCGACAATAGAACAAATATTACGCGCGCATGCTGAATCCAACCAACTAAGTCTTGGAAAACTCATGCTCCCATTACGCCTGGCTCTTACTGGCGTGGCCCAAGGACCAAGCATGTTTCATTTAATCGAAGTCTTAGATAAAGAAGAAACAGTTTTACGTATTAATAACGCAATAACGGCTCTTAAATAAATTAAATAATTAATTTATTAGTTTATTAATTAAACGCATATAGCAAAAAGCCCCGATAATACATCGGGGATTTTTGCTATATAATCAAACTTCTATTATCAAAATAACCGTAAGACTTTCTTCGGGTCAAATGGCCCAGTAGAAAATTCTACCAAAATCCTACTTTCCACCATTTTTTTAAGTCTTGTACTTGTTGTTCTCGGGGTAACAGCCCAAAGAGCCTGTGCTTTTTTAGGGGATATCGTCTTATGTTTTTTTTAAATACTCTTTTATTGGCTTATCCCAATCACCAATAATATTCTGCTTCTGTTTTTCATGATACAACGTTACTTTAAAAAAATTACCCACTTCTTCAAACTTTGGAGCAAGAATTCCATGCTGCTGGCAAACAGTCTGCATTCTTTTAAAACCAGAACCCCACTGTTCTATTAACTCAAGCTCCCTAAACACACGCCCAATAACCCGGTTACGCAACGGTGAAATCCCAGACAATGGCAGCTTCCATACTGAGACCAAACGGCAAACATCCCGAATTAGTTATTTCTATACGGTCATCAAAAATTGCAACGTGAATCGAAGCTCCCATAATTGAATAATCAGTATGTACCAAGGCATTAGTTATCGCCTCTCTTAAAACAACATCTGGATATTGTAGAACTTTCTTATGCCTTGTGGCCCCAATTTCAATTGCCATTGAAGTATGGCGTCTAATAAAAGAAAGCACATGCTTTAAAGCAACTGAAATTTTGAAATATTATTAAAAAATTCTTTTGCTAACTCAAGATTAATATTTGATAAAGCACAAGAAAAATTAGGCTGTTCATCAAAGTGTTTATATTCCTGTAGGCGCTGTATTTGTGAAATAGTTTAGCTATCAGCAAGCCGATTCATTGAACCAAGACGAACATAAGTCCCCCCTGACATACCTTTTGCTTTAATATAAAATGGACCAAAACGGTGCGGCACCGAAACAATAAGAAGATCACGGCTTTGTAACGTATAAAACAGAAATGATGGGAATATTTGCGGAAAAACTGAGTCAGCAACGGCACTGGCTAATTTTTCTTCTTCTTGAAGAACATCTCCCAGCCCAACGACCTCTTTTGTTTTATCTGCGATTCCAATAATCAGTGAGCCTCCCGCAGTATTTGCAAACGCGACTATTGTTTGAATTATTTTTTGTAAAGACGTGGTACATTCTTTGAACTCAAGTGTCTTGCCTTTATTTTGAATTAGTAATTCGTTTATCATACAAAAACCCCTTAAATCACCGAGCAATCATAACTTATTTCTTCTCTACCTAGAAAACAACCTAGAAACCAACAATGCACAAGCGCTTCTAGGTTTGCACATAAAAAACCCGCCAAACAGACGACATGCATAAAAAAAGCCCCGACTTTTTATCATCGAGGCTTTTCTTAAAATCAAAACAAAAAATTAATCCCAAATATTTTTATATCTTCACAAAAACAGGCTGTCTATTTTCAAAATACGTAACATATTTAAAACCAATTTCAGCCAACTGTTTAATCACAACTTCAAAATTACTGCCGATACTTGACGAACTGTGTGCATCAGAACCAATGGTTATAATCTGACCACCGAGCTCTTTATATCGTTTTATAACCCCATATTCAGGATGAGTAAAACCAAGTTTGCGTGCAAGCCCGGCCGTATTAATCTCTATCCCCTTGCCATTTTCTATAATTTTTTTAAAAATCATATCTAATAAATTTTTTTGATCTTCATATTTTAAAGCAGGATCTGTATATGGGCTATAACGACACGCATAGCCAATGTGTCCAACAACATCAAAATCGTTACCCATTGCACAAACAGATTCGTAAATCTCTTCAAGATATCGCGTATACGCTTGATTCTTAGTCTTATTATCATAAAACCCACCATCGCTACCAAGACTTTTTCTATCAACAGAGTGAACCGAACAAATAACAAAATCAAAATTATATGTATTTACAATCTCTGCTGACTTGAGTGCTACATGCGGCTGAAAGCCAAGCTCTAAGCCTTTTAATATTTTAATCTTACCGGCAAAATCATGTTGGGCCTGATTCAAAACACGGATACGTTGTTCAAAATCAAAAGATAAATCCATTGCCGGATCTGGGTAGTCTAAATCCATGTGATCAGTAAATATAAGCCCACCAAGTCCATTTTTAATGGCACTCTGAACTCCATCTCTAACAGCCATTTGGCTATCAGCAGAAAAATAGCTATGCGTATGACAGTCGACGATAGATTTTAACATCCGGCACCTTTATATAATATAAAAAATAGCATAAAAAAGGCCCCCAATAATTTATATACTCCTATTTTACGCTAAAATTACATTTTCAGCAAAAACCCTGTTTTTATAACGTTTTTAGTTTAAAATATGCCACTTTGCACCCATGTGCAATAAACAGCCCATATGCTATACTGATAAAACGTGGGGTTTTCTTATACAAGGTACACAAATCTGTCCTAAAAAATGGGATCTAACGATTCTAAATAGTTCTGGAATACCAAGAAGGGGTATATTTATGTATAACAATTTTGATAATAATTACTCAGGCACAAATTCAATAACCAAGGTTATGTACAAAGTATATGCATGGATGGGGGCTGCGCTGGCTATAACAGCCGCGACAGCATATGGCGTGTATTCACATACACCACTATTCACTGCGCTTGTAACCAATAAACTTCTGTATCTTGGTCTGATTCTTACGCAATTTGCACTCGTTCTGGCCCTCTCATTTTTCTTAAAAAAGATGAGCTTTGGCTCAGCAGCCCTTGCATACATCGTGTACGCTATAACATCTGGCGCAACACTTTCAGTTATATTCGCGCTCTATCAATTACCATCAATCGTAACTATATTGTGCGTTACGATGGCAATGTTTTTTGTAATGGCCCTTTATGGTTATTACACAAAAGCTGATTTGACCAGCATGGGTAACATCATGCTCATTGCTCTTTTTGGATTTATTATTGCAAGTGTCGTTAATATGTTTTTACACAATAGTATGCTTGAACTTTTTTGCGCATGGCTCGGTGTAATAATTTTTACCGGCTTAATTGCATATGATACGCAAAAAATAAAAGATATCTCAGCTAACATGATCGAACAAGGCGAGCCAACAAACAAAATCGCATTATTCGGCGCATTAACGCTTTATCTTGACGTCGTAAACTTATTCTTAAGTTTATTAAGATTATTTGGTAAAAAGAAAGACTAACGAAGTCCGACGTAGCCCTACGAAGCCCCCTGGGCGTAGTATGGGCGAAGAATAACGACATGATTTCTTGACACCCATACAATGGAAAACTTGAGAAAATTAGCCGTAAATACCTCGAAAATCTTTCAAAACACCTTGATTTCAGCACGCTCAAGCAAACAAACATTAAAAATATCTATAGAAAAAAGTGCACATGTTTGGTATAAATTTTTATACCAAACATGTGCACAAAAAAGAAGCCTGGCCAAACAACCAAGCTTCTTTTTTTGAAAATCTAAGAAATAATTAAATCCAATAAATCGTCAAAAACACCACTAATAACACAAGAATCAGTACGAATAAAATGTCATTGAGATTTTCAAGCTTTTCATTACGCAATTTCTTTGTTTGCTCATCAAGATTACCACTTTTATGCAAAACCAATACGATATATGTTTGTAAAAATAATATCAAGAGAGAAAGAAAAACAACCAGGTAATAAACCTTATCAATATGCGTTATATATCCAACACGTGGCGAAACTGAATCAATCACTAATCTAAAAAGTACCAAGGCAGGCACGCCAGCCGAGACAAGACCAATTCGATTAGAATCTGTAATATTTAACATCATTGAAATCAACATAAGAAAGAACAAAATAAAAAGTGGAAAATAAAGCGAAACCGGCAACCGTGCACTAACATTTTCAAATCCTACAGTAAACGCAACGCAGGGATATGTAATATTCATACGAGAATCTTGAGGATTAAAATCTGCCTTAATATACCCAGCACAAGCAACTGTTTCTTTTGGCTTCCAATTTTCAACTAACATATTTTCTGGCAAAGTTATACTTCCAGGCTCGGTAACAAAAACCAATTCTTGCGCCGTCACACTTTTATTCTGCAAAATAAAACTCAGCTTATGATCACCAATAGGAAAAAAATTATACTTAAGAACCGCCATAAAATTTGCTTGAATGTGATAACTAACAAGCACTTCTTTATCAAGTATTTTTATAATCGGCGGCGATTTATAAATAAGACTTCCATCCCCAAGCAACTTACTATTTTTCAGCGTAAACTTACCAAGCGTATCCAAAGACTCTGTCGCTTGAGCGAATCTAAACCAAACAGTTGCATCGATTGAAAAATTATTACTAGAAAATGAAAAATCCGGAAAACTATTAACATGTATTCCAACAGTTACCGGCGTAGCCAATTTCTTAATTTTATCGTCCACCTGCAAAAGTTTAGGGAATTCTTCACTATGAATAGTTTGTTTATATTGTAAAACGAAAAGAAGCATTATATAACAAACAACCGCAAGTATCGACATCAATTGAAATTTAGTCGTTTTAATAATTCTCAGCAAATCAAACGTCATAATTTATCCCTTTATAATTGATATTTCTCTACCAAAAGCATGCCGATTAGTCTCATCAAAATTAACCATAAATCCATCTATCATATGTTGTTTCATATTTTCTATTGCTTTAATAATTTTTTCTTTAGTTATCGTTCCAGATATATTTTTTATGGCATCGATTATTATCGCCGTACTCACGTAATAGCTAAACGCTAAAATATTTGGAATCTCTTCTGGAAAATATTTTTTCATATCTTCTAGATATTGTTTGGCTAAAAGCATCTGACTTGTTTTTGGATCTGGCACAGCCGAACTATAATAAAAATCAGCACCACGCGCCTGAACAATGTCTCCGACAAAAAGCGTAGAATCTATGCCGAAAAACGTAACTCCATAATGCCCCTGCGTAAAAAAATTATTAATTAATTTCACAACCGGCATACTCGTCGATAAGCAAATAACTATTTTAGGATCAGATTCTATCAATCTTTTAACAGCACCAGCTATATCAAGCGTAAATCTATTGTACGACGCTATAGCAACAGGCTTAATGTCATGCGCAACAAGTTCTTTAGTCAGCTCATTCGAAGCATCTGTCGAAAAATCATCATCAGCATGAAAAATGGCTATTTTTTTTAGTTTTATATTTTTCTCAATATAATCAACTATCGCCGTTAGTTGTGGTTTTAAAAGTCCTGGACCATTAATTATATGAGTTAATTTTGGATCACGAAACTGTTGGTCGCCACTCCATGGGAAAAAAAGCGCAATTTTTTCTGTTTTAATAAGAGGCAATAACTTAAGCACACTTCGTGTACCCATATTTCCAATAAACATGTCTATGCCATCTTTGAGTAACCGCTCAACGTTTTCTTCTGTTTTACGTGGGTCGCCGGCATCATTCACGCTCACCAATTTTAACATCTTGCCATGCACCCCACCACTATCATTAACGTGATTCATACGCGCCTGAATCGCTTTTTGTATAATATTCCCATAAAGCCCAAAAGCGCCATCCAAACTCGCCGACTGCCCAAACACAATGCTATTATTACTTGCAGGCTCTTGATTTACTCTTTTTTTATCTATAACTACCTGATCTCCTAGGCCATCACTTACAAGACCAATAAAAACACAGATACTTATGAAAAACACAAAAATTATCTTTTTGATCTTCACGGCACTCTCCACTGGTAATGGTTAAAAATAAACACGTTACTTTTAGAGACTATTTATTTTCCCTCCTGTAAAGCAATAGTTTTGATAGAAATCTGGCTCGCGGTCAAAGCAATAATTCAAAACGTGCCTGAAGCAAACGACCCTCACATTTTTTTCTATGATAAAGACGGTGACCCTATTTATAGCGCCCCATATAATGGAAAACCTGAATTTGGCCCACAAGACCGTACGTACTTTGAATTTGACGTTGATTTAAGCAAACTTACTGACATTGAATATACATATCGTAAGCCTTGGTATAAATTTTGGTAGAAATACGAAAGAACAATCCTATGCTTTTCAAAAAATCACACCCCTTCCCCCCGGCAATCCTGAGCATCATAACAACTTTTGCATTTTCAGGATTAAATGCCATGTACCCTCCAATTCTCCCTGCAAATAACGAAATAATAAAAGGTGCAGCTTTTTTTAAACTTCACTCAAAAGATCAGTGTTCAAAAAAATACAAAAATAGCACAATTTCGTATAGCTCATCAAAATGCATGGATTACCATAATCAATCCAATTTTAATAACCTATCACGATAAATCGGGAAAATGCATAGCCATAGTCAATCCATTTCCTCATCCGTTTACCGAATTAAAACTAAAATATTGGAATGACTATTGGGATGATTATATA